>CALGMY010000171.1 GCA_937958785.1 uncultured Gammaproteobacteria bacterium | reverse complement strand
ATGACCTCTTCGCTGGTGGGCTGGACGATGAAGTCGCGTTCGTGGCGGTCCTTGATGCGCAGCAACTCGGGCCCATAGGCCTGGAAGCGGCCGGTTTCCTGCCACAACTCCGCCGGCTGGACCGCCGGCATGAGCAGCTCGAGGGCGCCTGCCCGGTCCATTTCCTCCCGCACGATCCGCTCGACCTTGCGCAGCACCCGCAGGCCGAGGGGCATCCAGGTGAAGAGGCCGGAGGACAGCCGGCGGATGAGCCCTGCGCGCAGCATCAGCTGGTGGCTGACGATCTCGGCGTCGGCGGGCACTTCCTTGAGGGTCGCGAGTGGCAGCTGGGAGAGGCGCATGGGGCTCGGGTCTCTGGCGGATCGGTACGGGCCGGCGCGGCATTCTAGCCCGCGGGAACCGGGTTGTCCCCGCGCGGCTGGCCCCGCGCGCTGTATCTGGTAGTCGGCCCGTGGCAATATGAACCGCGGCAGCGCGCCCTGCCGCAGGGGTTTTGGAACCAGTCATGGCAGATCCGGACGACACCGGGACGATTCCCAGGCGGCGGGCGATCTATCTCCTGCCGAACCTGCTGACGACCGGCACGCTGTTCGCCGGCTTCTATGGCATCGTGGCGTCCATCGACGGCAACTACCAGCCTGCCTGCATCGCGATCTTCATCGCCGCACTCCTCGACGGCATGGACGGGCGGCTTGCCCGGCTCACCCATACGGAGTCCGAGTTCGGCAAGCAGTACGACAGCCTGGCCGACATGGTGGCCTTCGGCATGGCGCCCGCGATCATCGTCTACCAGTGGGGACTCAAGTCACTCGGTGGATTCGGCTGGGCCTGGGGCAAGCTCGGCTGGCTCGCGGCCTTCCTGTATGCGGTCGCCGCCGCGCTCCGGCTCGCGCGCTTCAATGTGGCGGCGAAGACCGCGGACCGGCGTTTCTTCGAGGGACTGCCAAGTCCTTCGGCCGCGGGGCTGGTGGCGAGCATGGTCTGGTTCCAGACCCAGCAGGGGATTGGCGGCCTGCCCGCGCTGGCGGTCAGCACCGCCATCACGGTGACGGCGGGCGTGCTCATGGTTTCGAGCCTCGCCTACTACAGCTTCAAGGAGCTCGGGCCCCGGGGCCGGATCTCGTTCGCCTACGTCTTCGTGATCCCGCTCGTCTTCGTCCTGATCGCGATTGATCCACCCACCGTGTGCTTCGCCATTGCGTCGATCTATGCCCTCTCCGGCATCCTGAACGCCGTGTGGCGCCGGCAACGCCGCCAGAGCGGCCGGGATCGTCGGGCCACCGGCGCACCCGGCCTCGACGACTGAACGCCACGGCCTCGCCGCCATGAACCGGCCGATCCCCGCCTTCACTGCCCGCCAGCGCGAGGCCCTGAATGCCCTCGATATTCCGCTCTGGATCCGGCGGGACCGCACGGCCCCGGCCGTCGCGCCAGTCGCAACCGCGCCCAGGCCACCCGCGCCCGGCTGGGAAGAACTGGAACGCGAGGCCCTTGCCTGCACGAAGTGCGCACTGCACGCGACCCGCAACCGGGTCGTCTTCGGTGTCGGCAACCGGCGCGCGGCCTGGCTGGTGGTCGGCGAGGCTCCCGGGGCGGACGAGGACCTGCGGGGCGAGCCGTTCGTGGGCCGGGCCGGCCAGCTGCTGAACGAGATGCTGTGGGCCGCCGGCGCGCCCCGGGAGCAGGTGTACATCGCCAACATCCTGAAGTGCCGTCCGCCAGATAACCGGGACCCAAAGCCAGAGGAATCAGACCTTTGTGAGGGATACCTCCAGCGACAGATCGCCCTCGTGCAGCCCCGCCTGCTGCTCGCGGTTGGCCGCATCGCCGCCCAGAAGCTGCTGAAGGTCGAGACCCCGATCGGCCAGCTCCGGGGACGGGTCCATCGCTACGGGCCCGGCGGCATTCCGCTCGTGGTGACCTACCATCCGGCCTTCCTGCTGCGCAGCCCGGGCCAGAAGCGCAAGGCCTGGGAGGACCTCTGCCTCGCGCGCAGCACGGTCCTGCCCGACGCCGCGCCGGCTGCGGCCACCGGCCATGAGCGCTGAGCTCCGGGTGGTCCAGGCCCGCATCCGCGAGATGCGGCAGACGGATGTGACCGCCGTTGCCACCATCGAGCAGGCAGCCTACGAGTTTCCCTGGAGTCCCGGCATCTTCCGGGACTGCCTGCTCGCCGGCTACACGAGCCTGGTCCTCGAGCACAGCGGCAAGGTGATCGGCTACGGGATCATGTCCGTGGCCGCCGGCGAGGCCCATCTCCTGAACCTCGCCCTCTCCGAATCCGCCCGCCGGATGGGCAACGCGCGCCGCCTGCTCGAGCACCTCATGGAGCTCGCCCGGCTGGCAGGGGCGGACGGCATGTACCTGGAGGTCCGGCCATCGAACAGCCGCGCGCTGGCCCTCTACGAGCGGGCCGGATTCGAACCGCTCGGCCGGCGGCGCGGGTACTACCGGGCGCGGGGTGGCACCGAGGATGCCGTCGTCCTCGTGCACCGGTTCCGCCAGCGGCGCTGAACATTTGAGCGCCTGGTCCTGGCGCAGCCGCCCGGTGCTGGCCTGGGCACTGTACGACTGGGCCAATTCCGCCTACGCCCTCGTCGTGCTCACCGCCTTCGTGCCCGTCATGCTGGCGGGTGCCTGGAACGACGGGGCGGCGAGTACGGTGACGACATTCCGCCTGGGCCTCGCCAATGGCGCCGCGAGCTTCATCGTCGTGCTGCTCGCCCCGCTGCTCGGTGCCATGACCGACCAGGCCCGCCGGCGAAAGCCCTGGCTCGCGGCCTTCACCGGCCTCGGGATATTAGCCACCGCGGCCCTGGCCCTCGTGGGGCCCGGTGGCTGGCAGGCCGCCCTGCTGCTCTTCGTGCTCGCATCCACGGGATTCTTCGCCGCCAACAGCCTCTACGATGCGATGCTGGTTGACGTGGCCCCGCCCGAGGCCTTCGACCGGGTGTCGTCCCTCGGCTATGCACTCGGCTACCTCGGGGGAGCGCTGCTCTTCACCGTGAGCATCCTCGTGCTGGCGGACCCTGGCCGGCTGGGCCTGTCGGGCCCCCCGGCGGCCATCGACCTCGCCTTCATCCTGGTCGCGATCTGGTGGGCCGCGTTCACGGTGCCGCTGCTGCTCTGGGTGACGGAGCGACGGGCGGGCCCGGCGCCGGCGTCCGGCGCCTTTCGCGCCGGGCTTGCCCAGCTCGCGGGGACGGTGCGCAAGCTCGGTGGCGACCGCAACCTGGTCTGGTTCCTCGCGGCCTACTGGCTGTACATCGATGGCGTCTACACGATCATCAAGATGGCGGTGGACTACGGGTTGTCCCAGGGCCTGTCCGCCACCGATGTCACGGGCGCGATCCTGCTGACGAACTTCCTCGGCTTCCCCGCGGCCATCGGGTTCGGCGCGCTCGCGGGTCGCATCGGACCCAAGCGCGGCATCTACCTTGGCCTCGCGGTGTACATCGTCGCCGCGTTGCTGGCCGTCTTCCTGACGACCGCACCGGAATTCTACGGGCTGGCTGCAGCCATCGGGCTGGTCCAGGGTGGCGTGCAGTCCCTCAGCCGCTCGCTCTACGCGCGCCTGATCCCGCCGGACCAGAGCGGGGAGTACTTCGGGTTCTTCAACATGCTCGGCAAGTTCTCGTCGGTCCTCGGGCCCATCCTCGCCGGCACGGTGACCCTGCTCTCCGGCAGCCAGCGCATCGGCATCCTCTCGATCATCGTGCTGTTCGGGGCCGGGTTGCTCCTGCTGACCAGGGTACGGGTGCCCGCGGCACCCTGAGGTTGCGCACGAGGGTCGCGAATCTCTTCACCTCGGTGGCCGTCGGCGACTTCTCGTAGCGCAGGCGGAGGTAGTGGCGCGCCAGGGCATCCGCGGCCGGGGCGAGTTCGGGACGCAGGACCCCGATCGCGGCCACGTACTCCGCCGGGCCCTCGTGGGGCAGCCGTGCCCGGCCCGTGCGGGCAAGCTGGCGACAGAGGCGTTGCCAGGCTTCCTCCAGCCGGTCGCGCCGGACGCGGGTCGTGCGCAGGCCGGCCAGCGTGAACACCAGGAGGATGGCGCTCACGGTCAGGGCGCATACCAGTGCGATGTCGCGCAGCGACGGCGACTCGAAGCCGAGGCGTTCCAGCAATGCCGACTGCTGGTCCGGGCCGAAGGCCAGCACCCAGCGGTCCCAGGTCGCGTTGATCGCATCCCAGTTGAGCGCCAGTCGCTCGGCCCAGGCGGTTCGCCCAAGCAGGGGCAGGCCTTCGGAAGTGAACTCGGGCAGGGCCGCCTCGAGACCGCCTTCGATACGCTGGGGGGCGACGGCGGCGGTCGGGTCGTAACGAACCCAGTGCCCCTCCAGCCAGACTTCCGTCCAGGCGTGGGCATCGGACTGGCGGACGATCCAGTAGTCCGCAACGGGATTGCGTTCACCGCCCTGGTAGCCCGCGACGACCCGGGCCGGCACTCCGGCGGCCCGGGCCAGCACGGCGAATGCCGAGGCGTAGTGCTCGCAGAACCCCGCCCGCGTCCGGAACAGGAAGTCGTCGACCGGCTGGGCGCCGAGCGCGGGGGGGTCGAGGGTGTAGTAGAACTCCTCGGATCGAAACCGCCGGAGGATGGCGGTGAGGAAGGCGCGATCGTCGCCGGCGGCCGCGCGCATCTCCCGTGCCAGGGCTACGGCCTCCGGGTTCGTGTTGGGCGGCAGGTTGCGGTTGATGCTGCCCGGGTCGTCGTCCCGGAATCTTCCCGAGCCCACCGACCGCCCGTTCCAGGCCATGCGGTGGCTCACCGGGGTCTCGTTCAGGAGCTCGAGCGTGCCAGCGAGCCGGCTGAGTGGCGCGTCCCAGACCACCGGCGTCTCCAGGGGCAGCAGCCATCGCTGCCGGTGCGGCTCCAGGGTGATCTCGTAGCTGTAGGTGCGCGGGGCCGGCGCCGCGGCGTAGTTCAGGAGAGGTCGTTGTCCCTCGCGCAAGGAGTCGGCCTGCGTGCGCCAGCGGCGACCGTCGAACCGCTCGAGGACGGGACCCCGCCAGTACAGGTCGGCTGGTGGGGGCGCATCCCCCCTGAAGCGGACGCGGAAGGCGACCTCGTCGGACCGGGCGAGCGCCGTGATGTCGCCCGGATTGATCTGGTCCGAGAGGCCCGTGCGCCCGGCGCCGCCCGGGGCGGGCAGGGCCCAGAAGGGACCCGGAAGCCGGGGGAACAGCAGGAACAGTGCGAGTGCGAGCGGCAGGGCCTGCAACAGCAGCCGTCCCGACAACCGGAGTGCTGCGAGGAGACCGAGCAGCCCCGATGGCCGCGCGCTCTGGAGCATCGCGAGGGTTCCGATCACCACGCCGGCTGCCAGCTGCGGGATGGACGCGAGCGATTGCTCGCGAAGGAAGGCAGTGAACAGCACGAACTGGGCAATCAGGATGACGATGCTCCGGTCGCGGGTCGTGTGCGTCTCGAGCAGTTTCAGGGCCAGCATAAGTATCAGCAGCGCGGTGCCGGCATCGAGCCCGGAGATGCGCCGGTAGGTGAATACCACGGCGAAGGATCCCGCGAGGGTGAGCGCCACGCGGACGAACCGGCCCGGAAGCACCCAGCCGCGCAGCGCGGCCCCCAGTCGCCAAAACACGGCGACGCCGAGGCCCGCGATTACCCAGGCCTCCGTCGCTGCACCGTGGGGCGCGACGGCGACCGCCACCAGCAGGGCCAGCCAGCCCAGCTGCCCCGGGGAGGAGTGACCCGAGCCATCGGTGGCTGCCGGGCGCTCGGCCTGCCACTCCGCCGGCGTCAAGACGGCACCGTCCAGGTGGCGAGCGCGGCCAGGCAGCGGTGGTAGTGCTCGGTGCCGCTGCCGGGGGGGAGTTCGCTGCCGGGCAGGCGCAAGCCGTAGGATCGCCCCGCCTTCTCGGCGTCGACGACGAGCCGGGTGAGGATGGCCAGGCGTTGCTCCGCGTCCGGCGCGACCACGGCGTCCCATTCGAGCCAGGCGATGCCGGCGCCACTGCGGTAGTCCTTGGCGAGGAGTTCACCGGTGCGCGCAAGGGCCTTCCAGGCGATCCGCGCCGGCGACTCCCCCGGGACGGGCGGGCGCAACCCGACGAATTCGTCGGTGCCCCGGACGGTCTCGCCCGCATGCTCCACGTCCGTACCCGAAGGCGGCAGCGTCACGCCCGTGGTGTCGGCCGGCCGCGGATACACCATGAGTTCCCGGTCGGGGTGGATGAGGGCCCAGGATTCGAACAGGCCCAGCGGGTGGCGGGTGCTCAGGCGGATCTCCGGGCAGGGCAGCCTTCCCCGCCGGTCGGTGGCGAGGCGGAGGCGGAGCGCGGTCGACCCGCCGGGGGGCAGGTCCACGGCCGGCGTGCGTTCGCTGGCCGGCCCGGCCGCGATCTGCCAGCGCATGGTCCTCCCGGGGTTGCTGACGTGCACCTCGCAGCGGAGGGGCTCGCCGGCGAATACCGGCGCGCAGCCACCGAGTGAGACCCGCAGGCCGGCGAGGTTCCGCTGGCAGTGGTGGATGCTGACCACCGCCACCGCCGTGAGTACGAAGGCGAGGGCGAAGCCGAGGTTGTTGCTGTAGTTCAGGGCGCCGAGCAGCATCGTGAAGAAGACGAGGCCGAAGACGAGGCCGCTCCGGGTGGGCAGGATGTAGACACGGCGCTGGCCGAGCTCGACCAGTTCGCCATCGGTACCCTGGCGACGGCGGGCCCAGCCCCGGACCCGGCGCTTCAGGAACTCTCGCAGGCGGCGGCGGGGCCTGCCCGCTGCAGGCGCCATGTCACGGCACCGGCACGGACTCCAGCACGAGATGTGCCGGGTCGCGGAGGGCGGCACTGCCGCCCTGCCGGGGCCGCAGCCGGTGCCCGGCCACCGCCGCAAATACGGCCTTCACGTCTTCCGGGTGGACGCCAGGATGCCCGTGGATCAGTGCCCAGCAGCGTGCGGCGTTGACGAGGTCCTGTGCGCCACGGGGCGAGAGGCCGAGTTCGAACTGGGTGGACTGGCGGGTGAACCGGACGAGTGCCTGCACGTAGTCCAGCAGCGCGTCGGACAGGAAGAGATCCCGCGCGGCGGCGCGCAGCGCGGCGAGGCCCGGCACGTCGACCACCGGTCGCAGGTCCGCGACCAGGTCCCGCCGGTCGTCACCCCGCAGGAGCTTGCGCTCAAGAGCTTCCCCCGGGTAACCGAGGCCGATGCACATGAGGAACCGGTCGAGCTGGGACTCCGGCAGCGGGAACGTGCCGGCCTGGTGCAGGGGGTTCTGGGTCGCGATCACGAAGAATGGCGCGGGCAGGGCATGGGTGTGGCCGTCCAGGGTCACCTGGTGCTCCTCCATGGCCTCGAGCAGCGCGCTTTGGGCCTTGGGGGTTGCCCGGTTGATCTCGTCCGCCAGGACGATGTGCGAGAAGACCGGGCCGGGATGGAACCGGAAGGTGGCCGTGGACTGGTCGAGGATCGACATGCCGACGATGTCCGCCGGCAGCATGTCGCTCGTGAACTGGATGCGGCGGAAGGACAGGCCCAGCACGCCGGCCAGGGAGCGCGCGAGCAGCGTCTTGCCGACGCCGGGCACGTCCTCGATGAGCAGGTGGCCACCGGCGAGCAGGCAGGTGAAGGCGAGGCGGATCTCCGCCTGCTTGCCCAGGATCACCTGGCCGATCTCCGACCCCACCTGGTCGGCCAGCTGCCGGGCCCGGTGCAGGTCGTCCTTGCCGGCGAGGGGGCTGACGTTGGCCGCCATGCTGCGTTCCACCCGGGGAATTACCCGTCGACGATACCACGCCATCTTGCCGGAACCCCCGGGGGGCCGGGCGCGAACTGGGGCACAGATTGCCCCACCTGGGCCATACTGCAGGCAACGATTCCATCACGGAGTGGATCCATGGCAAGCGACAAGGCCGGCGATGCAGCCGGCCGGTACCGGGCCGTCCTGTCCCCCGATACCTTCGGCGTACTGTTCGAGGAGCACACCGAGCGGCCGTTCACGAGCCCGCTCAACCAGGAGAAACGCGCCGGCACGTTCGTGTGCGCGGCCTGCCACTCGCCGCTGTTCGCGGCGACGGCCAAGTTCGACAGTGGCACGGGCTGGCCGAGCTTCTTCCAGCCGCTGGTGCCGGCCAACATCGCCACCAAGACCGATTTCCACCTGGTCGTGCCCCGGACCGAGTACCACTGCGCCCGTTGCGGGGGGCACCAGGGCCACGTGTTCAAGGACGGCCCGGCGCCGACCGGCCTGCGCTACTGCAACAACGGCCTCGCGCTCAGGTTCGTCCCGGACGGGGAGCCGTTGCCGCCGCTGCGCTAGGTCAGAGGGCGGCGAGCCGGGCCAGCTGGTCGTCGAGCCGGGCGAGGTCCCGGCGCAGGGCCTGCTGGCGCTCCCGCTCCTTCGCCACGATGGCCTCGGGCGCGTGGTTCGTGAAGCTCTCCGTCGCCAGCTTCTGCTCCACCCGCTCGAGGTCGGCGGCGGCCTTCTGGCGGTTCTTCGTGAGCCGGGTCCGTTCCGCCGCCACGTCAATCAGGCCGGCGAGGGGCACCAGCACCTTGAGGCCGCCCACGAGCGCCGTCGCGCAGGGCGGGGGCTGGCTGTCGACCGGCAGCAGGTCAAGGCTCGAGACGCGGGCGAGCTCGCGCACGTAACGGTCGTGGATGCCGAGCAGGCGCTGGTCGTCGGCGCTCGCGTCCTGGAGCAGCACCGGGATGCGCCGGCCCGGCGCGATGTCCATCTCGCCCCGGATCTGGCGGACCGCGAGCACCAGCCCCTGGATCCAGCCGAGCTCCGCCTCCGCCTCGTCATCCACCGGGAACGAGGCCGGGTCCGGCCAGGGCTGGATCATGATGGAATCGCCGCAGGTTCCCGCCAGCGGGGCGACCCGCTGCCAGATCTCCTCGGTGATGAAGGGCATCAGCGGGTGGGTGGCGCGGAGCATGGCCTCGAGCACCGTGACCAGCGTGCGCCGCGTGATGGCCTGGGCGGCCACCGGCGTGTCGGGGCCCTGCAGGATGGGCTTGGTCAGCTCGAGGTACCAGTCGCAGTACTCGTTCCAGATGAACTCGTAGAGCGCGCGGGCCGCGAGGTCGAAGCGGTAGGTGCCGAAGTGGGCATCGACGGCATCGATGGTCTTGCCGAAGCGGGAGAGGATCCAGCGGTCCGGCAGCGCCGGGGCTGCCATGGCCGCCGTGCCGCTCGCGAGCTCCCGGCCTTCCACGTTCATGAGCACGAAGCGCGCCGCGTTCCAGATCTTGTTGCAGAAGTTCCGGTAGCCCTCGATCCGGTTCAGGTCGAAGCGGATGTCACGGCCGGTGCTGGCGAGTGCCGCGAACGTGAAGCGAAGGGCGTCGGTCCCGTAGTCGGGAATACCGTCGGGGAACTGCTTGCGGGTCGCCTTCTCGATGCGGGGCTTCAGCTGGGGCTGCATGAGGCCCGTCGTGCGCTTGGCGAGCAGGCTCGGCAGATCGATGCCGTCGATGAGGTCGAGGGGGTCCAGGATGTTGCCCTTCGACTTGGACATCTTCTCGCCGTTCTCGTCGCGGATGAGGCCGGTGATGTAGACCTCGCGGAAGGGCACGTCGCCGGCGAACTTGAGCCCGAACATGATCATCCGGGCGACCCAGAAGAAGATGATGTCGAAGCCGGTGACGAGTACGCTCGACGGATAGAACGATTCCAGCGCCTTCGTGCGGTCGGGCCAGCCCAGCGTCGAGAAGGGCCAGAGTGCTGACGAGAACCAGGTGTCCAGCACGTCCTCGTCCTGGCGCAGCGCGATGTCGGCGCCGAGCCCGTGGGCGGCGCGCGCGGCCGCTTCATCGCGCCCGACGTACACCCGCCCGGCCTCGTCGTACCAGGCCGGTATCCGGTGGCCCCACCAGAGCTGGCGGCTGATGCACCAGTCCTGGATGTTGTGCATCCACTGGAAGTAGGTCTTCGCCCAGTTCTCCGGCACGAAGCGGATCCGGCCATCCTCGACCGCCGCGATGGCGGGCGCGGCGAGCGGGGCGATCTTCACGTACCACTGGTCCGTCAGCCAGGGCTCGAGGATGGCACCGCTGCGGTCGCCCCGGGGCACCTGCAGCGTGTGGGCGTCAACCCGGTCCAGGAGGCCTTCGGCCTCGAGCAGCGCCACCACGCGCTGCCGGGCCTCGCTGCGGTCGAGGCCGCGCAGGGCCTCGGGTATCTCCGCGAAAGCCTGCGCCGGGTCGTAGCCGGAGCCGGCCGCGTCCGGCCGGCTGATGATGCGGCCGTCCCGGTCGAGGACGTTGATGAGGGGCAGGTCGTGGCGCCTGCCGAGCTCGTAGTCGTTGAAGTCGTGGCCGGGAGTGATCTTGACGCAGCCCGAGCCGAACTCCCGGTCCACGTAGTCGTCGGCCACGACGGGAATCAGCCTGCCCGTCAGGGGCAGCCGGATCGTCTTGCCGATGAGCGCGCGGTACCGGTCGTCCCCGGGATGGACCGCGACGGCCGTGTCACCCAGCATCGTCTCCGGACGGGTGGTCGCGACAACCAGGTGGCCGCTCCCGTCCGCCAGCGGGTAGCGGAAGTGCCAGAGGGAGCCCTGCTCGGGCTCGGACTGCACCTCGAGGTCCGAAAGGGCCGTGTGCAGCACCGGGTCCCAGTTGACCAGCCGCTTGCCGCGGTAGATCAGGCCTTCCGCGTGGAGGCGGACGAACACCTCGGTGACGGCACGGGACAGGCCGTCGTCCATGGTGAACCGGTCCCGGGACCAGTCCACGGAATTGCCGAGGCGGCGCATCTGCCGGGTGATGGTGCCCCCGGACTCCTGCTTCCACTGCCAGACCCGCCGGACGAAGGCTTCCCGTCCCAGGTCCTGGCGGCTGCGGCCCTCGGCGTTCAGTTGCCGCTCCACGACCATCTGGGTGGCGATGCCGGCGTGGTCCGTGCCCGGCTGCCAGAGGGTGTTGTCGCCCCGCATCCGGTGGTAGCGGGTGAGCGCGTCCTGCAGCGTGTGCTGGAACGCATGGCCCATGTGCAGGGTCCCCGTCACGTTGGGCGGGGGGATCATGATGCAGTAGGGTGCCCCCCGCCCCGACGGGGCGAAGTAGCCCGCGGCTTCCCAGCGCGCGTACCAGCGCTGCTCGATGCCGGAGGGCTGGTAGGATTTGTCGAGGGGGGTGGCGGCGCTGCCCGCGGCTTCGTCTGTCACTCAGTCTCCCCTGATGTCCTTCTCGAAGTGCTCCCGCAGGACCTGGTCGATGAGGTCTGGCAGCTCGTGCCGCAGCCGCCCGACGACCTCGTCGAACAGCGTGGCCTCCATCTCCTTGTAGGCCTGGTGGAGCAGCTTCTCCACGAGTACGAAGCTGCCGGTGGCGATGCGCACCTGCAGTTCCGCGAGCTCGGATTCCGTGAGGCTGGGACGCGCTACTTCGTCGGCGGCGCTGCGGCGCGGGCGGCCGATGGCGTCGGTGAGTACGGGGATGCGGCTCCTGTCCATGTTCAGGCCACCTCGTGGGTTTCCGGTTCGAGCCCCTGCTGGCGGTAGAAGCGCAGGCGGGCCCGGCCCGCCGCGCGGCATTCCGGGCTGCCATCGATGATCTCTGCCACCCGGGCGAAGCTCGCGAAGAATGGCGGCACGTCGCTCGCCAGGTTCACCAGCAGGTCCGCCGGCGGCGGGGCGTCGGGCCCCTGCGGTCCCGGTGAACCGATGGTCACGGGAGCCCGCGACGCGCTGCCGTCGGACGGCAGCAGTTCGTGGGGGATGAAGCTGCCCTGGCGGAAGGTCCACAGGAGCTCGTCGAGCTGCCGCGCCATGCCCGCGTCGGCGGCATGGGCATGGATCCGGTGGCGCAGCTTGTAGGCCTTCTCGACCAGCCGGCAGGCGTAGCCGAGCCGCGTACCGGGGTCCGCGTCGCGCAGCACGTAGAAGGAGACCCGCGCCGCGCTCATCGCCGTGCGGAGGGCTGCTTCCCGTGGAGGAGGTACTCCATCAGCAGCGGGATGGGCCTGCCCGTGCCGCCCTTGCTGCTGCCCTGGTTCCAGGCCGTCCCCGCGATGTCGAGGTGGGCCCAGTCGGTCTTGCCGACGAACCGGCCGAGGAAGGCGGCCGCCGTGATGGTGCCTGCATCCCGGCCGCCCACGTTGGCCACGTCGGCGAAGGGGCTCTTCAGGAGTTCCCCGTAGTCGTCGTCCAGGGGTAGCCGCCAGGCCCGGTCGTCGGCCGCCTGGCCGGCGGAGAGCAGGGCTTCGGCGAGGCTGTCCGAGTTGCCGAGCAGGCCGGAGCGCACGCGGCCGAGGGCCACGAGGCAGGCCCCCGTCAGCGTCGCGATGTCGATGAGCGCGGCCGGCTTGTAGCGGAGCGCGTAGGTGATGGCATCGCAGAGTATGAGCCGGCCTTCCGCGTCGGTGTTCAGGATCTCGACCGTCTGGCCGGACATGGTGCGGACGATGTCACCGGGGCGGGTTGCCGTGCCGCTCGGCAGGTTCTCGCAGGTGGGGACGACGCCGACCACGTTCAGCGGCAACCTGAGTTCGGCAACCGCCTGGAGCACGCCGAGCACCGTTGCGGCGCCGCACATGTCGTACTTCATCTCGTCCATCGCCGCCGCGGGCTTGATGGAGATGCCGCCGGTGTCGAAGGTGATGCCCTTGCCCACCAGCACCACCGGCGCGGCGCCGGCGCGGCCGCCCCGGTATTCCAGCACGATGAACCGCGGCGGCTCCGCGGAGCCCTGGGTGACGGCAAGGAAGGCCCCCATGCGCAGCTTGCGGATCTCGGGCAGGCCGAGCGCCTTCAGGCGCAGCTTGCCGTTGCCGCGGGCGATGGTCCGGGCCCGCTCCACCAGGTAACGGGGCGTGCAGACGTTCGGAGGCAGGTTGCCGAGGTCCTTGGCGAGGGCCACGGCGCGGCCTATGGCCGTGCCGTGGGCGATGCCACGGCGGG
>CALGMY010000170.1 GCA_937958785.1 uncultured Gammaproteobacteria bacterium | reverse complement strand
GGACCAGGGCCTGACCACCTATTACGCCAACATCCACCGGGACTGGGCCTGGGGTGACACGGAGAACGCCGAGGCCCTGAAGCTCGTGGCCGCGGCGGTGGGGGGCCGGCCGGCCGGCAACGTGGCCGTGCTCGGCGCCGGCGCCGGCCGCCTCGCCTACGACCTGCACCAGGCCCTGCCGGTGGACCTCACCCTGGCGGTGGACTTCAACCCGCTGCTGGCCCTGGTGGCCGTCCACGCGCTGGAGGCGCCTGGCCTCGAACTGTGGGAGTTCCCGCTGGCGCCCCGGTCGATCGGCGACCAGGCCGTGCTCCAGACCCTCGTCGCGCCGGCGGCATCCCGGCCCGGCCTCACCGTGCTCCTGGCCGACGTCCTGCGGCCGCCCTTCCTGCCGGGCAGCCTCGACCTGGTGGTCACACCCTGGCTCGTGGACATCCTGCCCGAGGACTTCCGCACCTTCGCGATGCGCGTGAACGGGCTCCTGAAGCCCGGCGGCCGCTGGGTGAGCTTCGGCTCCCTGGCCTTCAGCCAGCCGGAGGCCGCGAACCGCTACAGCCTCGAGGAAGTGCTCGCCATCGTGATGGACGCGGGCTTCGGCGAACCGGACGTGCGGGAGGACGAGATTCCTTATATGTGCTCGCCGGCCAGCCGGCACGGGCGCCGGGAGCTGGTGGTCACCTTCGGGGCCACCCGGGAACAGGCGGTGCCCCGCCCGCCCCGCCACCGGTCACTCCCGGACTGGCTCGTGGCCGGCACCCAGCCGGTGCCCCTGCTCCCGGCCTTCCAGCTGCAGGCCATGACCACCCGCATCTACGGCTTCATCATGGGCCTCATCGACGGGCGGCGGTCCCTGCAGGACATGGCCCGGCTCATGGCCGAGCAGCGCCTCATGACCCGGGAGGAAGCCGAACCCGCGATCCGCGGCTTCCTCACCAAGATGTACGAGGACAGCCAGCGCCCCCCGGGCTACGGCCCGTAGGAGCGCCTTCAGGCGCGAAGCCGGACCGTGACCTCCGCCCCACCCAGGGCCGACCGGCCCAGGTGCAGGGTGCCCCCGTAGAGTCCGACGATCTCGCGGACCACCGCGAGGCCGATGCCCTGCCCGGGCACGTCGCCCCGCTGGTCGGCCCGGATGCCCCGGTCCAGCACGGTCTCGGTCTGGTCCTCGGGGATGCCGGGACCGTCGTCCGCCACCGTGATGGTGAGCTCCCGGCCCACCTCGACCCGCACCTCGACGCGGCTGCGACACCACTTCCAGGCGTTGTCCAGCAGGTTGCCGAGGATCTCGTACAGGTCGCCCTGCTCCGCCGGGAAGCTGGCGCCGGCCGGCACCGCCATGTCGCAGGTGACGGCCCGGTCCCGGTGGATCTTGCGCAGGCCCGCGACGAGCTCCGTCAGCACGGGCTCGAGGGCCACCGGGCGCGGGGCCAGGCTGCGGGGGCCCATCGCCGCCGCCCGCTTCAGCTGGTAGTCGATCACGCTCTGCATCCGGTCCACCTGGGCCTTCAGCGCGGTGCTGTCGGCCTGCCCCGCCTCCACCTCGTTGCGGACCACGGCGAGCGGCGTCTTGAGGCTGTGGGCCAGGTCGTCCATGGTGGTGCGGTAGCGCTCCATGCGCTGGCGTTCCGAGCGCAGCAGGGTGTTGAAGCCCCGGCCAACGCCCTCGAGCTCCCGGGGATATTCCCCGCTCAGCGCGTCCCGCTGCCCCCGCTCGATCTCGGCGATCTCGCTCGCCATCCGGCGCAGGGGCTGCAGCCCGTAGCGCACCGCGAGCCAGAGCGCCGCGAGCAGCACGAACATCACCGCCGCGAACCAGCCGGCCAGCTGCCGCCGGAACAGGGTGAGCTGGCGCCGGGACGCCGCCAGGTCGGCGGCGGTGAAGACCTGGAAGGCGGGCGTGGCCGCGGGTCCCAGCTCCCAGTTAATGGCGACCCCGAGCAGCAGCGCCTCGGTGCCATCCGCCAGCTGGCGCCGCACGAGCGTGCGCTGCCCCGCCTTCAGTGTCGCGCCGGTCGCGAGGTCGAGGCCCACCGCCGACGGGGACCGCCAGAGCGGCAGGCCGGCCGCGTCGAGGATCTCGGCGTAGAGGCCGGACCCCGGGTTCGCGAGGCGCGGCTCCAGCAGGCGGTCGGGGATCGTGAGGTTGCCCACGTCGTCGGGCTCGACGGCCCCGATGAGGGCGAACACCTGGGTCTCCAGCTGGTCCGCCAGGGCCTGCTCGGCGCTCTCGCGGAAGACGATGTCGAGCACCACGCTGGTGCCGCCGAAGGCCGCCACGAGCATCACGGCGGTGATCGCCAGCAGGCGGGTGCCTAGGGATCCGGACCGGCCAGCCATCCGGTGGCCGCTACTCCCCGTCCGGGGGCCGCGGCATCCGGTAGCCCTGCCCCCGCACGGTCTCGATGAGGGACAGGGAGCGGTCGGGATCGAGCTTCTTGCGCAGCCGGGTGAGCAGCACCTCGACCACGTTGCTGTCCCGCTCGAAGTCCTGGTCGTAGAGCTGGTCGGTGAGCTCCTGCTTGCTGACGACGCGCCCCGCGCGCATCACCAGCATCTCGAGCAGCCGGTACTCGTAGGCCGTGAGCCCGACCACGCGGCCGGCGACGCGTACCTCCCGGGCCTGGGTGTCCATGGTGAGCGGGCCGGCCTTCAGCACCGGCTGGGCCTGGCCCGCCGTCCGGCGCAGCAGCGCGTTGATCCGCGCCTTGAGCTCATCCAGGTTGAAGGGCTTCACCACGTAGTCGTCGCCGCCGGCGTTCAGGCCGTTGACCTTGTCCTGCCAGTGTTCCCGGGCGGTGAGGATCAGGATGGGGAATTCGGCGCCGGTGGCCCGCAGCCGGGTGATCAGCTCGACGCCGGACCGGTCGGGCAAGCCGAGGTCGACGATGGCGAGCTGCACGGCAAACTCCGCGGCGAAGTACTCGGCCTCTGCCGCGGTCGCCGCCTCGTCGACGGCGAAGCCGGCGGCGCGCAGGCTCCCGGCCAGGGACTGGCGGAGTGCGGTGTCGTCCTCGACGATGAGCAGGCGCATGGGGACCTCCCGGTCAGCGCATCCGGCCGGTGGCGGCATCGACCCGGTATTCCCGCAGGCGGCCGTCGGGCGTGAGGACGCGGACCCGGTAGACGACGTCGACCCCCTCGAGGGTGCGGTCGACCCGCACCACCTTGCCGTCGGCGCGCTCGCGCACCAGGGCCACCGCCTCGTCCTCGGAGAGACCGCCCGCCACGAGGGACTGCTGGGCGGCGACCGGCGACGCGGGGGCCACCAGGACCAGCACCAGGGCCGGGGGCGGGGCCAGCGCGAGGACGACGAGCACTGCCTGGCAGGCGCCGGCGGCGCGGCGGCGGAGGTCTCTCAACATGGCGGGCATTGTCGGGGGTCGTTCGCGTCGAGGCAATGGCGGGACTATCGGGCCCGGGCGCTGAACCCGCGCTGAAGTCCGGCGGCTGGCAAAGGCGCCGGGCATCCGGCAAGCTTTCCGGCATGAACTCCCTGCAGCGCCTCCTCGACAACAACCGCGCCTGGTCCGAGCGCATCCGCCAGCAGGACCCGGACTTCTTCCCCAAGCTCGCCGCCCAGCAGGGCCCCGAGTACCTCTGGATCGGCTGCTCGGACAGCCGGGTGCCCGCGAACCAGATCGTCGGCCTGCTGCCCGGCGAGGTCTTCGTGCACCGGAACGTGGCCAACGTGGTCGTCCACGCGGACCTCAACTGCCTGTCGGTGCTCCAGTTCGCCGTGGAAGTGCTGAAGATCCGCCACGTCATCGTCTGCGGCCACTACGGCTGCGGTGGCGTGCGGGCGGCCTGGCAGGACGACCGCATGGGCCTCGTGGACAACTGGCTGCGGCACGTGCAGGACGTGGCCCAGAAGCACCGCGAAAGCCTCGACCAGGCGGGCAGCCCGGACGCCCAGGTGAACCGGCTGTGCGAGCTGAACGTGCTCGAGCAGGTCGCCAACGTGTGCCAGACCACGGTCATCCAGGATGCCTGGACCCGGGGCCAGGCGGTCACGGTGCATGGCTGGATCTACGACCTCGCCGACGGCCTGATCCGGGACCTCGCCGTGGATGCCTCGAGCCCCGCGGAGTTCGCGGCCCGCTACCGGGGAGCCCGCAACGTTTACGAACGACGCTGAACCACTGTAGATTAGCGGCAGTCAAGGAGGACGCCATGATCAGGATTCCCACCCTCGTCGCCGCCCTCGCCCTCGTCGTCGCCGGGCTCGTGCCGGCCGCCGGGGCCCGGGCCGCCGCCGACCTGGACCGCCGGGTCCAGACCGCCACCTGGGTCCTGGAGGACCTGCAGAAGATCCCCGAGCAGGCCATCCCGCCCAACCTGCTGAACAGCGCCTACGCCATCGCGATCCTGCCCAACGTCACCAAGGCCGGCTTCATCGTCGGCGGCAGCTACGGCAAGGGCGTGCTCCTGGTCCGCCAGGGCGACGGCAGCTGGAGCAACCCGTCCTTCATCAAGCTCGCCAACGTGGGCATCGGCTGGCAGGCCGGCGTGCAGGGTTCCGACCTCATCCTGGTGTTCAAGACCGAGCGGGGCGTCGAGAACATCGCCCGGGGCAAGTTCACCCTCGGCGGCAGCGCCGCGGCCTCGGCAGGCCCGGTGGGCCGCACCGCCGCGGCCATGACCGACGGCGAGTTCAAGGCCGAGATCTACACCTACGCCCGCAGCCGGGGCCTGTTCGCCGGCGTCTCCCTGGACGGTGGCGCCATCACCATCGACCAGGTGGCGAACGCCAACTGGTACGGCGGCGCACCCGACACCACGGCCAGCACGATCTTCACCAACCCGGGCCTCGCGGCGCCGGCGCCGGCCGCGGACCTGAAGACGACCCTCTCGGCCATGGCGCCCCGGGTCGACTGGAAGGGCTCGGCCCTCGCCAGCAACGGGGCGACCGCGCCCGCGCCGGCCCCGGCTACCGAGGCCCCGGCCAGCAAGACCTACGCCATCGAGGACGACTCGGCGCCCGAAACCCGGTTCTGAACCGGCCCCGCCGTCACCGGGCGGACCGCGCTAGCCCAGCGTGGCCTCGCAGGTGACGGCGGCCTTCACCGAGTTGGCGATGAAGCACCCCCGGTGGGCCTTCTCGTGCAGCCGCGCGTAGTCCTCCGCTGACGGCGCCTGCCCGGCGGCGAAGCGCACCACCGGCCGCAGCACCACCCGGGTGATGGCGAGCTGCCCGGCTTCGTCCGGTTCGAGCCAGCCCGTGGCGGCATCGCTGTAGGCCTCCACCACCAGCCGCTTCTTCGCCGCGATGGCGAGGAAGGTCAGCATGTGGCAGCCCGCCACCGCGGCGACCAGGGCGTCCTCCGGATCCATGCGCGCCGGGTTGCCGAGGTAGGCCGGCGCGGACGACGCGGGGACCGTCACCCGGCCCTCCTTCACCGCCCAGGTGTGGTCGCGGCTGAAGCTCGCGTAGTCGAGGGTGCTGGCGCTGTTCTGCCACTGGATGGAAGCGTGATGCTCGGACATGGGGCGTTCCCGGTGTGAGGGCCGGGGGTTATCATCCGGCGCCTGACCGGCCCCGGGCAACCCGACATGGACACCAGCAATCCCCACAACCTGCTCCACCCCCTGCCGGAGGTGGCGTCGCTTCGCTTCGGCATCCGCGTGACGATGCCCCCGGGCGATCCCCTGCGGCGGGTCCTCGGCGACGACTGGCAGAAGGAGCACTGGTTCGCCAGCCGCGAGGAACGGGACGCCGCGCTGCTCGAGATGGGCCGGCGCCACGCCTACAGCCGACTCGGCGACCTGCCCAGCATCCAGCTCTCCCCCCTGGAGCGCTGATGGCGGGTCCCGCGGCCGCGCGGCTGCTGCCGCTGCTGCTCGCCCTGGGCCTGCCGGCAGTCGCAGCCCCGCGGGACCTCCCGGACGAGATCTTCGTCACCGCGACGCGCTACCCGGTGGCCGCCCTCGACCTCGCGGGCAACACGGCCCTGGTGGACGGCGCGCGCATCGCGCTCATCGGCCCCACCCACATCAACGAACTCGGCACGCAGCTGCCCGGCGTGTGGCTGTCCCGGGGCAGTGGCCAGGAGAGCCTGACGGCGATCCGCTCGCCGGTGCTCACGGGCCCCGGCTCCTGCGGCAGCTTCCTCATCCTGGAGGATGGCGTGTCGATCCGGCCGACGGGCTTCTGCAACGTCAATGAACTCTTCGAACTGCCCAGCGAGCAGGCCGCGGCCATCGAGGTGATCCGCGGCCCGGGCACCGCGCTCTACGGCTCCAACGCCGTGCACGGCACGCTGAACCTGCTGCTGCCGGCGCCCGGCGACGACGGGCTCGAGCTGGCCGGCGGGTACGGGCCCAACCACTTCGCACGGGGCGAGGTGCGGGCGGCGGTGCCGGGTGCCACCCCGGACACCGGCCTCGTGGGCGGGCTGCTCGTCGACCACGACGGCGGCTTCCGCGAGGCGTCGGACTACCGGCAGGCCAAGGGCTTCCTCAAGTACGCGACCGCATTCGCCACGGGGCGCCTCGAGCTCGTCTTCAGCGGCAACGTCCTCGACCAGGAGACGGCGGGCTTCATCCTCGGCGAGGACAGTTACCAGGACGAGGCCCTGCGGACCAGCAACCCGAACCCGGAGTCCTACCGGGACGCCAACGCGCAGCGCCTCACCGCCCGCTGGCGGCCCGCCGCCAACACGGCGGACGAGGGCGTCGACCTCATTGCCTTCCTGCGCCGCTCGGAAATGGATTTCCTGCAGCATTTCCTGCTCGGCCAGCCCACCGAGGAGAATGGCCAGGCGAGCGGTGGCGCGACGCTGCTCCGCTACACCACGCGGGGTGCGCTTCGACTCACCACCGGTTTCGACGTGGAGGTCGCGAAGGGCTGGCTCGAGGAGACCCAGTCCCAGCCCGACGTGGGCACGCCGGTCCGGCCCCAGGGCCAGCACTACGACTACGACGCCTGGCAGTGGCTGGCCGCGCCCTACCTGCAGGCCGCCTGGCAGGTCGCCCCGCGGGTGACGCTCACCGGCGGCGTGCGGCTCGAGTGGCTGCGCTACGACTACGACAACCACCTGGCCGCCGACACCTTCGGGCTGTTCACCCGACCTGCGGACCGCAGCGACAGCTTCACCAACCTGGCGCCGAACCTCGGCATCACGGTGCGGGTGGGCGGGCACACGGCGGTCTACGCCACCCTGGTCCGGGGCTTCCGGGCGCCCCAGGCCGCCGAGCTCTACCGCCTGCAGGCCGGTCAGGACGTGGCGGACCTGGACTCCGAGTCCATCGACAGCCTCGAGGCCGGCTGGCGCTGGCAGTCGCCCCGGGCGCGGGTGGAGCTCGCGGCGTTCGCCATGCGCAAGCGGGATTACGTGCTGCAGGATTCGAACCGCTACAACGTGAGCAACGGGGAGAGCGAGCACGTGGGCACCGAGGTGGACATCGAGCTGCGCAGCGACGCCGGCTTCTACGGGGCCCTCGCCGGCACCTGGGCCCGGCAGACCTACGCCTTCAGCCAGGCGATCACCGGGGGCGAGACCATCGTCGACGGCAACGACATCGACACCGCGCCCCGCACCCTCGGCAGCCTGCGGGCGGGGTGGGCAGGCGAATCACTGCTCGCCGAGGCCGAGTGGGTGCACCAGGGGGGCTACTACCTGACCGCCCAGGAGGACCAGGACTACCCCGGGCACGACCTCCTCAACCTGCGCCTCGCCTGGGACTTCACCCCGGCCTGGGGCGCGACGCTGCGCCTCAACAACGCCACCGACGAGCGCTACGCGGACCGGGCCGACTTCGCCTTCGGCGACTACCGGTACTTCCCGGGGCGGGAGCGGGAGCTCTACGTCGAGCTGCGCTGGCAGTCCCCGTAGGAGCGCCGACCGGCGCGACCGGGAAGTACCCGTAGGAGCGCCTTCAGGCGCGAAGAGGAAGTCCCCGCAGCGAGCGTGTTCATCTAGCGAGCTCCTACGGGGCAACGCCTACACCCAGCGCGTCCAGTCCTGCCGGTTCGCGGCCACGTGGAAGAGCGCGGCGATGACGCGGCGATCGTAGTGGGTGCCGGCGCCCTTCAGGAGTTCCTCGAGGGCGGCGTCGATGGTGACGCCCTGCCGGTAGGCCCGGGCGCTGACCAGGGCCACGAAGGCGTTGGCAACGGACAGGATGCGGCCAGACACCGTCATCTGCTCTGCGGTGAGGCCCCGCGGATAGCCGCTGCCGTCGAGGAGCTCCTGCTTCTGGGCAATGACGTCGAGCACCGGCCCGTCGAAGTCCAGGCCAGACAGCAGCTGCAGGCTGAAGTCCACGTGCCGCCGGAGCAGGTCCCGGTCCGCCGCCGTCAGGGGGCCGGTCTTGGTGAGCAGGTCGGCAGGCACCATGATCTTGCCGATGTTGGCGAGCGTCGCCGCGAGGCCCAGGGTGTCCCGCTCGTCCTCGGGGAGGCCGAGTTCCCGGGCCACCGCCTGGGCCACCTCGGCCATGCGGCTCGCGTGGTGGGCGGAGTACGGATCGTGCAGCGCCACCGCGTCCGACAGCTTGCCGACCAGCTCCCGCAGCAGGTCCGCGTGCTGCTGCTCCGCCACCTTGAGGTCGGTCACGTCGCCGAGCACCAGCAGCACCAGCTGGCGGCGCTCGCCGATGCGCTCGACCGGGATCAGGCTGACCTGGTAGCTCTTCAGCGCGCCGCCGAGCGCGAGCGGCAGCACCCGGTGCACCGGCGCGCGCTGGCGGCGGGCCTGCTCGCAGAGCTCGCCGAGCAGGGCCGCCGTGGCGTGGCCGAAGACCAGCGCCAGGCGGTTGCCGACCAGCGCCCCGATGGTGCTCTTCGCCGCGAGGGCGGTCGCCTGGTTGGTGAAGACCACCTCCTCCTCCCGGTTCACGAGCACCGTGAGCACGTCCACGTTGTCGGTGATGGTGTGCAGGAGGTCGGTCTGCTTCTGCAGGCGGGCCGCCTTGTCGCGCAATTCGTCGGCCTGGTGCCGGGCCCGCACGCTGCTGCCGTGGCGCCAGGCGGCGACGGCGACGGCGGCGATCGCGAAGAGCAGCAGGAACAGCGTGGCGAGCAGGAAGGCGCGCCGCTCGTTGGCCGGCGCGAGGGCCTCGGCCGCGTTCACCTGCTGGGCGAGGACCCAGCCCGCGGCCCGGTCGCCCTCCGCGGCCGTGCCCCGGATGCGGCGGCTCACCTGCAGCACCGGCGTGCCCCGGTAGTTGTCGAGGGCGACGAAGCGGTCGGGCTCCAGCACGGCGGCCACCTCGGCGAGTTCCTCGTCCGCGGCCGGCCGCACCAGGGGCATGCTGCGCCGGAGCGCGTTCTGGCCCTCCCGGGTGGGGGACAGGAACAGCACGCTGTCGTCCCGGCGGGCGAGCAGCAGCGCCTCGCTGTCCTCCGTGAGGTTCGGGCCCCGCGTGAGCAGCGGGTACAGCGCCTGGTCGGCACTGCGCACGGCAAGCAGCACGCCGGTGGGGCCGCCTGCCGTGCCGGCGGCCAGGGCGCCGGACACGGGACTGACGGGCACTGCCATCACGAGCATGGCCTGGTCGTCGGGCCCGAGCACCAGGTCCACGAGGGTGCGGCCGGGCGCCGCGCGGGCCCGCGCCGTCACGGCCGCGTAGGTGCCGATGGCACTGCCGAGGCCCGGCGTCGCGACGACGGGTACGGCGTCCGCGGCGAACAGCGCGAGGCCGGCCGCGGCGGCACGGGGCACGTTGGCCGGCAGGCGCGCATCCGGGTCCGCCAGGTACCCGCCCCGGTCGGCGGCCGCGAGGATCAGGTTGCGCAGGTAGGCCTGCTGGGCGGGCTCCGTCTCCGCGCCCGCCTCCCGGGCCTTCTGCACCTGCCAGAGGTAGAGCTGCAAGGACGCGTTGCGGGCCAGCTCCTCCAGTTCGCGCCGGTCCGCGGCCAGCAGCCGGGCAAGCGCATCCGCCCTGGCATCGGCCACGAGCGCGAGTCGCGACTCCCACTGCAGCAGGTCCCGCTGCCGCTCGCCCTCGATGTAGACGTTGATCAGCACCGCGCCGAGGCCGAGCAGGCCGGCGAGGCCCAGCAGGGCGGCGGCCACGGGCGAGAGCAGGCGGCGGGCGGCAGCGTTCATGAGGGCGGCAGGTGCAGCCACCAGCGCGTCCGGTCCAGGGAGAAGACCGGCACGTAGTGCACCACGTCCCGGTCCGTTAGCACCGCCTGCACCTGGTTGTCGAGGATCAGGGTGTCACGGCCCCGAGCCACCGCGAGCACCGCGTGGGGCACGCGCAGGTTCGTGTCCTGCACCACCACGAGCCGCAGCTCGTCGGCCGGGAAGCCCAGCCAGAGCAGCGAGAACAGCTTGGTGATCACGTAGTCCTCGCAGTCACCGCCGCTCCCGAGGAACTCCCGGGGAATGGCCCAGTAGTCCTCCACGCCGTAGTTGTCGATGTCGAGCTGGTACTCCCGGGTGTTGGCGAAGCGGTTCACCGCCGCCAGCTGCGTCGCGGCCGGCAGGCCCCGGACGCTGTCCAGGAAACGGAGCCAGGTGGCCAGGTGGCAGCGGTTGAAGACCCGGGCGCTGCAGTCGCCCGCTGCCGGCCCGTCCCGCAGGTCGTCCTTCAGATGCCGTTCAAGGACCCCGAGCCACTGTGGGAAATCGCCGAGCTGCTCCTGGGGCACCGCCCGGTACCCGAACAGGTCGGCGGGAAAGGCCCCGGCAGCGCCGGAGATCAGACACAATAAGGCGGCGACCGCGCGGCGCCCGGGGCGCGACACGGTTGGCAGAGTCCTGACGCCAGATGGAGTAGTGTCCCGCAAGGCCACGAAACTAAAACAAAAAGCCTTATGGAAAGCAAGCTTATGTCGAACCGTTCCCGGGCCCTGCTCGCCGGCCTCGTCCTGCTGCTCGGGGCCGCCGTCGGCATCCCGCGGAGCGCCGAGGCGCAGTCGGACACGGCCGCCCTCGAGCAGGACTTCGACGCGGCCCTCGCCGCGATCGAGGAGCGGCGCCTGCGCACCGCGCGCACGGAACTCTCCCGCCTGCTGGCGGCCAACCCGTCGCTGTCCCGGGCCCGGCTGGAGCTCGCCAAGGTCCACTACCTGTCCGGCGACTACGCGGCGGCGCGCACCGAGGCGCAGCGGGTGCTGGACGACCCGGACACGCCGCCCACCGTGCGCGCCACGGTGCTGGCCTTCCTCGCCCAGATCGACGCGGACGAGCGGCGCTTCGCCGCCCGCCACACCTGGTCGCCGTCGCTCTACGCGGGGCTGCTCTACGACTCCAACGTCAACGTGGGCCCGTCCCGGGACATCATCGACATCGGTGGCCTGCCCTTCGCGGTGGCCCCGGAGTCCCGGGAAACCAGCGACTGGGCCGCGGTGGTGAACGCGGGCCTCGCCCACACCTTCAATCCCGGCAAGCGCTTCGACTGGGGCGAGCGGACCGGCAGCTTCATCTGGCAGAGCGAGGCCAACGCCTACTACCGGGCCTACTTCGACGAGAACGACTTCAACCTGGGCGTGCTCACCCTGCGCACCGGCCCCGCCTGGATCGTGCCGGACCGCTGGCGGGCCTACGTGGCCCTGCAGGCGGACGAGATCTTCCTGGGTGGCGAGGACCTGGCGCTCTTCGCCAGCGTGAACCCGGGCATCGCCTGGCAGGTCGGCGACGAGTGGGAGGTGGGCCTCGACGCCATGATCACCGACCGCAACTACCACGACGACGAGAACGAGGGCCGGGACGGCCTGTACGTGGCGCCCTACCTCACCGTCGGCCGCTACTTCAGCCAGCGCACGGTGCTGGTGCAGGCGGGCGTCGGCTACCCGGACTTCGACGCGGACGAGGAGCGCTTCAGCTACGGCGGCCCCGACGTGTTCCTGGCCTTCACCGCCGCGGCCTGGGAGAACGGCACGGTGTTCGGCCGCCTCGCCTACCGCTGGTACGACTTCGACGGCGTCGAGCCCCTGTTCAACGTGCCGCGGGACGACGAGGAGCTGCGCGCGACGCTGGGCTTCCAGCACGACTTCCGCGCCGGGTGGCTCGCGAACTGGGCCCTGGTGGGCGGCTGGACCTACACGGACAACTCGTCGAACGTGGATCTCTACGACTACGACCGGCACCAGGTGGGCCTCGGCCTGTCCCGGCGCTTCTGACCCGGCGGTACAGGAGCGGCAACGGATTAAGTCACCTGGGACGCAGTTCGCATAATCCCGCACGGCGCCGTGAACGGCGCCCGGGATTGGTGTAGAAGTACAGGTAATAGAACGACAGAAACCGACGGTGAATCGCGCCGAGACGCGGCACCGGAGACACACAGGGAAGACTCCATGCGTACCTCACTGGCCGTTGCCACCATCCTGCTGCTGGCAGTGCCCGCGCTCGCTCCCGCTGCCGAGCAGTCCACCGCCGCGCCGCGCTCCGACGCGGACTGCGCCGCGCTGCTCGAGCGCTGGGCGACGGACCCGAAGGCCGCGCCGAAGAGCGTGATCAACGCCTGCAAGGACCAGCTGGCCGCCGCATCGCCGCCACCCGCCCCGGTGCCGATGAAGGCCCTGGCGGACACGGATCCCTGCAGCGGCCCGGATGCGGCGTCGAGCGTGCTCTGCTGGGGGCCCTGGGCCACGCCCGCCCCCGCGGCCGAGGGGCCGCTCGTGGCACTCACGATCCCGGACCCGGCCTTCGAGTGCGACCAGGGCGCGGACCTCTCGGACGTCTGCGTGCCGCAGCTCATCCCGGTGCTGCCCGTCGAGGGCTGCCAGCCCGGCACGCCCTGCGGCTTCGCCACCATCGTCGGCGGCATCACCAGCAACGGCGATCCGGAGGAGACCGAATTCGGCCGCATCGACCTCGCCACCGACGGCACGAGCTTCCGCATCGACCCGGAGACCGGTGAGCCCATCGAGTCCGTGCCCATGACCACCAATATCCAGCCCCGGCCCGACGGCTACGGCAACCTGCGCGCCTCCGGCCAGGCGGACGGGGTGAACTCCCGCCTGATCGCCCGGGTGGTCCGGGACGAGGACGGGGAGATCCAGCTCGCCGCGGACGTGTGGACCCACGGCACGCGCGAGAACGCCCGCTCCGGCTACTTCGCCTGGGGCACCGCCATGAGCCAGGCCGGCCTCGATGCCCTGAACGCCGGCAACACGACCCTGAACTTCACGGGCCCCATGTCGGTGAACGGCGCCACCACCGCGAACCTGACGGTGAACATGGGCGCGAGCCCGGACTGGAGCGGCACCTGGACCAACCCCGCCTGGAGCTTCGGCGCCGGTGGCAACGTGTCCGGCGTCAACTTCATCTCGAGCCCCGACCAGTTCACCAGCAACGTGGTGGGCAGCAGCGACTTCGTGCAGGGCGCCCTGGTGGGCGAACCCGGCGGCAACGCCGGCATCACCCACATCATCGACGTGACCCTGGAGGGCCAGGGCCGCATCAAGGACGTGGGCCTGCTCCGTGAAGTCACCACCCCGCCGGCCATCCTGCCGTGAGAACCCCGCCATGAACCTCCGTACCGTCGCCACCACTGTCCTGCTGTTCGCCGCGGGTGCCGCCCAGGCCGCGAGCCTGACCCTCGTCCCGTCGGCCGCCAGCGTGGCGCCGAACGGCAGCTTCACGGTGAACCTGTTCCTGGACGCCACCGACGCGCTGCCGGACTCCACCGGCGGCCTCTACGGCGGCGGCCTCGTCCTCGACTTCAATCCCGCGCTGCTCACCTACGGCGGCTTCACCCTCGCCAGCGGGCTCAGCTTCTACGAGAACCCGGTGGTCGCGACCAGCGGCGGCGCGCAGACGGTGACCTTCGGCTTCGACAACGCCGCCGAGAACGGCCTCGTCGGCACCTTCAGCTTCACCGCCATCGGGCCGGTGGGCAGCCTCGCGACGCTCGGCCTCGCGGATGCCGACGACTTCTCCGGCAGCTTCGCGAGCTACGTGCCCAAGTACCAGCGCTTTTTCCCGTCCTTCGGCGAGGCCGAGGTGAGCATCGTGCCGCTGCCGGCCGGCGTGTGGCTGCTCGGCACCGCCGTCGGTGCCCTCGTCGTCCGCCAGCGGCGCCGCGTCCGGGACTGACTTGCGCCGACTCCGCGCCAGCGCGGCTGCGCTCGCGCTCGCACTCCTGACCGCCGCGACGGCCGGCGCCGCGCCCGCGGCCGACCCGGACTGGCACATTCCCCTCGCCGACCCGGCCGCGCCGCTGCGGCCCGAGGCGCAG
>CALGMY010000169.1 GCA_937958785.1 uncultured Gammaproteobacteria bacterium | reverse complement strand
CGGCCGCTCCTACAAGTCGACGCCGGCGATGCAGAGGTACTTGATCTCGAGGTAGTCCGCGATGCCGTACTTCGAGCCCTCGCGCCCCATGCCGGACTCCTTCATGCCACCGAAGGGCGCGACCTCGGTGGATATCAGCCCGGTGTTGAGGCCCACGATGCCGTACTCGAGGGCCTCGGGCACCCGCCAGCTTCGGCCGAGGTCCCGGGTGTAGACGTACGCAGCCAGCCCGAATTCGGTGTCGTTGGCGAGGCGGATGGCTTCCTCCTCGGTGCGGAAGCGAAAGATCGGGGCGAGGGGGCCGAAGGTCTCCTCCCGGGCCACGCGCATGGCCGGCGACACGCCGGCGAGCACCGTGGGCTCGAAGAAGGTGCCACCCAGGGCATGGCGCTTGCCGCCCGTGAGCACGGTGGCGCCCCTCTGCAGGGCGTCGGCGATGTGTTCCTCCACCTTGGCGACCGCCGCCGCGTCGATCAGCGGGCCCTGGTCCTGCTCGCCGGCGAGACCATCGCCCACCCGCAGCTTCGCGACCGCCGCTGCCAGCTTCCGGGCAAACTCGTCGTGGATGCCGTCCTGCACCAGCAGCCGGTTGGCGCAGACGCAGGTCTGGCCGGCGTTGCGGTACTTGCTCACGATGGCGCCGGCCACGGCGGCGTCCACGTCGGCATCATCGAACACGATGAACGGTGCGTTGCCACCGAGCTCCATCGACACCCGCTTGACCGTGCCCGCGCACTGGGCGATGAGGACCTTGCCCGTGGCCGTGGAGCCCGTGAAGGTGAGCTTGCGCACCAGCGGGTTCGCCGTCATCTCGCCGCCGATGGCCCGGGCGTCGCCGGTGACCACGTTGACCACACCGCCGGGGATGCCAGCCCGGTCGGCCAGCTCCGCGAGCGCCAGGGCGGAGTAGGGCGTCTGGCTGGCCGGCTTGATGACGATGGTGCAGCCGGCCGCCAGGGCCGGCCCCAGCTTGCGGGCGATCATCGCGGACGGGAAGTTCCAGGGCGTGATCGCCGCCACCACGCCCACCGGCTGCTTCACCACGACGATGCGCCGGTCCCGGGCATGCCCCGGGATCACGTCGCCGTAGACCCGCTTCGCTTCCTCGCCGAACCACTCGATGAAACCGGCGGAGTAGGCGATCTCACCCCGCGCCTCGGCGAGGGGCTTGCCCTGCTCGGCGGTCATGATGCGGGCCAGGTCCTCCTGGTGGGCCATCAGGAGGTCGTGCAGCCGGCGGAGCAGCACCGCGCGGTCCTTCGCGGTGCGGGCCCGCCAGGCCGGCAGTGCGGCGTTCGCCGCCTCGATGGCGGCGCGGGCGTCCGCGGCGCCGCCGTCCGGGACCGTGCCCAGGAGGGCGCCGGTCGCCGGATTGGTGACGGGGACGGTGCCGCCCCCCGCGGCATCGCGCCACTCGCCGCCGATGCGCGCCCGGGTGCGGAGCAGGCTGCTGTCGGTGAGTTTCAACATGGTGTCGTGCCATCATACGGCAAGGGGATTCGGGCCATGAAACTCGCGAGCCTTCACGACGGGACGGCAGAATGCTGGGGACTGATCGCGCCCTTCGGGGGCAGGCCCGACGCCGGCGTGCGGCTGGCACCGCCAGACCTGGCGCACCGTTACCCGGACCTGGCCAGTGCGCTCGCCGCCGGCCTGCCACCCGCGATGCGGGCCGCCCTCGAGGCCGCGCCAGTCCGGGCCCTGGCGGGCCTCAGGTTCCTGCCCGTGATCCCCCGGCCGGGTCGCATTCTGTGCGTCGGCATCAATTACCTGGCCCACATCCGGGAGATGGGGCGGGAGCCGCCCGACTACCCGACCCTGTTCACCCGCTACCCGGACACCCTGGTGGGCCACGGCCAGCCGCTGGTCCGCCCGCGGAACTCGGCGCAGTACGACTACGAGGGTGAACTGGCCATCGTCATCGGCCGGCCGGCGCGCCGGGTGCGGGCCGCGGACGCCCTCGACCACGTGGCGGGCTACACGGCCTTCCTCGACGGGTCCGTCCGGGACTGGCAGCGGCACACCACCCAGTTCACCCCGGGCAAGAATTTCCCGGCCACCGGCGCCTGCGGGCCCTGGCTCGCCACCGTCGACGAGGTGCCGGACCCGGCGCAACTGACACTTACCACCCGCGTGAACGGCGAGGTGCTGCAGTCGGCGCCCGTCGGCGACCTGTGTTTCGGAGTCCCGGCGATCGTCGAGTACTGTTCGGGCTTCTGCCGCCTGAACCCGGGGG
>CALGMY010000168.1 GCA_937958785.1 uncultured Gammaproteobacteria bacterium | reverse complement strand
GAGCGGCGGTGCCCCCCAGCAGGCAGGCCGCGACGATCAGGTACCTCATCGCTGCCATCTCAGTCCCCTTGCCGCTCGCCGGTTTCGGAAGGCTTCTTCGGCGCGTAGACGATGAGCGCCGCCATCACCGCGAAGGCGCCGCAGATCAGGCTGACCTCCGGCAGGTACTCGTAGGGCTCCACCCACACCTCCGTGAGCAGGCCCCAGTGGGAGAAGATCTCGGCGTTGATCCAGAGGATGTTCGCCGTCGGGATCGCGTAGCGCAGCGCGGTCGACGTACGCCGGTACTTCACCAGGCGGCTGAAACAGAAGCCACCCCAGATGATGGACAGGACACAGGTGCCCGCCTCGGCCAGGAAGGCGCTCTGGCCGGTCCCCACGATGGACGGGTCGAAGATCAGGAGGTTCCACGCATATACGAACCACGTGACGTAGAACGTCTCCATGAAGGTGATGATGGCGTAGTTTCGATCCTTCGCCGTCTTGGTGCTCGGTCCCAGGCCCGCCCGGAGGCCCATCCGGTTCTGGAGCCACACGAACATGTTGCACCGGGTGTCCTTGTCGAACAGGTAGAAGCCGCACATGGTCAGCAGCACGCCGATGGTGGCGGCCATGATCATGTACTCCGGCTCCCCTGTTGGTGCCCCAACGACGGGTTCGTGCAATCGGGGCAGCATTCCGAAGTTCTTCCGCCCGTAGTACATGTAGAAGAACTCCACCCACGTCATCCAGACGATGATGGCCGTGAAGAACCCGGTCCAGGTGGCGAAGCTCTCGCTCTTCGACTTCACGCCGTACCACAGCCAGATCATGGCGCCGAGACCCAGGAAGATGGACACCGGGTAGGTCAGATCGCGGCCCAGGCCGTCCTCGATGAAGGTCATCACGGCGTGCCCGACGCCCACTCCTACGAACATCAGCACGCAGGTGAGGATGCCCACCCAGGGTGGACGCCAGAGCTTGGAGCCGCCGGCCTCGGTGCCGGCATGGGCGGGGGAAGTGGCCACGGGCGCGCTCCTCACGGCAGGTAAAGGATGAAAAATATACAGGCCTGTATAAGAATACAAGCATGACACGCACCGTCCGCCGCCCCCGCCGCCGCAGCCCCGTGTCCCGCCCCGCCGTACTCGATCGGCGCGGCCAGGTCTGGGAGCGGATCCTCGCCACGGCGGGACGGCTCATGGCCGAACGGGGCGTCGCGGCCGTGAGCGTGGAGCAGATACTGCTGGCAGCGGGCGTGTCCCGGGGCACGTTCTACAGCTACTGCCGGAACAAGAGCGACCTGGTGGTGGCGCTCATGGAGCCCGTGTTCGCGGAAGGCACGCGGGAGCTCGCGGGCCTCGCCGACGAGCCGCCCGCCGCCGTGGTGCCCGGCCTCGTGGCCCTCTACCAGGGCCTGTGGCAGCGGCATCGCCACGCGCTGCTCCTGATCCCGGGCATCGACGCCGCCACCTTCGCCCGCCTGCGCGCGCCGCACCTCGCCTACACCGAAGCCATGAAGGCCGCTCTCGGGCGCGCGGCGGCCGGTGGCCAACTGCGCAGCGGCTGCGCGGACTACAGCTTCCGGGTGCTGGCCCGCACCGCGGTTCCCCTGCTCCGCGTGTACGCCGACCACCCGGACGGCGAGCGACTGTTCGCGGAGTCGTTGACGGCGCTGCTGGTGGCGCCTTGAGGGTCTTGAAGTGGCTGCTGGCTGTCCTGCACTCGGCTCCCTTCGCAGCGCCGGACTGGGACGATGCGCGGCTGCCGAACTTGCTCATTGCCGGGCTCGCGGAGCCGTAGATCAGGTCCCGGCCGGGTCCTGCCGGTAGAACCTCGCCAGCTGTCCGTACACCGCCGGGTACTCGGCCTTGAGGTCGGCCGGCACATCGAAGAACAGCTCGCTCGTCACGGCGAAGAACTCGGCCGGGTCCTGCACTGCATAGGGGTCGATCCAGGGCTCTTCGCCCCGGTCGAGCCGGGCCGACAGGTCGTCGTAGGCCGCGTCGAAGGCGGCCTCCCACGCCGTCGGGTCCATGCCCCCGTGCAGCGGCGGGAAGCCGTTGGCCGCGCCGTCCAGCATGTCGAGCTTGTGGGCAAACTCGTGGGCCACCACGTTGTACCCCTCCCCTTGGCCGCTCGCCTGCACGTCCGGCCAGGACACCAGCACCGGCCCCTGCTCCCAGGCCTCCCCCGTGAGCACATCATCGCCCCGGTGCACGACGCCATCCTCGTCCACGTACTCCCGGTCCCGGACGACGAAGGCGTCGGGGTACACGATGACTGAGCCAAACGCCGCATAGCAGTCGAGTCCCAGGCCAAGGATCGGCTGGCAGGCAAGCAGTGCGATGCGCAGGCGCATGGCGTCGGTGAGCGTCAGGCCCCTGGCAGGCTCGAGGGATTTCTCGTGCAGGAAGAGCAGCGTGAGGTCGCGCAGGCGCCGTCGTGCCGGCGGATCCAGCCAGGCAAGGGCCGGGACGGCCGCGAAGGCGACGTCCCAGAGGTCATCGGGAATCGACTGCCGGGAAAGGATGCGGCGGCGGCGCCAGGCCCTGAACACTGCTCCGCACCCCGACCATGACTGAGAGGCATTCCCAGTCTGCCAGCCGGCGGGACTGTGAGCCAGTTCCGGGCACCCGGATGCGGCCGGCCTAGGCTTTGAGGATGGACATCGTCGCGCACATCCCGCGGGTCAGCCTGGGCCTCCCTGTCTACAACGGCGAGCGCTACCTGGCCGCGGCCCTCGATTCGCTGCTCGCCCAGACCTTCCGGGACTTCGAGCTCATCATCTGCGACAACGCCTCGACCGATGGTACCGGGGCCATCTGCCTCGACTACGCCGCCCGGGAACCGCGCATCCACTACCACCGCGCGCCCCGGAATGGTGGCGCGGTGCGCAACCACAACTGGGCAGCCGAGCTTGCCCGGGGCGAGTACTTCAAGTGGACTGCCCACGACGACGTTTATGAGCCCGAATTCCTCACGCGTTGCGTGGAGCACCTGGATGCGCACCCGGAGGTCGTGCTCGTCTTCAGCCGGTCGCGCTTCATCGACGAGAACGGCGCGCCGATGCACGAGTACCGCCATCCCCTGGACCTGGGCAGCCCGGACGTGGCCACCCGCTTCCTGGGCTTCGTGTGCGGCAGCCACATCATGGTGGAGGACTACGGCCTCATGCGCCGCGCGGTCCTGGGGCTCACGCCCCGCTACGGCAACTACGTGTGGTCCGACATGACGTTGTTCGGCGAGCTGGCACTGCACGGGCCCTTCCACGAACTGCCGGAGGTGCTGTTCCTCCGCCGGGAGCACCCGGCCCGGGCGATGCGCGCCCACAAGGACGCCGCCTCCCTCAGCCTGTTCAACGACCCGCGCAGGTCCGGCGGCGCCGTCTGCCCGACCTGGCGGGTGCTGGCAGGACACCTCGCTTCCCTGTTCCGCGCGCCCCTCTCGCCGCGGGAGCGACTGCAACTGGCGCTGGGCATCGTGAAGCGCGGGCTCTGGAGCCACCAGCTGGCGCATGAACTGCGCCTGGCGTTGCTGGTGGCGGCGGGGATCATCTCATTCTCCGTTGGTGAGTAAGTCCGGCCGGAAGCGCCCTGCCCTCACTATAATCGGGGCTTCCCTGGAGGACGCCCATGCCCGCTGATTTTCTGGTGCGCGACGACTTCATCACCCCCGCCCAGGCGGACGAGGTGGAGAAGCTCATGTTCGGCAACTTCTTCCCCTGGTACTTCCTGGACAACACCACCACCCAGCAGGGCAAGCGGCACTGGTCCGAGGTCGAGTGTGCCATGCACGTGCACAACCTATTTTTCCAGGGCAGCGTCAACAACCCGGGCTACCAGCAGATCCTGAAGGAATTCGGGCTGCCCCACGAGACGCTCATCCGCATGAAAGCCAACATGGTGATGGCGCGGCCCTTCGAATTCCGGCACACGCCGTATCACGTGGACCGCCTGGACGCGCACTACACCATCGTCTATTACGTGAACGATTCCAGCGGGGCGACGATCCTCAAGTCCCGCTCCGGCCTCCGCAAGGTCGCGCCCAGGAAGGGTCGCATCGTGCTGTTCGATGGCAGCCTGATGCACGCGCACTACCTGCCGGCGCGCAAGCCCCGTTGCGTCATCAATTTCAATTTTTCGGCCTATCCGCTGGCCGGGCCGGCGCCCTTCCCGGCCACCCCGGTGGATGTCGGGGCCCAGCGCGCGCGGGTGCAGGATCGCGCCTGAAAGGCGCTCCCACGGCCCGTCAGGGCAGGTCCGTGCGGCGCCAGGCGCCGTCCTGCCACGATACTTCCCACGCCGGCCAGTAGGTGTCGTCCAGCTTCAGGGTCAGCACTTCCAGCTGGTTGTTCCAGGTGATGGTCGTCAGGCGCACGGCCTCCCGGTTGCGCTTCCGGCGCACGATGGCCAGGAACTCGTCCAGGTTGGCCACGGCGACCCCGTCCACCTGGGTGATGCGCCGGCCGGCATAGAGCCCGTAGCGGGACGCCGGCGATCCGAACGCGAAATAGGATACGTACACGCCCACGGGCTCGACGGCCCTCTGGGCGGCCATGTCCCGGTAGGGCGCCTGCAGCAGCGCCCCCGCCCACATCACCACGCGACGCACGCCCGAGCCGTCCAGGGCCACAGTCGCCACATCGAGGGACAGCACGGCACCGTCCCGCAGCACCTGGACGGTCACCGCGGGCTTCTGGACCCGGATCTCGACTTCCCTGAAGCGGGTGGCGGGCTCGCCATCGATGGTGAGCAGCAGGTCGCCGGGCTGGAAGGCGCCGGCCGCCGGGCTGCCGGCCACCGTGCGGGTGACGGACAGGATCCGCTGCCGCTCCGGGTCGTGGTCGCCAATCCGCAGCGCCCAGTCGTCGTCGAGGCCGAGGCGCCGGGCGGTGGCGAGCGGCAGCTGGCTCCATTCGACCTCCAGCGACCTGAGGGCACCACCCGTGTCGACCGCGTCCAGCATTTCCCGCACGTACTCGACTGGCATGCCCCGGTTTTCCTGGCGCAGGTCGCCGGCCCCCTGCCAGGCGAAGCTCGACCAGAGCGCAGCCACCTCCCCCTTGCGGTTCAGGACGACGCCATCCAGGTTGCGAGGACCGCTGACCAGGTCCAGGGTCTCCAGGTTCGACTCCCGGAAGCGCATGGTGCGGGAGAGCGGGTAGGCCACCGGTTCCAGGGACGCGAAAGTGGTCGACTGGGACGCCAGCTTTTCCCCGCCCTTGAGGCCGGCGACCCAGAGAGGCTCCCCGGGCTCAGGCAGGCGGCTCGCAAGGCGGGCGGCAGCCACGGGGGAGGCGCCGATCAGCGCCGGGTCGTAGGCCACCAGCGCCAGGTTATGCAACGGGTGCAGGTAGACGACGCGGGCCGGGACCTCCAGCGAGCCGCCGAAGGTGATGCGGACATCGCCCACCGCCTCAGGGATGGTATTGCGGTCGACGGCCACGTAGCCCCGCTCCGCGTCCACCACCAGCCCGGTGCCGTAGTAGTGCTGCTCGGATACGCCGGACACCGTGTAGGGCATGTCGAAATTCACGAGGACCAGGGACGGGGCGATCTTGCGCAGGCGCGCGTCCGGCTGGTCAACGAACCGTGCGAGGCCCCCTTCCGGAGGTGCCGGGTCCGGGCCGGCCGCGAGCGCGCGGCAGGGCCACTCGCCGAGGGCATCGTTCCGGCGGCAGCGGACGGCGGGGAACCAGCGGCGGTCCATGCGGGCCACCCGGACCTTGCTGGAACCGGGCTCGTCGGCGCTGATGTAGCGCACCGTGAAGCGCTGCTGGTCCGCCTTGGATGCCAGCAGCCGCTCCAGGTCGTCGAGGGTGGCCACGGGCTCGCCGTCCAGGGCCACGATGACGCTGCCTCGCGGGATGCCCGCGGCGGCGAACACGAAGCCCGGGTTGGCGATGTAGAGGCCTTCGGCGGCCCGGTTGAAGTGGCGCGCCTGCTGGTAGGACAGGCGGTTGATGATCGCGTCGCCGAACTGGACGTATTCGTCCGGGTTGAGGGAGTCCAGGTCCTGCACGGTGAGCGTGAAGTACTGGGGACTGCCCCCGCGCTCCACCATCACCTCCACGGGCCTCCCGACCCGGTCGTCGAGCACGGCCGCGAGCGGCACGAATTCCGTAAGGTACTCGCCGTTGACCTGCACGAGCACGTCACCCACCTGCAGCTTGCCGTCGGCGGCACTACCCGGCAGAACCTCCCCCACCACCAGCATCCCGATGCCGTCGGGGAAACGCTCCCGGACCCGGCGCTCGCTCCCGTCCCGGAGGCCGAGCCGGCGCAGCTCGTCGTAGGCGGTGTAGCGGAAGATCGTGCCCAGGGTCCCGCGGGTCACGGGCTGCCCGGCCCGGAGCAGCGCGAGGGCCCGCTGCACCCGGTCGAGGGGGAGAAAGAAGCTGGATGCCGCCTGGTTGCTGGCCCCCGCGTTCAAGGCGATGACCCGGCCCTCGATGTCGATGACGGGGGAGCCCGACGACCCGCCCGACGTGCCGGATGCCGCCTGCAGGTAGAAGGTGTTGAAGTCGTTGTACTTGCCGCGGCCGTAGTCAGGGGCCTCACGGCGCAGCCGGGCCAGCGTGCCCGACAGGATGGACAGCTGCTCGCCGGCATCGTTGCCGACCACGCGGATGTCCCGGCCGAGATCGGCGCCTGCCGCGTAGAGCGGCAGCGCCCGGGGCCAGATGTACTTCAGGGCGGCGGGGTCGTACCGGTAGACGCCGAAGTCGTGGACCGGATCCCGGTACACGGGGAAGAGCTCCACCTCCTCCTGGTTGTTGAACAGCCCATAGGCGCGGACCGGGCCGGCGGTGACGACATGGCGATTGGTGAGCACGAGCCCGCGCTCCGCATCCACCACGAAGCCAGTGGCCTGGCCCGACTCGTTCCACTCGGTGTCGAAAGCCCGGGTGCCGTCGACCTGGATGGACACGACGGACGGGGCGATACGCTCCAGGGTGCGGCGCCAGGCCGCCGGCTCGACACCATCGGCCGCGTGCAGGGGTGGCGCGGCAAAGGCCAGCGCCAGGAGCAGCAGGCCGAGGTGACGGCTAGAGCCGGAGCTCATGCCCGAACGCCGTATGGTATTCCCGGGCCAGCGATGCAGGCGTGAAGCGATGGTTCTGGGTGCCCTTGTGGGCGATCTTGATGGCCCCGAGCAGGGACGCGAGGCGCCCGGTCTCGGCCCAGGGCAGGCCCCGGCCAATGCCATGGAGCAGTCCGGCACGGTAGGCATCGCCGCAGCCGGTCGGATCGAGTACCGCCGCGGGCTTGACCGGGGGGATCTCGATGCGCCCGCCATCCGCGTGGATCGTCGAACCATTGCCGCCATGGGTGACGATCAGGGCCTTCACCCGGGCAGCCAGCTGCGCCTCGCTCCAGCCGGTGCGGTCCACCAGCAACCGGGCCTCGTAGTCGTTGACGGCGACCCAGGTGGCCAGCTCGACGAAGTGCCGGAGGTCGGCACCATCGAACATCGGCAGGCCCTGCCCCGGGTCGAACATGAAGGGGATGCCCGCGGCACTGAGCTGGGCAGCATGGTCCACCATGCCCTGGCGTCCGTCCGGCGAGACGATGCCGAGCTTGATGCCGCGACTGGCGGCGTCCGCTGTGATGACGTTGCGGTGCGCCTCGTTCATGGCCCCCGGATGGAAGGCCGTGATCTGGTTGTCGTCCAGGTCGGTGGTGATGTAGGCCTGGGCCGTGAGCATGCCGGGCACCTCGAGCACGCCGCCGAGATCCACGCCCTGGCCGGCGAGCCACGCGCGGTAGGGGCCGAAATCGGTGCCTGCCGTCGCGAGGATGCGCGGCTCGCCGCCCAGGAGCCGCAGGTTGTAGGCCACGTTGCCGGCGCAGCCGCCGAACTCCCGGCGCAGGTCAGGCACCAGGAACGAGACGTTCAGGATGTGGATCTGGTCCGGGAGGATGTGCTCCTTGAACCGGCCCTGGAACACCATGATGTTGTCATAGGCAATCGAGCCGCAGATCAGCGCAGACAAGCACTCACTCCTGTGGGGGTTTACGGCTCTGCCAGGTCAGGTCGAGCTGGCGGGCGGCACGGACGTCGTCCAGCCGGCGCACCGGGGTCGTCACGGGGGCCCGTTTGACCTCCGCCGCGTCCCTGAGGGCCAGGTCCCGCACCTCGACCATCGCCTGGGCGAAGGCATCGAGTTCCTGGCGCGCCTCGCTCTCGGTCGGTTCGATGAGCAGGCACTCGGGGACCAGCAACGGGAAGTAGGTGGTCGGTGCATGGAATCCCCGGTCGAGCAGCGCCTTGGCAAAGTCCATGGCGTTGACGCCGGTATCCCGGGCGATGTCCTTCAGGGAAATGATGAATTCGTGGCTGGCCCGGCGACGGGGGTAGGCCGGCGAGAAGCCCGCGGCAGCCAGGCGCTTCATCAGGTAGTTGGCATTCAGGGCCGCGTAGCCGGACACCCGCCGCATGCCTTCCGCGCCCAGGAGCCGCATGTAGACGTAGGCCCGCAGCAGGATGCCGGTGTTGCCCATGAAGCCGGAGAGGCGGCCGATGCTCCGGGGCCGGTCGGCTTCCGCCAGCCAGACGTAGCCGCCGTCGCGGCGGCCCACGATCGGAATGGGGAGGAACGGTTCGAGGCGCTCGGTCACCGCGACGATGCCAGCCCCGGGACCACCGCCCCCATGGGGGGTGGAGAAAGTCTTGTGCAGGTTGATGTGCACCACGTCGAAGCCCATGGCGGCGGGCAGGGCCCGTCCCAGGATCGCGTTCAGGTTGGCGCCGTCGTAGTACAGCAGGCCACCCGCGGCATGCACCACGTCGGCGATGTCCGCGATGCCGCGTTCGAAGACCCCGAGGGTCGAGGGGTTGGTGAGCATGATGCCCGCCGTGCGGGGCCCGACCGCCGCGCGCAGCGCCTGCACGTCCACGTCGCCGTCCGGTCCGGTGGGGATCTCGACCACCTCGCAGCCGCACATGGTGGCGGTGGCGGGATTGGTGCCATGGGCGGCGTCGGGCACGATGATCTGGTTGCGTTCCGTGTCACCCCGGGCCAGGTGGTAGGCCCGGATCATGGCGACGCCGGCGAATTCGCCCTGGGCGCCGGCCATGGGGGTGAGCGACACGCCGCACATGCCGGTGACGGCCTTCAGCATCTCCTGCAACTCGTACAGGCACTCGAGGACACCCTGCGCGTGTGACTCGGGCTCCAGCGGGTGGCGCTCGAGAAACCCGGGCAGCATCGCCAGCTTGTTCGACGCCCGCGGGTTGTACTTCATCGTGCAGGAGCCGAGCGGGTAGAAATGGGTGTCGATCGAGAAGTTCAGCTGGGACAACCGCGTGAAGTGGCGCACGACCTGCAGCTCGGACACCTCGGGCAGGGGTGGTGGCGCCCGCCGCAGCAGGCCGGCCGGCAGGTCTTCGGCAGCAGGCGGCGTTGCCGGTGCCTGGGACGGGGCCCGGCGCCCCGGCCGGGACTGCTCGAAGATGAGGGGCTCGCGCATCAGGCCGCCACCGCGGTACCGAGGATGCCGGCGAGGGCGCGCCGGTAGGCATCGATGTCCCCGGCGGTCCGGACCTCGGTGGCGCACACGAGCAGGCCGTGCCCGAGCTCGGGGAAGTCCGCCGCCAGGTCGTAGCCAGCGAGGATGCCGGCGTCCGCAAGCCGCCGGAGTACCGGCGCGACGGGGCCCGGCAGGGTCACCACCGCCTCGTGGAAATAGGGGCCGATCGTTGCCTGCACGCCCGGGAGGCTGGTGAGGGCCGCGACCAGCGCCCGGGTGTTCGCATGGCACTGGGCCGCCACGCGCCGCAATCCCTCGCTGCCCAGCAGGGAGAGGTAGATGGTTGCGGCGGTGACCATGAGGCCCTGGTTGGTGCAGATGTTCGACGTCGCCTTGGAGCGGCGGATGTGCTGCTCCCGGGCCTGGAGCGTGAGGGTGAACCCGGGCCGGCCCTCCACGTCGAGGGTGCCGCCGACGATCCGGCCGGGCATCTGGCGCACCAGCGCCTGCCGGCAGGCGAGGAAGCCGAAGTACGGGCCACCGGAGCTGAGTGGAATGCCCAGCGGCTGGCCCTCCCCACAGGCGATGTCGGCACCCTTCGTGCCCCACTCACCCGGGGGCTTGAGCAGCGCCAGGGCCGTCGGATTACAGGCCGCGATCACCAGCATGCCGCGGGCGTGGGCCCAATCGGTCAGCTCGTCGACCGGCTCCAGGGCGCCCAGGAAGTTCGGATAGGGGATGCAGACCGCGGCGAAGTCCTCGCCCTCGAAGGCCTTCAATCCCGCAAGGTCGGTGCGGCCGCCACCCGCGGCCAGCTCCACGAGCTCCACGTCCTGGCCGGCGAGCAGCGCGTGCGCCACCCGGCGCCACACCGGGTTCACGTACCGGGGAACCAGCACGCGACGGGAACGAGCCTGGCGGGCACCGCGGACCGCCATCAGGCAGGCCTCGGCGAACGCCGTGGCGCCGTCATAGAGGGAGGCGTTGGACACGTCGAGGCCCGTGAGACCGGCCAGCATGGACTGGTACTCGTAGATGAGCTGCAGCGTGCCCTGGCTGGCCTCCGCCTGGTAGGGTGTATAGGCGCTGTAGAACTCGCCCCGGGTGGCGATCTCCCAGACCGCCGCAGGTATATGGTGCTCGTAGGCTCCGGCACCGAGGAAGCAGAGGGTGTCCCGGTTGCGGGCGGCACGCTCGCGCATCAGGCGGGTGATGGCGGCCTCGCCGAGCCCGGGCGGCACCCCGGGGAGCCCGTCCGCGCGCAGGCTGGCGGGAATCTCGTCGAAGAGTTCCTCGAGGCTGCCGGCGCCGATGGCGGCCAGCATCGCCGCGGTTTCGTCGGGCGTGTGGGGAATGAACGGCACGGGCGGCGCGGATCCGGTTTCAGTGGTCCGCGGCGAGCAGCGCGCCGTAGGCGGCGGCGTCCATCAGGCCATCGGTGCTGCCGGCGGCGGGCTTCAGCCGCACGAGCCAGCCGCGGCCGTAGGGGTCGGAGTTCACGAGCTCGGGCTCGGAGGCGAGCGCCGGGTTCACCTCGACGATGGCACCCGCGACCGGCGCGTAGACATCGGAAGCTGCCTTGGTCGACTCGACCACGGCCATGGCATCGCCCGCGGCCAGGGACCGGCCCGCATCGGGCAGCTCGACATAGACCAGCTCACCCAGCTGGTGCTGGGCGTGGTCCGTGATCCCGACGACGACGGTGCCATCGCCCTCCTGGCGGAGCCACTCGTGCTCCCTGGTGTACTTCAGCCCTGAAGGCACGTCGCTCATGTGTTGTTCCTGGAGTGTCAGTCAACCAATACGCGGCCGAGTCGGACGAACGGTGGGCGGACGAGCCTGGCTGACTTCAGCGCCGACCGGATCTCAACCTGGCAGGGACCCCCGGCCGCGACGGGGACCCGGGCGAGTGCGATGGACCGGTCCATGGTGGGGGAAAAGCCGCCGCTGGTGATCACGCCTTCGCCGGCCGGGGTGAGCACCCGCTGACCGTGGCGCATGATACCGCGATCTTCCAGCAGCAAGCCGGTCAACTTTTCCGTAATACCGGCCGCGACCTGCTGTTCCAGCGCCGCCCGGCCACGGAACTGCCGGTCCGCCGGGTCGAACGCCACGGTCCAGGCCAGGCCGGAGACGAGGGGCGTCGTCCCCGCATCCATGTCCTGCCCGTAGAGGTTCAGGGCCGCCTCGAGGCGTAGGGTGTCCCGGGCCCCCAGCCCGCACCGGGTTGCGCCGGCCGCGACCAGGCGTTGCCAGAGATCCACGCCCGCCGGAACCGGCAGGATCACCTCCACGCCATCCTCTCCGGTGTAGCCCGTCCGGGCGACGAAGAGGTCCTCCCGCAGCAGGGAACGGAAGGTCTTCAGGGCAAGGACGTCCGGCCCGGCATCGTGGGGCAGCAGCGGCGCCACCAGCGCCACCGCAGCAGGGCCCTGCACGGCGATCATGAGGAGGTCATCCCGGTGCCGGAGCACCACGTCGTCCCGGTCCGCGACCCGGGCGAGCCACGCCAGGTCCTGGGACCGGGTTGCTGCATTCACGACGAGCCGGAAGCGGTCGTCGCCGGTCCAGTAGGCGATGAGGTCGTCGACCACGCCGCCCGCGTCGTTCAGCATGCAGCTGTAGAGGCCCTGCCCTGGCTCACGGAGCCTCGCGATGTCGTTCGCGAGCAGCCGCCGCAGGAAGGGCCGGGTATCAGGCCCCATGACGTCGACCACGGTCATGTGGGACACGTCGAAGATGCCACAGCCCTGGCGCACCGCGTGGTGCTCCGCGAGCGCCGAGGCGTACTGCAGCGGCATGTCCCAGCCACCGAACTCGACCAGGCGTGCGCCGGCCGCCACGTGCTCGTCATACAGGGGGGTACGGTGCCCCATGGATCCTCCCGTCAGGCCGCCGCCGCGGCCAGGTTGTGCCGGGCGAATGCCACGCGCTCGGCCACGGGCGCGCCAGCGGGCTGCACCTCGACCTGCTCGAGCCGGCGCTTCAGGCCACAGCGATTGGCGATCTGGATGTTCAGCCCCGGCCGCGCATTCAGCTCGAGCAGCATGGGGCCCTTGTCCCGGTCGAGCACGATGTCGACCCCGAGGTAGCCCAGACCGGTGAGCTCGTAGCACCGTGCCGCGAAACCGAGCAGGTACTCCCACTGGGGAATCTCGAGGCCGGCGATCGCGGCGCCGGTATCGGGATGCTCGGTAACCGTGCTGTTTCCCGTGACGCCGTAGGTCGTCTGGCCCGTGGCGAGATCGATGCCGGCGCCCACCGCGCCCTGGTGCAGGTTGGCCTTGCCATGGGAGCGCCGGGTCGGCAGGCGAACCATGGCCATGACGGGGTAGCCCCGGAAGACGATCACCCGGATGTCGGGCACCCCGCGGAAGGAGTGCTCGGCGAAGGTCGAGTCGAACTTGACGCAGTACTCCACGAGGGCCACGTCCCGGTGACCGCCAAGGCTGTACTGGCCGCTGATGATGTTCGACAGGTGATGCTCGATGTCGTCCTCGTTCATGATGGTGCCGTCGACGAGCCGGTAGACGTTCCGGTCCTTCACGCGCGCGGACACGACGAGGATACCGTCGCCACCGGAGCCCTGGGCCGGCTTCACGACGAAGTCACGGTGGGCGGCCACGATCGCGGGCAGGCTGCGCACCTCGCGGTAGCTGCCGATGACACCGTAGAGCTCCGGCACGGGAAGGCCGGCCTCCATGGCCAGGCGCTTCGTGGTGAGCTTGTCATCCACCAGCGGGTACAGGCGCCGGGGGTTGTAGCGCATGATGTACTGGCAGTTGCGCTCGTTGAGCCCCACCACCCCGCTCGCCGCCAGCTTGCCGATTAGCCCGAGCATCAGGGCGGGGGGGTGGGGAGCGACTTGAACCGCACCAGCTCCAGCAGCCGGTAGCCACTGTAGCGCCCGAGCAGGAGGCAGGCGGCCAGCACCCAGAGCAGCAGTTCCGGAAAGACGAAGAACAGGTGCTTCAGAACGTCGAGCTCCATGACGCTGAAGCAGATGGCCGCGACGATCAGGCTGCCGACGCCCTGCTGGATGGCCTCCGACGGGCCGCGCTCTTCCCAGACGATGGACATGCGCTCGATGGTCATGGTGAGGATGACCATGGGGAAGAGGCCGACCGACAACCCCATGTCGATCCCCAACTGGTGGAAAACGATGCTGATGAGCGCCATCAGCATCACGACGATGATGAGCACGGCCGCGAGGCGGGGCACGAGCAGCAGACGCAGGTTCTCCAGCACGAAGCGGAACAGCAGGCCGAGGGTAACCACCAGCGAGAACAGGATGACGCCCGCCAGCACCTGGGTCTCGCGGAACGCGAGGGCCACGAGCACGGGCATGAAGGTGCCGAACGTGGTGATACCGACCACATTGCGCAGCAGGACGACCACCAGCGCACCCAGGGGGATCATCAGTAGAACGGCATACACGGCCTGGGTCTGGATCGGCAGCGAAAAGAGCGAGAAGTCCACGATGCGCGACTGGACCGTCTGGGCCCGGCGCTCGGCGACCATCACCGGGTCCGCCTCGTTCCTCTGCACGGAAAACGTCACTTCGGTGCCGCGTCCGCCATCGAGCGTGAAGAGCGGATCATCCCCGCGCCACCAGGTGAGGAAGTTCTCGGGCAGGCCCTGCACGCCCGTCGCCGGGTCGAAGTAGAGCCAGCGGTCGCCATCGTGTACCTCGAGCCACGGCAGCATGTTCGCGGCCCGCTCCCGGTCCACCAGCATCACGCCGCGCATGAGCCGGGCGGGAACCTGGGCAGCGGCCAGCACCGTGACGGCGGCACGGGCCCTCGACGTGGTGTCCGTCCGGCCACCCAGCAGGAGACCCACGTTCTGGTCCCCGGCCGAATCAGCGAGGCGTTTCAGCAGTTCAACCGTGAAGGAGGCCGGGTCCGCCGACTGGTCCCGCACCTGGGACACGATCACCTGGAGCGCGGTATCGAGCGGCTCGCCGAGGACCGGCATGGTCGGAAACGGTGGCGTGGTGTCATTTTCCGCCTGGGCGGGGTCCTTGTAGACGACCGCCCGGTAGTAGAGCCGCTGGGGACCCTGGGCCCGGCGGATGGCCCACTGTACCTGGCGGCCCCCCGCCGCCAGCCGGGTGGTGAAGCCGAAGCCCCGGGACACGAAGTTCTCGTCGAGCACGGCGAAGCCCGGCGTCAGGCCCGGGATATGGAGGGTTGCCTTCACCGGCAAGGCCCGTGCGCCCGCCTCGAACTCGAGGGTGGCCTCGACGGTCCAGATACGGGTCTCCTCCTCGGGTAGCAGGGGATAGCCGAGGTTCCGCCACTTGTAGACGAAGATGCTGCCCCCGATCAGGAAGAGGGCCAGGGCGAAGACCCAGATCTTATAGCGCTGCATCGTCCCTCCCCGGCCGGCGGGCATCGCCAGTGGCCCGGGCCGTCAGCAGGCGCTTGACGGCCGGCAGCCGGTCCACGATGCCGAGCCCCGTAGCTGCCATCCGGCCGAGCACGGGCAGGTCGCTGGTGAACACCCGGTGAAGTCCCTCCATGGCGGCCATCGTCAGCAGGTTTGCACCCTTGCGTGCGCGCTCGTACCTGCGCAGGACCAGGGCATCGCCCGGGTCCGCGAAGCGGGTGGACCCGAGGTGGTCCGCCAGCACGGCGGCCAGCACGTCGACGTCCCCGAGGCCGAGATTGATGCCCTGCCCGGCGAGCGGATGGATCTGGTGGGCCGCATCGCCGACCAGGGCGAATCGGGCGCCAGTGTAGCGATGGGTATGTCGCACGGCCAGCGGCACCGCAAGGCGGGGTGTCGTGACGGTGAGCGCGCCGAGGACGCGGCAGGTGGCGGCGCCGAGTCGCGCCGCGAATTCGTCCTCCGGCACGTCCACGAGCTTGCGTGCCTCCGCCTCGGGGCAGGACCAGACGATCGATGAGCGGCCGTCCGCCAGGGGCAACAGGGCCGCGGGCCCGCCGGGGTTGAAGCACTGCCAGGCCGTGCCCCCGTGTGGCCGCTCGCTCGCCACGTGACCGATGATGGCGAGCTGGCCATAGGACCGGCCCGTCGTGCCCAGACCGAGCCCCATGCGCACCCAGGATTCGGCACCATCCGCGCCGACGAGCAGGCGAGTGCGCAACCGCACGCCGTCGCCAAGGCGGACGACCCGGGCCTCCCCTGAATCTTCGAGTCCGTCGGGCGCGGTGCCGGTGAGAAGCTCGATGCCAGCGTCGCCCGCGACCCGGTCCCAGAGGCAGGCACGCAGCGAGTCGTGGTCGACGATGTGGCCGAGATACTCGAGCCCGGCCTCCGCGGCGTCGAAGCCGATGCTGTCGGACCCGAACGGCGTGCCTGTGGATGCCCATACCCGCATGCGCTCGTAGGGCGCGGCCATGCCGTCCGGCAGGCAGGCCCAGGCGCCGCACTCCGCGAGCAGCGCCCGGGCGGCCGGCGCGATGGCGAGCACGCGCAGGCCTGGCCCGGCCCCGGCCTCGGGCGCCGGCGGCGGCTTCGCCTCGACAACGCCGATCCGCACGGGCGCCCGCCGGCCGCGGAGGCGCGCCGCCAGCACTGCTGCGCAGGCGAGTCCTGCGACCCCGCCGCCGATGATCAGCACGTCGTAGTCAGCACGGCTCACAGCGGCAGTCCGCGGGCCAGCCGGGTCCGGCGCCCGGCGAGCCCCATGGTCTCGCGGGCCAGGAGGGCCTTGGCGCCCGGCGCCCAGTCGAACCCGAGCAGGGCGAGCCCGCGCAGGGACCCGAGCCCGCTCCGGCCAAAGAAACGGACCAGGCCATCGGTGAAGGCGACGACCTTGCGCTGGTCGGGACGGCGCCAATCGGCGTAGCGGTTGAGCAGCGCCGGATCGCCGGGGTCGGTGCCCGGCGCCGCGGCCAGCAGCTCGGCGAGGGCGGCCGCATCCCGCAGGCCCAGGTTGTAGCCCTGCCCCGCCACCGGGTGCAGGCCATGGGCCGCATTGCCGATGATCGCCACCCGCGGCGCCGTGATGGCCTCCGCCTCGACCAGCTCGAGCGGATAGCTCGCCCGCGCGCCGACCCGCCCGAAGCGGCCGAGCCGGTAGCCGAACTCCTGCTGCAGGAGGGCGCTGAATCCTTGCTCGGGCAGGGCGGCGATGTCCGCGGCCACGCTCTCCCGCCGGGTCAGTACGAAGCCATAGCGGCCCGGACCCGCCGGCAGCAGCGCCAGGGGACCCTCGGGCGTGAAGCGCTCGAAGGCAGTACCGTCCCGGGCCTCCGCGGCGCGGCCAGCCACCGCCACGTTGCCGATGATCGCCACCTGCCCGTAGGGCCGGACCCGGGCGCCGATGCCGAGCGCGGCCCGGAGTGGCGACCGGGCACCGTCCGCCACGACGAGCATCCGGGTGCGGACCACGGGGGCCGAAGCCCCCGCCTGTACCGATACGGCGAGTGACCCTGGTCCGGGCTCCACCCCGGTCACCGTCGCCGGGGCGTGCAGCGTGACGTTGGGCGCAGCCGCGAGCGCGCGCCATAGCGCGGCCCCCAGCAGGCGGTTCTCGAGGACGTAGCCGAGCGGCTCACCGCCCTCCTCTGCGCCATCGATCACCGTCGTCCCGAAGCGGCCCCGCTCGGAGACGTGGATGCGCTGGATCGGCGTCGCCTCGCCGGCCACCGCGGGCCAGATGCCGAGCGCCGCAAGGATGTGCTGGCTGCTCCGGGCAAGCGCCGTGGTCCGGGCGTCGAAGCTTGGCTGGCCCGGGGCGCCCGCGGGAATGGCCTCCACCAGCGCCACTCGCAGGGGCAGCCCCGCGAGCGCGATGGCGAGGCTTGCGCCGACCATGCCACCGCCCGCGATGAGCACGTCGCAGTCCCCGGGAGGCGGGTTGGGGCTGGGACTCATGGTGCCGCCGAGCCCACCAGGGCCTCGAGCAGGTCGGGGTCCCGGGGCAGGTCCCGGGTGAGGACGTCGGCGCCATCCCGGGTGACCAGCACGTCATCCTCGATCCGCACCCCGATGTTCCACCAGCGCTTCGGCACGCCCCGGGTTCCCGGGGGAATGTAGACGCCGGGCTCCACAGTGAGAGCCATGCCTGGCTCGAGGATGCGCCACTGGTCGGCGATCTTGTAGTCGCCGACGTCGTGCACGTCCATGCCCAGCCAGTGGCCCGTCCGGTGCATGAAGAACTTCTGGTACTCCCGATTCCGGATCAGCGAGGCCACCGAGCCCTCGAGCAGGCCGATCTTCTTGAGGCCCTTGGTGACCTGGCGCACGGCGGCCTCATGGGGCTCGCTCCAGACATTGCCCGGGGACACCGCGGCGAGGGCAGCCTCGTGGGCATCGAGCACGACCTCGTAGATCGCCCGCTGCTCCGGGGTGAACCGGCCGTTCACGGGATAGGTACGGGTCACGTCGGAAGCGTAGTAATCGTACTCGCAGCCGGCGTCGACCAGCAGCAGGTCGCCATCCTCCATCCGCCGGTCGTTGGCATGGTAGTGGAGGATGCAGGTGTTGGCGCCGGAACCAACGATGGGCTGGTAGGACGGCTGGGCATCGTGGACCCGGAACTCGTGCACGAATTCCGCCTCGATCTGGTACTCGAACAGGCCGGGACGGCACATGCTCATGGCGCGCCGGTGGGCCTGAACCGCGATGCGGGCGGAGCGCCGCATCACCGCGGCCTCATCCCGGCTCTTGTACAGCCGCAGGTCATGCAGGAAATGGTCGAGGGCGATGAACTCGTCCGGCGTGTGGGTACCGGCACCGCCCCGGGTACGCAGCCGGGAGACCCAGGCCATGAGGCGCTGCTCGAACTCCGGGTGGGCGCCCATGGTGTAGTACACGCGGTCAGAGGCGCCGACGATCCGGGGCAGCAGTTCGTCCACCGCATCGATGGAATGGCCGGCGTCGGCGCCGTAGGCACTGACGGCGTTCGCGGGTCCTGCCCGGGTGCCATCCCAGGTCTCCTTCTCCGGATCACGCTCCCGGCAGAACAGCAGGTATTCGCCGTCCGGGCGGCCGGGAACCAGCACCGCCACGGCGTCCGGCTCGGCGAAGCCGGTCAGGTAGTAGAAGTCGCTGTCCTGCCGGTACGGGTAGAGCACGTCCCGGTTGCGGAGCCGGGGCTGGGCGGCCGGCAGGATCGCGACGGCGCCCCGCCCCATCATGCGCATGAGCTGCCGGCGGCGGCGGCTGAATTCGTCCTTTTGCATGGGGGACCTAGTGGACGGCGCCGGACTGGACCCGTTGCCGGACCGCGCCGAGCTCCTCGTACACGAGCTGGACACTCACCCGTACGTACTCGACCAGCTCTGCATAGGCCTCCTCGCCCGCGGCATCCGCCTCCTCGTCCCCGACGGAGACCTGGGCCATCTCGCCGAAGTCGCTGACGACCTCGGCGGTGTTCCCGCTCCCGAGTTCCGCGTCGGCGCCGCTCAGCCGGACCGCCACGAACAGGCCGTGGTTGAACCCCTGGCACCACTGGGCCAGTCCGTCCACGCGGGCCTTGAGTGGCTCGGCGTCGTCGGGCAACAGGGGCTGGAAGGTCATGCCGTCGCCCTCGAGGGCGGCTCGGGTGGCGGCCGCGAGCTCTTCGAGCAGCTGCTCGGCCGCGCGGGTCACCGGGTCACCGGGCCGGGCTTCGGCCAGGGTCTCCGCCAGCCAGGCGACCTCCCCGCCGGCGCCGAGGGCACACACGAGGCCACAGAGGCTGCCGTGGGCCTCGGCGGCGTCGGTGGGTGCATCCGCCCGGCGCAGGCCATCCTCCACCGCGGCAAAGGTGGGACCAGTGGTGATCGTCGGGGCTTTTGACATCATCCGGAACCGGAACGCCATCGTAGCACTCGCCCGCGGTCAGCCGGTACGGCCCGCCATTTGACCCTGCGTGCAGCCTGACACTATATTCACTTCATGTCGGAACCGGTGGAAAAAACCTTCTCCCGCGAGCTGGAACGCCTCGAGCGCCGGCTGGACGAGCTCGTGGTCATCACCAGCCAGCTGAAGGAGGAGAACCGGTCCCTGCGCCAGCGCCAGGACAACCTCATCGCGGAGCGGGCCACCCTGCTGCAGAAGAACGAGCAGGTCCGGGCCCGGGTCGAGGCAATGATCGGGCGCCTGAAGGCCATGGAGCACGGTTCGTGACCGAGCCCTACACCCAGGTCAACATCAAGATCCTCGAGAAGGAGTACCAGATCTCCTGCCCGGCCAGCGAGCGCACGGCCCTCCTGGACTCGGCGGCGCTCCTGAACGGCAAGATGCGGGAGATCCGTGACAGCGGCAAGGTCATCGGCCTAGACCGGATCGCCGTCATGGCGGCACTCAACATGGCCAACGAGTTGCTGCGGGCGCGCAGCCACGGGGACCTGCTGGAGGGCGACGCCCGCCTCCGGCTGCAGGCCATGCGGGAGCGGGTCGAGGGTGCACTGCAGTCCGGTCGCCAGCTCGAGCTCTGACCCCCACCGGTGGCGGCGCAGAACCACCTGCGTCACATTTTTTTCCCCTTCACCGCATATACTGTCCGCAAGGTCTCTCCTGCGGTGTTCGACAGCTGTCTCTTATACACATCT
>CALGMY010000167.1 GCA_937958785.1 uncultured Gammaproteobacteria bacterium | reverse complement strand
GGCCGGGCCCGAGGTTCCGGCCGAGGAAGTCGAGCACCTTCTGGTAGGCCTCGACGCGATGCTCCAGCTGGCTGAAGCCGTGGCCCTCCGTGGGGAAATACAGCGTCTCGACGGGCTTGCCGGCCTTCTTCAGGGCTTTTTCCATCATCTCGGCATGCGTGATCGGCACGCGCTTGTCCTGGCCGCCGGCGATGAGCATCACGGGGACCTTGATGCGGTCCGCCAGCCGGGCGGGCGAGCGGGCGTCCCACTCCGCGCGATCGGAGCCGATCGCGTCCTTCAGGTAGGCACGCCCGGACAGGAGGTCGGGAATGTCGCCGCCAGCGAAGAACTCCGCGAGGTCCGTCACGCCGTACAGGCTGACGGCGCACTGGTAGAGATCGGGCTCCCGGACAACGCCCATGAGGCTCGCATAACCTCCGTAGCTGCCGCCCATGATGCAGATCCTGCCCGGGTCGGCGAGGCCTTCGCCGATCGCCCAGCGGGTCGCATCGGTGAGGTCATCCTGCATCGCCCCCACTGGCCCCGACCCGCTGCCTCGAACTCCCGTCCATAGCCGGTAGAGCCCCGGAAATTTACCTGCAGGACGGCATAGCCACGGGTGGCCAGCAGCTGGACCTCGGCATCGAACTCCCATTCGTCCCGGGAGTGTGGGCCGCCATGGACGAGCACCACCATGGGCGGCTTGCCGTCTGCGGGGGGCGCCGGGGCGGTGTAGTAGCCCTGTATGGCCAGGCCATCCCGGGCCCGGAAGGACACCGGCTTCACGGGGGCCAGCTGCGACGGATCGAGGCGCGAGTTGGCGGCCATCTCCAGGGTCGCCCGGCGGGTCTCGGCATCGAGCGAGTACCAGGCGCCGGGGTCCCGATCGGAGTCCACGAAGAAGATGGACTTGCGATAGTCCCGGGTGGAACTGGTCAGGGTGACCGTCGCGTCCGGAAAAGCCTTGGTAAGCCCCCTGCTCAGCCGGACCAGCCTGTGCTCCGCGCTCAGCTCGTGAACCTTGCCTTCCGGACCGACGTTCACCCAGAGTGGTTCCCCCGTCCAGGGATCCAGTTCGACGGAGTCGACGCTCTGCGTGGCGTCGCGGTACAGGGTGATGTGGGTTCGCGTGGCGAGGTTGAAGGCCATCAGCCCGGTGGGCTGACCACCGGCATTGGAGAGGTAGAAGGCGGTTTGCCCATCCGCAGACATGCCGACCGGGCTCATCGCGTCGCCCCCGCGCAGGGAGTTGCGGGCGACTTCCTGCCATTCGGCCTTCTCCCCGCCGTACTCGTAGACCCGTTCGACATCGTCCTTGTCGCGGGCGGTGGCGAACCGGACCTCTCCCCTGGGAGAAGCGAGGAACGAAGTGTCCTCCGCCGGTGCGCCAACCAGCTTGCGGGAGACGCCCGTGGCGAGGCTGATCTGCTGGATCGTCGGACGGCTGCCACCGGTTTCGACCCAGGGATAGGACGCGACGAGGATGTCATCGGGATGGGACGGCAGGTCGCTGACCAGGTAGCCCCAGCCCCGGGTGGGCTGGGTCTTCCGGATCCGGGACCCGGTCTGCATCTCGCCGGCGCGGTAGCCATAGATCGCACGAAAGCCGCGACCGTCGGCCCGGGCCACGAAGAGATCCCCGTACCAGCTCGGATCATCCCGCCAGCCGTACACCGTCGCCGGCCGGATCAGCAGGTAATCGTCCTTCAGCCACTGGTAATCGAGGACCGATTCATTGGAGTCCCGGAAGCCGAAGCGGCCCACCACCGCGGACTTGTCGCTCTTCAGGGTCACGAGCATGTCCCGGCCCTCGACCGGGGCGATCACCGCGAAGTACTGGCCGTTGGGGGAAATGGTCACGTCCCGATAGTCGGGATCCGCCAGCAGGGCCTCCAGGGAGGGTGGCGCCGCCTGGCCGGCAGCCAGCCCAGCCATGAACAGGGTCGCAGCAACCGTCGCTGATCTCGCCGGAGGCATCATCGACTCCTTCGCCGGGGCGGGCACGACATTCGGGCGCCCCCAGTCTAGGCCACGGCGCGGCGGTGCGTCACGCCGGCCGTTGCCGGCGACCCCGGATGAATCTCTCTATACTTGCCGCATGAACGACCAGACCTACCTCACCGGCCACCTGCTGATCGCCATGCCGGCGATGCAGGACCCGAACTTCGTGAAGACGGTCACCTACATCTGCGAGCACAGCGACCAGGGCGCGCTCGGCATCGTCATCAACCGGCCCCTGGGCATGGAGCTCGGCGCGATCTTCGACCAGCTGGCCCTCGAAGGCGCTGCGCCGGAGCTGGCCCGGCAGCCGGTGCTCCAGGGCGGGCCGGTGCACCCGGAACGGGGCTTCGTGCTGCATGAGCCGGACGCCGAGCCCGCAGGCGCCGATTTCGATGCCACGGTGGCGGTCACCGACGCCATCCGCGTGACCACGTCCCAGGACATCCTCTCCGCCATGGCCCGGGGCCAGGGGCCGAAGCGGGCCCTGGTGGCCCTGGGTTACGCCGGCTGGGGCGCCGGGCAGCTCGAGAACGAGCTCGCCCAGAACGCCTGGCTGAGCGTGCCGGCGACGCCGCAGATCATCTTCGAGACCCCCTTCGAGCAGCGCTGGCGCGAGTCGGCCCGCCTGCTCGGCATCGACCTGCACACCATCAGCCACCAGGCGGGGCACGCCTGAGCCCCAGGCCGGCATGAACGGCTCGGCCCTGGTCTTCGACCATGGCGGGCGGCGCATCGGCGTGGCCGTCGCCAACCGGTCGCCCCGCCTCGCCTCGCCACTGCTCACCCTGCCCGCCCGGGACGGCGTGCCCGACTGGCCGGCCGTGGACCGGCTGGTCGGCGAATGGCGTCCGGGGGAACTGGTGGTCGGCGTCCCCTATAATGGCGCCACCGCGCGCGTCGCCGGCAGCGGCGCCAACCCCGCGTCCGACAGCGAATCCGCCGCAGAACGCTTTGCCGCCGAGCTCGAGGCCCGCTACCTGCTGCCGGTGGCCCGTATCGACGAGCGTCTCACCTCCGCGGAAGCCGAATCGAGGCTGCGGGAGCAGCGGCGGAGCGGCGCGCGGGCGAAGAAGGTGCGGACCGGCGACGTGGATGCGCTCGCCGCCTGCGTGATCGCCGAGATGTGGCTCGACCAACCGCCGAAGCAGAAGACCCCATGAACAAGCCCCACCGCGGCACCATCTTCGTCACCGAGGCCGAGATCCTTGCCCAGCAGGCGTTCCCCGGGGCCCAGTACCGCACCCGCCTCTTGGCGCCGGCGTGTGCGCGGGCCGCGACGCCCGGCGCCTTCGTGCACGTCCAGTGCAGCGCGGGCATCCCGATGCGCCGGCCCCTGTCGATCCTGCGGGCCAACGCCGCGGAAGGCTGGATCGAAGTGCTCTACAAGGTGCTCGGCCAGGGCCTGAAGGCGCTGGCGGCAGCCGTGCCCGGCGAGCGCGTGAATGTCCTCGGCCCCATCGGCCAGGGTTTCAGGCCGGACCCTGCCCGGCCGGTGGCCGTGCTGATCGGCGGCGGCGTCGGCATCCCGCCGCTGGTCTACCTGGCGGAGGAGCTCACGCGCACGGCGGGGCGATCCCCGGAGGCCCAGGCCTTCCTCGGCTCCGAGCTGCCCTTTCCGTTCGCGGTCGACACGCCGGCCGGAACGCTTGCCGACCTGGATGTGCTGGGCATTCCCTCGATACTGGCGAGCAACGCGGGGCTGCCCGGCACCCGGCCAGGCTACGTCACCGCCCTCGCCCGGGAGTGGCTCGCGGCCCGGACCGACCCGGAGCGCCAGCGCATGACCATCTACGCCTGCGGGCCGACGCCGATGCTTCGGGCCACCCAGGCCGTGGCGGAGGAATTCGGCATCCCCAGCCAGCTGTCGCTGGAGGAGTTCATGGCCTGCGCCGTCGGCGGCTGCGCCGGGTGCGTGGTGCCGGTGATGGTCGACGGCCAGCGGCAGATGAAGCGCGTCTGCGTGGACGGGCCGGTGTTCGACGGGGCCGCTGTGTTCGAGGGCGCCAGTCGCACCAGCCCCCAGCCGGCCGTCCCGGCCCGGTGAAACCAGACCTGTTCCGCGAAGGCCTGGCCGCCGCCCGCCGGGGCGATTTCGCCACCGCGGCCCGCCTGTGGGAGGCCCTCGCTGCCGGCGGGGATGCCCGGGCCCAGTACAACCTCGGCTACCTCCACGCCAACGGCCAGGGCGTGCCGAAGGACTACGGCCGGGCGCTGGAGTGGTACACCCGGGCCGCCAGCCAGGGCTTCGCCCCGGCCCAGTTCAATTTGGGTGTCCTGCTGTCGGCGGACGACGGCATCCCGCCGGACTACCCGGCGGCGCTCGCCTGGTACCGGAAGGCGGCCGACCAGGGCGACGCGGACGCCCAGTACAACCTGGGCGTGGCCTACGCCAGCGGCCAGGGCACCCCGGTGGACTTCGTGGCCGCCTGGCGCTGGTACCGGCGCGCCGCCGACCGGGGCCACCCGCCGGCGCTGCGCACCCTCGCGACGCTGGAGAGCGAGATGAGCGGGGAGCAGCTGGAGGAGGCGCGGCGGGGGGTGGCTGGCTAGGCCGCCCCCGCCACCCGCGTCCAAACCACCTTGAGGTAGGCCGGTTCCTCCGGCGTCACCGGGAAGTCCGCCGGCTGGGGCGCCCGGAACTCCTGGACGACGCTTCGGCCGGCCGAGGCGACGGCCGCCCTCAGCTGCGCAACGAAATCTTCCGCGGGAAAGCGGGCCGCATTGGTGGACGCCAGCAGGACACCGCCGGGACGGAGCAGTGGCAGCGCCAGGGACACCAGGCGGCCATAGTCGGTGGTCGCACGAAAATCCCCGGCCGGCGAGCGGGAGAACGTGGGCGGATCCAGCACGATCACGTCGAAGGTCCGGGACTTCTTCCCGAGCCGCTTCAGCCAGTCGAAGACGTCGCCGTAGATGAAATCGTGGGCGAGAGGATCCAGGCCGTTCAGTTCGAAATTGCGCCGGCCCCAGTCCAGGTACTTGCGGGAGAGGTCCAGGCTGGTGGTGCGCAGGCCGGCGCGGGCGGCGCAGACGCTGAAGGCGCCGGTGTAGGCGAAGCAGTTGAGCAGTGCCGGCGGGCCCTCGGGACCCGGGGCCGGCAGCGTGAACCCGTCGGTGACCTGGCCCGTCAGCAGTCGCCGGCGGTTCTCCCGCTGGTCCAGGAACAGTCCGGTGGAGTACCCCTCGCGGAAGCTCAGCTCGAAGCGGAGGCCGTTCTCCCGGACGGTGAAGCGCTCGGGAGTCACCTCACCGGCCAGGTGCACGGGCGAGGCCTCTTCCACCGGTGTCTGGCGCACCTGGCGCAGCAGCCGCTTGAAGTAGACGCCCCGGACCGCCGGTGGGCCTTCGGCGTCGCCCAGGAGGGCGGCGGCCTCCGCGGGGGTGGGCGGGGTCTCGCCTGCGAAGAGCTGCCATTCCCCCAGCCGGTCCCGGTAGCGGCCCGGCTGGCCATCTGCAGCGCCGTGCACGACCCGGAACGCGTCGGTCTCACGACGATCGATGGGGGGAATTGGGGACATGCCTGATTTTGGCCGTGCAGGGGCCGCTCGTGCACTGCCAAAATGAGGCATGTCCCCAATTCTCAGGCGAAGTGGATCTGGGCCTCGAGGTTGGAGCGGGAGTCGGCGTTGGCGAGGGCCTCCTCCATGGACACCTTGCCGTCCTTGTAGAGCTTGAGCAGCGCCTGGTCGAAGGTCTGCATGCCCTGCTCCGAGCTGTCGCGGAATGATTCCTTGACCTTGCTCACGTCGCCCCGCTGGATCAACTCGGCGATGCGGGGGGTGTTCAGCATCACCTCCACCGCGGCCACCCGCTGGCCGTCGATGCCGCGCACGAGGCGCTGGGAGATGATCGCCCGCAGGTACTGGGAGAGGTCCATGTAGACCTGCGGGTGCTGTTCCTCGGGGAACAGGTTGATGATCCGGTCGAGGGTCTCCGGGGCGTTGTTCGAGTGCAGGGTGGCGACGGCCAGGTGGCCGGTGCCGGCCAGGTCGATGGTGGTCTGCATGGTCTCCCGGTCGCGCACCTCGCCCACCAGGATGACGTCGGGCGCCTCGCGCATCGCGCTCTTCAGCGCCCGGGCGTAGGACTTGGTGTCCACGCCCACCTCGCGCTGGTTGATGATGGACTTCTTGTTCGCGTGCAGGAACTCGATCGGGTCCTCGATGGTGATGATGTGGGACGCCGTCCGCTCGTTGCGGTAGTTGATCATGCCCGCCAGCGTGGTGGACTTTCCCGAGCCGGTGGCACCGACCATCAGCAGCAGGCCCCGGCGGAACATCACGAGGTCCTTGAGGATCGGCGGCATGCCGAGCGTATCCAGGTCGGGCAGCTCGCAGGTGATGTAGCGCATCACCAGCGCGACGTTGCCCCGCTGGTGGAAGATGTTCACGCGGAACCGGCCGAGCCCGGGCTTCGACACCGCGAAGTCGATCTCGAGCTCCCGGTTGAATTCCTCGAGCTGCTCGCCGGTCATCAGCTCCATGGCCGCCTGGCGCACCATCTGCGGCGTCAGCTCGAGCTTGTTGACGGGGATGATCTTGCCGTCGATCTTGATCTTGACCGGGGCGTAGCAGGTGAGGAACAGGTCCGAGGCCCGTTTCTCGACCATCAGGTTGAAGAGTGGCTGTACGTTCATGGCTTAGTAGAGCGCCGCCTTCTTCTCTTCTTCCATCATGGTCAGGCCGCCCGAGTCGTCGGCGGCCGCCGTCTTGTCCCGCTTGCTCTCCAGCTTGATGCGCAGCCGGAGCTCGTTCTTGGAGTCCGCGTTGCGCATGGCCTCGTCGTAGCTGATCTTGTTGTTCTCGTAGAGGTTGAAGAGGTCCTGGTCGAAGGTCTGCATCCCCATGCGGGTTGACTTGGCCATGATCTCCTTGATCTTCAGGACTTCGCCCTTGAAGATCAGGTCGGAGATCAGCGGCGACTGCAGCATCACTTCCATGGCGGCGACGCGCCCCTCGCCGGACTGGCGCGGGATGAGCCGCTGGGAGATCAGCGCCTTGACGTTCAGCGACATGTCCATCAGCAACTGGCCGCGCTTCTCCTCGGGGAAGAAGTTGATGATGCGGTCCAGGGCCTGGTTGGCGCTGTTGGCGTGCAGGGTCGCCAGGCAGAGGTGGCCGGTCTCGGCGAACTGGATGCCGAACTCCATGGTGTCCCGGTCGCGGATCTCGCCGATGAGGATCACGTCCGGCGCCTGGCGCAGGGTGTTCTTCAGGGCGGAGTGCCAGCTCTCGGTGTCCACGCCCACCTCGCGCTGGGTCACCACGCAACGGCCGTGGGGATGCACGTACTCAACCGGATCCTCCACGGTCACGATGTGGCCGCGGCTGTGCATGTTGCGGTGGTGGACCATGGCGGCAAGCGTGGTGGACTTGCCCGAGCCCGTCGCGCCCACGACGATCACGAGGCCGCGCTTGGTCATGGCGACCTCGGACATCACCGGCGGCAGCTCGAGCTCCTCGAGGGTCGGGATCTTGGTGATGATGCGCCGGAGCACCGCGCCCACCTGTCCCTGCTGGATGAAGGCGCTCACGCGGAAGCGGCCGATGCCCTGGGGGCTGATCGCGAAGTTGCACTCCTTGGAGGCATCGAACTCGCGCGCCTGGCGGTCGTTCATGATCGAGCGGACGATCACGGCGGCCTGGTCCGGGGTCAGCGGCTGCTCGGCGGCCCGGTGGATCTCGCCATCGATCTTGATGGCGGGAGGGAAGCCGACCGTGATGAAGAGGTCGGACCCGTTCTTGTCCACCATCTTCTTCAGGAGGCCCTGAATCAGTTTTGTAGCCTGGTCGCGTTCCATCGCCTTCGCTCCCGGGGCCTTCCTGGCCCGCAGCGGTACCGTTTGCTAGAAGCTGTCCTTGTTCTGCGCCTTGAACCGGGCCTCTTCCTTGGTGATCACGCCCTTTGAAAGCAGGTCCTGCAGGCACTGGTCCAGGGTCTGCATGCCCTCCTTCACCCCGGTCTGGATGGCCGAGTACATCTGGGCCACCTTGCCCTCGCGGATCAGGTTCCGGATGGCGGGAGTGCCGATCATGATCTCGTGGGCCGCCACACGGCCGCCACCGACGCGCTTCAGGAGCGCCTGGGAGATGACGGCGCGGAGCGACTCGGAGAGCATGGCGCGGACCATCTCCTTCTCCTGCGCGGGGAAGACGTCGATGATGCGGTCCATGGTCTTGGCCGCCGAACTCGTGTGCAGCGTGCCGAAGACCAGGTGGCCGGTTTCGGCGGCCGTCAGCGCGAGGCGGATCGTCTCGAGGTCGCGCATCTCACCAACCAGGATGACGTCGGGGTCCTCGCGCAGGGCCGACCGGAGCGCCTCGCTGAACCCCAGGGTGTCCTTGTGCACCTCGCGCTGGTTGATCAGGCAGCGCTTGCTCTCGTGCACGAATTCGATCGGGTCCTCGATGGTGAGGATGTGGTCGGGCTTGTTGTCATTGATGTAGTCGATCATGGCGGCCAGGGTGGTGGACTTGCCCGAACCCGTCGGGCCGGTCACCAGCACGATGCCGCGCGGGTACATCGAGATGTCGCGGAAGATCGCCGGGGCGCGCAGGTCTTCCAGCGTCTGGATGATCGAAGGGATGGTCCGGAACACGGCGCCCGCGCCGCGCATCTGGTTGTAGGCGTTGACCCGGAAGCGGGCCAGCTTGGGGATCTCGAACGAGAAGTCGGTCTCGAGGAATTCCTCGAAGTCCTTCCGCTGCTTGTCGTTCATGATGTCATAGATCATGCTATGAACATCCTTGTGGGCCAGCGGCGGCATGTTCACCCGCTTGACGTCGCCATCCACGCGAATCATCGGCGGCACACCCGCGGACAGGTGCAGGTCCGACGCCTTGCTCTTCACGGCGAACGCAAGCAGTTGCGCGATATCAACAGACATTCGTTTCCCCAGCCGAGACCAGCGGCCCACGCCCCGGTTTGCATAACCGGATCAGGCGGTGAACATAGTACAGCCCGCCCCCGGGGGTGGTCGTGACGGGAATCACGGAACATCTCGGGGAAATCCGTGCCCGCATCGCACGGGCATCCACCGGTGACCCCGGCGCGAGTGCCCGGCAGGTGACGCTGGTGGCCGTCAGCAAGGGCCATCCGCCGGCGGCCATCCGGGAGGCGCTCGCCGCGGGCGTCACCGACATCGGCGAGAACTACCTGCAGGAAGCGTTGCCCAAGATCGGGGCGGTCGGGCGTGACGCAATCTGGCATTTCATCGGCCGGATCCAGTCGAACAAGACCCGGGAGATCGCCCGGCACTTCGCCTGGGCCCAGACCGTGACGTCCGCACGGATCGCGGAGCGCCTGGCGGCCCAGCGCCCGCCCCACGGGCCCCCGCTGCAGGTGTGCATCCAGCTGGCCCCGGGTGGACTGCCGGCCGGGGCCCCCGGCATCGAGGCGCGGGCCGGCTGCCCCCGGGACGAGGTGCCGGCCCTCGCGGCCGTCATCGCCAGGCTGCCCCGCCTGCAGCTGCGCGGCCTCATGGTGCTGCCCCACGCGGGACTCGACGACGCGGCGCTGCGCATGGAATATCGCTCTGCCCGGGAACTGCTCGCCGCCCTGAACGCCCGGGGGCACCAGCTCGACACCCTCTCCATGGGGATGTCGGAGGACCTCGAGCTGGCCATCGCGGAAGGCAGCACGATGGTCCGCATCGGCACGGCACTGTTTGGCAAGAGACCGGGGTGAGCATGAGTTTCGAGGAACTGACCATCGGCATGATCGGCGGCGGAAACATGGCCCGGGCGCTGGTCCGGGGGCTGCTGCAGGCCGGACACCCGGCCGCCCGGATCCAGGTCGCGGACCCGGATCCCGCCCAGCTCGAGCAGGTCGTCGCCCTGCACGCCAGCGTGGGCATCCACGGGGACAATCGCGAAGTGGCGCGCACTGCCGAAGTACTCGTGCTGGCGGTGAAGCCCCAGCTGATGTCCGAGGTGGCGCGGCAGCTGGCCATGGGTCCCCGACGAGAGGGTCAGCTGGTGCTGTCCGTGGCGG
>CALGMY010000166.1 GCA_937958785.1 uncultured Gammaproteobacteria bacterium | reverse complement strand
CGCAGCAGTCCGCCGCCATGCTGACGACCTTCAACGAGGTCGACCTCTCGGCCGTGATGGCGCTCCGGTCCCGCTACAAGGACGCCTTCGAGAAGCAGCATGGGGTGCGCCTCGGCTTCATGGGCTTCTTCGTGAAGGCCGCGATCGAGGCCCTGCACCGCTACCCGGTGGTCAACGCCTCGATCGAGGGTAGCGAGATCGTCTACCACGACTACTACGACATCGGCATCGCGGTCTCCACCGACCGGGGGCTCATCGTGCCGGTGCTGCGGGATGCGGACCGGCACGGGTTCGCGGGCATCGAGACCGCCATCAACGACTATGGCCGGCGGGCCCGGGAGGGCAGCCTCGGCATGGAGGAACTCACGGGCGGCACGTTCACGATCACCAACGGCGGCGTGTTCGGCTCGCTGCTCTCCACCCCCATCCTGAACCCGCCCCAGAGCGGCATCCTCGGCATGCACAAGATCCAGGAGCGCCCGGTGGTCGTCGACGGCCAGGTGGTGGTGCGCCCGATGATGTACCTGGCGCTCACCTACGACCATCGCATCATCGATGGCCGGGAGGCCGTGCAGTTCGTGGTCGCCATGAAGGACGCGCTCGAGGATCCCGCGCGCCTGCTGCTGGGGGTCTGAGGCATGGCCAGGGCCGGCGCCCCGGGGGGCAGCAAGTACGACGTCATCGTCATCGGCGGCGGGCCAGCAGGCTACGTCGGCGCCATCCGCGCCGCCCAGAACGGCCTGCGGGTGGCCTGCATCGACGCCTGGCAGAACCGGGACGGCGCGAGCGCCTTCGGCGGCACCTGTCTCAACGCGGGCTGCATCCCGTCCAAGGCCCTGCTGGAGTCCTCGGAACTCTTCCACCGGGCGGCCCACGAGTTCGCCAGCCACGGCATCCGGGTGCCCCGCCCGGAACTCGACCTCGCGGCCATGCAGGCCCGCAAGGCCGGCATCGTCCGGCAGTTCACCGGCGGCATCCAGGGGCTGTTCAAGGCCAACGGCGTCACCGGCCTCTTCGGCCGCGGCCACCTGCTGCCGGGCAACCGGGTGCGCTTCACGCCCCACGGCGGGGAGCCCGAGCTGCTCGCGGCCGAGCACGTGGTGCTCGCCACGGGTTCATCGCCCATCGAGCTGCCCTTCGCGCCCTTCGACGGCGAGACCATCATCGATTCCTGGGGCGCCCTGGAGCTCGCTGCCGTCCCGGCCCGCCTCGGGGTGATCGGCGCGGGCGTGATCGGGCTCGAGCTCGGCAGCGTCTGGAACCGGCTGGGTGCCAAGGTCACGGTGCTCGAGGCCCTCGACCGCTTCCTCCCCATGGCCGATGGCCAGGTCGCCAAGGATGCCCAGCGCCAGTTCAAGAAGCAGGGCCTCGACATCCGCCTGGGCGCCCGGGTGACCGCCACCGAACGCACGGCCACGGGCGTCACCGTGCGCTACGAGGACGACCGGGGCCAGCACACCCTCGAGGTGGACAAGCTGGTCGTCGCCGTGGGCCGCCGGCCCAACACCCGGGACCTGCTGGACCCCCTGGCCGGCGTCAAGCTCTCGGACCGGGGCCAGATCGAGGTGGACGACGACTGCCGGACGAGCGCCCCCAACGTGTGGGCGGTCGGCGACGTCGTGCGGGGCCCCATGCTGGCCCACAAGGGCTCGGAGGAGGGCGTGATGGTGGCCGACCTCATCGCGGGCCGGCACGGCCACGTGAACTACGCCGTGATCCCGAGCGTCATCTACACCACCCCGGAAATCGCCTGGGTGGGCCAGACCGAGGAGCAGCTGAAGGCCGCGAAGGTCGCCTGCAAGTCGGGCACCTTCAACTTCGCCGCGAGCGGGCGGGCGAAGGCCATGGAACAGGCCGCCGGGCACGTGAAGGTGCTGGCCGACGCGGCCACCGACCGGATCCTCGGCGTGCACATCGTCGGTCCCATGGCGGCGAGGCGGTCGTGGCGATGGAGTTCGAGGCCAGCGCCGAGGACCTGCAGCGCACCATGCACGCGCACCCGACACTCGCCGAGGCCCTGCACGAGGCGTCCCTGTCCGTGGACCGCCGGGCCCTCCACGCCATCAATCACTAGGGCCAATTCGGGTATCATCCCCGCGTTGTTGCGCAGGGAGTGTGCTATGCGGATCCGTCCCGGGCTCGCCCGACTGGGCCTGCCTCTCCTGTTCGCCTCCGCCACCGCCGGGGCCCACGAGATCGACCTCAGTTTCAACGATGACGCCTTCCGGGTGACCTATGCCACGGTGGTGCAGGGCAACCTGCGCCTGGATGCCGGCTGGCTCAGCGACGACGGGGGACAGGAGGGCGACTTGGTGCATGGCAGCTTCCTGGTCACCGGCGACGCGGCCCCGGGCCGGCAGAAGGTCACCGCGGGCGTCGGCGTCCGCCTCGCCTACCTCGACGGCGACGGCCGTGACCAGGACGGGTACGCCCTCGGCATCGGCGGCAGCCTGCGCTGGATCGTCCCGCGGTACGATCGCTTCGCCGTCACGGGCGAATACTTCTGGGCCCCGGACGTGCTCGCCGGCGGCGACGCCGAGAAATACGTGGATGGCACCCTGCGGCTGAACTACAGCGTCACCCGCCAGGCCGAGGTCTACGCCGGTGTCCGCTATGTGGGGGCCGAGTTCGAGGACCAGCCGTCGCTGCACTTCGACACCGGGATGCACGCGGGACTCTCCCTGCGCTTCTGATGCAGCCCGGCGCCGTCATCCGGATCCTCGGCATCGATCCCGGCTCCCGGATCACGGGCTACGGAATCATCGACTCGGACGGCCGGCGCTCGGTGCACGTGGCGAGCGGGTGCCTGCGCACCGGTGATGGGGGCCTGCCGGAGCGGCTGGCGGCGATCTTCGCGGGCATCCAGTCCCTCATGGCCGAACACCGTCCTGCCGCGGTGGCGGTCGAGCGGGTGTTCGTCGCCCGCAACGCCGATTCGGCGCTCAAGCTCGGCCAGGCCCGGGCCGCCGCGATCTGCGCCACGTTCGCGACCGGCGCCGAGGTGCACGAGTACGCGCCCCGGGCCATCAAGCAGGCCATCGTCGGCATCGGCCAGGCCGACAAGGCGCAGGTGGGCCACATGGTGTCGGTGCTGCTGAACCACCGGGAACCCCTCGAGGTCGATGCCGCCGACGCGCTGGCCGTCGCCCTGTGCCATGCCCACACCCGGCCCCTGGCCGCCCGGCTGGCGGGTGCCCTGCTGGCCGGGACGCGCCTCGCCGGTAGCCGTGCGGCCCGCGCGGGCCGGGGCCGGGGGCTGCGCCGGTGATCGGCTCCCTGCGCGGGGTACTGGCCCACAAGGAACCGCCGTTCCTGGTGGTCGACGTGGGCGGTGTCGGCTACGAGCTCGAGGCCCCGCTCTCCACCTGCTTCCTGCTGCCGGCAGTGGGGGAGACCGTCCAGCTGCGCACCCACCTGCTCGTGCGGGAGGACCAGCAGACGCTCTTCGGCTTCGCGACGGAGACCGAGCGACGGCTGTTCCGGGACCTCCTCAAGGTCAGCGGCGTCGGGGCGAAGACGGCCCTCGGCATCTTGTCCGGCATGAGCGTGGACGCCTTCGTGCAGGCGGTGTCCGGCGGGGACGTGGCGGCACTCGTGCGCCTGCCCGGCGTGGGCCGCAAGACCGCCGAGCGGCTCATCATCGACCTGCGCGACCGGGTGGAGCGGCCCGGCCTCGTCACCGTGGCGGAGGGCCGGCCCGCCCCGGCCCCGGATCCCCGGGGCGAGGCCCAGGACGCCCTGGTGGCGCTGGGCTACAAGGCCACCGAGGCCCGGCGCATGCTCGACCAGGTGCCCGACTCCGTGACCTCCACCGAGGAGCTGCTGCGGGCCGTGCTCCGGTCCGCGGCGAGGACCTGACCGTGACCACCGACGAGCGCTTCGTCTCGGGCGTCCGGCTGGGCGACGACGACCAGGACCGCAGCATCCGGCCCCAGCGGCTCGCCGACTACATCGGCCAGCCGGCGGTGAAGCGCCAGCTGAAGGTCTTCATCACCGCCGCCCGCCAGCGGGGCGAGGCCCTCGACCACACGCTGATCTTCGGCCCGCCGGGCCTCGGCAAGACCACCCTCGCCAACATCCTCGCCAACGAACTCGGCGTGAACCTGCGGCACACGTCGGGGCCGGTGCTCGAGCGGCCCGGCGACCTCGCCGCCATGCTGACCAGCCTCGAGCCCCGGGACGTGCTCTTCGTGGACGAGATCCATCGCCTGAGCCCGGTGGTGGAGGAGGTGCTCTACCCGGCCATGGAGGACTTCCAGCTCGACATCGTCATCGGCGAGGGTCCCGCTGCCCGTTCCATCAAGCTCGACCTGCCACCCTTCACCCTGGTCGGGGCCACGACCCGGGCCGGGCTGCTGACCTCGCCGCTCCGGGACCGCTTCGGCGTCGTCCAGCGGCTCGAGTTCTACGGCCGGGAGGACCTGCACGAGATCCTGCTGCGCTCCGCGCGCATCCTCGGCGTGCCCCTGGACGACGCGGGTGCCTGGCAGCTGGCGGACCGCTCCCGGGGCACGCCCCGCATCGCCAACCGCCTGCTGCGCCGGGTGCGGGACTTCGCCCAGGTGGAAGGCAACGGCCGCATCGACGAGGCCACGGCCCGTTCGGCCATGGACCTGCTCGACGTGGACCCCAACGGCTTCGACCTGCAGGACCGGCGCCTGCTCCGGCTCATCATCGACCGCTTCGGCGGTGGCCCGGTCGGCATCGAGTCGCTCGCCGCGGCCCTCGGCGAGGAGCGGGGCACCATCGAGGACGTGCTGGAACCCTTCCTGATCCAGCAGGGCTTCATCAGCCGCACGGCCCGGGGCCGCATGGCCACCCGGCTCGCCTACCAGCACTTCGGCCTCAAGGCCCCGGCGTCCACCGGGGCGGGCCTGTTCGACCCCGAGGAACCCTGAGCATGCCGGCCCACACCTCCATCATCGACCTCATCCTCTCCGCCAGCCTGGTGGTGCAGCTCGTCATGCTGCTGCTGCTCGCCGCCTCGGTCACCTCCTGGGCCATCATCGTGCGCAAGCGGCGCCTGCTGAACCAGGCGGTGGCGGGCTCCGACGCCTTCGAGACCACCTTCTGGTCCGGGGGCGACCTCACGGCCATCTACCGGGACGTGACCCGCGGTGGCGAGCCGCCGTCCGACATGGCGGGCCTATTCGAGGCCGGCTTCCGGGAGTTCCGCCGCCTGTCGGACCAGGCCGCGATGCCGGCGGAGCAGGTCCTCGAGGGCGTGCGCCGGGCGATGCACGTGGCCCAGATGCGGGAGATGGACCGGCTGGAGGAGAGCCTGTCGACCCTCGCCACCATCGGGTCCACCAGCCCCTACGTGGGCCTCTTCGGCACGGTGTGGGGCATCATGAATTCGTTCCGGGGGCTCGGGAACGTGCAGTCCGCCACCCTGCAGGCGGTGGCGCCGGGCATCGCCGAGGCGCTGGTGGCGACGGCCATCGGCCTGTTCGCCGCCATCCCCGCCGTGATCGCCTACAACCGCTACGCCGACAAGGTGAGCCGCCTCGAGGTGCGCTACGACAGCTTCATCGAGGAGTTCTTCAGCGTCCTGCAGCGGCATGCCCACGCCCGGGCCCACGCCCACGCCACGCCGGCCCAGGCCACGACCGGAGCGCGCTGACCATGCGCAAGACCCGCAAGCGCCGGCTCATGGGGGACATCAACGTCGTGCCCTACATCGACGTGATGCTCGTGCTGCTCGTGATCTTCATGGTGACCGCGCCGCTGCTCACCCAGGGCATCGAGGTGCAGCTGCCCGAGGCCGCGGCGGACCCGATCCGGACCCCGCAGGACCAGGAGCCGCTCGTGCTGTCCGTCGACGCGGACGGGGCGCTGTACCTCAACGTGGGGGACGGCCGGAAGAGCCCCATCGAAGCGGAGGCGGTGGTGGAGAAGGTCGGCGCGGTCCTGCGCCGCAGCCCGGCCACCCCCGTCCTCCTCAACGCGGACGAGCGGGTGAACTACGGCGCCGTGGTCCGCGCCATGGTCCTGCTCCAGGCAGCCGGGGCGAAGAACGTGGGTTTCCTCACGGAGCCGCCCCGGGACGGCCGCGGGCGCGCCTGACCCGCGCCCTCCGGCAGGCCAGTCAGGGATGACGGCACAGCACCGCCAGCGGCAGCGCCGGGAC
>CALGMY010000165.1 GCA_937958785.1 uncultured Gammaproteobacteria bacterium | reverse complement strand
GTGGGCTCGGAGATGTGTATAAGAGACAGGGCCAGTTCATCGACCGGCTTGACCATGAGGTGCACGTCAATCGGCGCCTTGATGCCCCGCTTGCGCAATGCCTCGCACACCAGCGGCCCGATCGTCAGGTTCGGGACGTAGTGGTTGTCCATCACGTCGAAATGGATGACGTCGGCACCCGCGGCGAGCACGGCCTCGACTTCCTCGCCCAGACGGGCGAAATCGGCGGAGAGGATGGAGGGGGCGATGAGGGCAGGCATCGCAAAAATATAGCAGGTGGGAGGGCCGGTAGGAGCGCCTTCGGGCGCGACGCCGCGATCGCGGCTGAAGCCGCTCCTACAATCCCCTGTGCTCCCGGATCAGCTCGTAGGCGGCCCGGATCTCGTGGGTCCGCTCTTCCGCGGCCTCCAGCATCGACTCGGGCAGGCCCCGGGCGACCTGTTTGTCCGGGTGGTGCTGGTTCATGAGGCGCCGGTAGGCCTTCTTGACCTCCGCGTCGGTCGCCGAGGGCTCGAGGCCGAGGGCGCGGTAGGCGCCCTCCAGGGTCTGGCCCGCGGGCCCCGCCGGGCGCTGTTGCTGCCCGAACGAGCGGCGCGCCCGCAGGATGGCCTCGAGGCGGGCGAGGTCGAGCCGGCCGACGCCGAGGGCATCGGTCATGAGCAGCAACAGGGCCCGCTCCGCCGGGGTGATTGCCGGCTTGCCAAGCAGGAAATCCATCTGGATCTCGATGAAGGTGCGGAGCAGGTCCGGCTCGTGCCGGCAGGCCCGGCGCAGCAGGCGCACACGCTCCCGCAGCGGGAAGCCCGGTCGCTTGCCCTCGGTGAACCAGCCGATGGCCTCGCGAACGTCATCCGGCGCGAGGCGCATGCCGGTCATGAGGGCACGGGCAGCGTCGATCTCCGCCTCGGACACACGCCCGTCGGCCTTGGCGAGCGCGCCGAGACCCTGGAAGGTGGTCTGGAAGAAGAGCCGCTGCCGGTCGACGGGTGACCAGGCGTCGTCTTCACCTCCGTACCCCAGGCTGCCGAAGCCCGCCCCGCCGGCGCCCCGGTCGAACTGGTGGCCCAGGGCGCCGCCGATGATCGCGCCGACGGGGCCACCCACGATCAGGCCTAGGATCCCGCCGCCGACTTTGCCAATCCACGCCATTCCGGGGTCTCTGCGCTGAACCGGGACGGGGCAAGCGCGGACGGCGCTGCTAGAATCGCGTCGATCAAGCGGAGCAGCCGATGACGCGGAGCCTCGTCCCTGACGCCATGTATGAATCCAGAGTGACAGCCCTCACCCGGCTCAGTCAAGGCAAGGTCCGGGACATCTACGCGGTGGACGAGGGCCACCTGCTGATCGTGACCACCGACCGCCTCTCGGCCTTCGACGTGGTACTGCCGGACCCCATCCCCGGCAAGGGCGAGGTCCTCACGCGCCTCTCCAACTTCTGGTTCGCCCGCACGGCCGGCATCGTGCGCAACCACCTGGCCGAACTGCCCCTGGACTCGGTCATTCGGGATCCGGTGGAGCGGGCGGCAGTGGCCTCCCGGGCGATGGTGGTGAGGCGGCTCAAGCCCCTGCCGATCGAAGCCGTGGTGCGGGGCTATCTCATCGGCTCCGGCTACAAGGACTACCAGGCGACGGGCCAGGTCTGCGGCATTCCGCTGCCGGCGGGGCTGGCCATGGCGGCGCCACTGCCCGAGCCGCTGTTCACGCCGGCCACCAAGGCCGCGCTCGGCGATCACGATGAGAACATCAGCTTCGCCGAATGCGAGAAACTGATCGGCTCCACACTCGCGCGCCAGGTGCGCACCCTTGCCATCCGCATCTACAGCGAGGGCGCGGCCTATGCCCGGAGCCGCGGCATCATCATCGCCGACACCAAGTTCGAGTTCGGCCTCGACGAGGCGGGGGAGCTGTACCTGATCGACGAGGTGATGACTCCCGACTCGTCCCGCTTCTGGCCCGCCGCCAGCTACCGCACCGGCATCAGCCCGCCGAGCTTCGACAAGCAGTTCGTGCGCGACTACCTGGAGACCCTGGACTGGAACAAGAAGGCCCCGGGCCCACGCCTGCCCCCGGATGTCATCCGTAAGACCAGCGAGAAGTACCGTCAGGCGCTGGAGCTGCTGACCGGCTGAGCGAGCAGGAGCGCCTTCAGGCGCGATTCCGTGATGTGCGCCACAATCGCGCCTGAAGGCGCTCCTACGGGGGGCTGACCGGGCTATCATGCTGCCCGCACCGAGACCTAGGGACGGGTGGATGCGGAGCCTCTTCATCGCGCCGGCGCTGCTGGCAGCAGTATTCCTCGCGCCGCCCACCCGGGCCGCGGCCCCGGGTCCGGCCACCCGGCCGGAAGTCCGCTCCAGCGCCGCCCTGGTCGTGGACGCGAGCGACTCGTCGGTGCTCTTCGCCCGCCGGGATGACGCGGCGGTCCCAATTGCCTCCATCACCAAGCTGATGACGGCCCTCGTCGTGACCGGAGGCCGGCAGCCACTCGACGAGAAGCTGACGATCACTGCGGCGGACCGTGACCAGACCCGGGGATCGGCGTCCCGGCTCGCCGTCGGCACGCGGCTCAGCCGCCGGGAACTGCTGCACCTCGCGCTGATGTCCTCCGAGAACCGGGCGGCCCAGGCCCTGGCGCGCAACTACCCGGGAGGCGTGCCGGCCTTCGTCCGGGCCATGAATGACCGGGCCAGGGCGCTCGGCATGGGTCGGACGCGATTCGCCGACCCCACGGGCCTTTCGAGCCACAACGTGGCCACGGCCCGGGACCTGGTCCGGCTGGTGAAGGCGGCATCGGCAGACCCGCTGATCAGCCAGTACTCGACCGATGAGAAGCACACGGTGCTCGCCGGCCGCCAGTCCCTCGAGTACCGCAACACCAACACGCTCGTGACCAAGCCGGACTGGGACATCGCCCTGCAGAAGACCGGCTACACGCTCGCGGCTGGCCAGTGCCTGGTGATGAACACGGTGATCGGCGGCCGCTCCGTCGTGATCGTGCTGCTGAATTCCTTCGGCAAGTACACCCGGGTGGCCGATGCCCGCCGCATCCGCAAGTGGATGGAGTCCACGCGCCGCGCGGCCAGCCTGGCTAGCCCGGACCTGAGTCTGCCACGAGGCTGACCGCGAGCGCGCCGCTGGCCGTGCGCAGCTCCAGTCGCGAGCCTTCCGTCCGGGTGGAGGCCACCGTGGCAAGTGCGGCGAGGAAGTCGGCCTCCTGTTCCATGACGCCGGGCGGCTCGCCGCAGAAGCGCCGTGTGGCGGCTGGCGGTCCGATGCGGACGTTCTCCCCCGATCCCGCCCAGTCCGCGGTGTAGCGGTTGCAGCCGGCCGCACCGGCAACCCGGCCATCACCGCCGAAGGCCAGGGTGAGCGTGGTACCGGCCAGCACGCTGACCACGGCCTGGCGCCCGTTGTTGTAGCCCGTGATCCGCCAGGTCGTGCCGGCCAGTTCCATAGTCCCCGCCCGGAAGGTCGCCAGCAACTCGCCGTCCTGCGTGACCAGCCCGAGAAGGTCACCCGTGACCCGAAAACCATGGGTGCGGGCCAGGGCCGCCAGGTAGGCGCTGGCCTGCTCCATCACCGGTGCCGGACACGCCATCATGGTGGATACGGTGCTGGCAGCATCGATCTCGAGCCGGTCTCCGTCGAGCGTGTAGCGGGCGCCATAGCGGTTGCACCCGTCCGTACCGCCGACCTGGCCTTCCGCCAGCCGGAGCGTGATGGTGCTGCCGGGCGCCAGCGCGCGCCCGGGCAGTTGCGTCAGCACCCAGGCTGTCTGTTCCAGCGGGAGCGGCGCGCGGCCGGCAGGCGCCGAGGCACAGCCGGCCACGGCCATGAGCATCCCGGCCACGGCAACCATGCATTTCCGGGGGCTTTCTGTCATGGCGCGGCTCGCGCGCGGTGCGCCAGCTCCGGGTCAGCGCGGAAGACCGCCGCCTCCAGCCGTTCGAGGTAGTCCGGCGGGAATGCCCAGACCCCGGTCTCCGGATCCTGGACGAGCCCACGATCCGCTGGCGAGAACTCGTAGCGCAGCGTGGCCAATACGTCGCTGCTCACGAGTGGGCTGTCGCGGAAATAGCTGTGGCCCTTGCCGGCGTCATAGCCCGGGGCATTGGCGACGCTGACCAGGGCCAGCTCGTCGCTACCCAGGAGGAACCTCCGCGCCTCGGGGGTAAGATCGCCGGGGTCCAGTTGCCCCACACGCTCATTGCCGAAGGCGAACAGGGCCATCGCCAGGGCCTTGTCCTTCGGCGACTCGTAGATGAGCAGGTGCTGCTGTACGCGCAGAAGGCCGTCGAGCAGGTAGTTGGCGAATATTCCCCGGTCGAGGTCACTACCGACGAGGATCGTGTTTCCGAGCCGCAGGCGCTGGTGAATCTCCTCGGTGCTCCGCCCGGCGTTCACCAGTGCAAGCTGGTGCAACGATGCCGCCACGAGACGGGTACCGGCGCTGTACCCCAGGATGTGGATCCGGCGGGCATTGGTCTCCTCCGCCAGAAACTCGATGAATTCCCGCAGGTAACGCGCGGAGTAGCGGGCCGACTCGGTGTCTCCGAAGTAGTCCAGCCGGCCCACGCGGGACGGCCAGGCGAAGGGAATGAAAACTCCCTCATAGCCGAGGAAGTGCCAGAGCTCGGCCGCGACGAGGACTGGATTCTCGAAATTGACCTTGTAGCCGTGAACATAGAGGAAGATGTCCTTGTCACGGCTGCGCGCCAGTCGCTCGTTGATCCCCGCCACGTATCGCTCCCGGGGGCTGGCGTCGGTGGCGCTCCCCGCTTCGGAACCCAGGAAGGGCTGTGCAGTCCGATCCAGGATCCCAAACTCCTCGATGTCCGCGACCTGCAGCGGGTACTTGTCGGTGGAATTCTTGAGCACGGACATCCGGCGGGCCTGGTCCCAGGTGAGGTCGCCGCGCCCCAGCGCCACCCGGCCGACGCCCAGCCGGATCTCGGTAGCCCGGCGCTTGGTGTAAAAGCGGTCGGGATCTCCATCCTGGGACGGAATCCGGACGGTGGCATAGAACAGCCGGGGGTCCGGTGGCAACGCCACGGGCGTCGGGTCCGAGAAGGGCGGGATCTCCGCCGCCTCAAGGAACGCCGGCGGAGGCATGAAAGGAATGGAGTAGGGCTGGCCAGCCGAACAGCCAGCAAGGCACAGCACCGCCATCAGCCCGCCACCTGCTCCCGGCCTCACGTCGAGCGACGTCCCCTTGCCTGCCCCCGGCAAGCGTATGCCCACTGGAAGCCGGCCTCAATACTCAGGCCGGCTGCAGCGGCACCGCGTCCAGGACCCAGTTACCCGATGTCCGGCGGTCCGGGCAGGGGATGGCGTAGGCCACCTTGCCCTTGCGGGCCTTCAGGGTGTCCGTATCGATGCGCCAGCCGTTCCGGTCGAATTTCTTCAGCCACTCCCGGTAGACCACCACCGCCTTGTCCGACGGAACGAGGACTTCCTTGATGGTGGTGTCCGGCGTCTGGACCGGGTCCAGCTCTGCCAGGATGTTGATGTCCTCCTGGGCCACAACCAGGTTCACCCGGCCGATGCGGTCGTCGTGCTGGGGATCGAGCAGGAAGGTCCGCATGTTGACGAAGAACACCCGGGTGCGGGTCTCGTCGATGGGGGCTTCGAAGAAGTACTGGTGGAACATGTTGGTGGGCGAGAACCGGATCCAGGTGATCATCTGGTTCGGGCCCACGTGGCCCGAGCCCGCCGTGACCTCGTCCACCAGCGTGTCCTTGTCGGCCAGGGCCTTGGTGGACTTCAGCGATTCCTTGTTCTCGAAGCGCACCAGGAAGCGGCTGCCCCAGGGAACGTCTTCCACGTCCAGGGGCTTCTTGCGCAGGTTGGCATTGATGTTGGGCGAACCCTGGGCCGGGTGTACAAACTCGTTGTGGGACGGATCGAGCCCGTTCTCCATGGAGCGCTCGTAGTAGGCCGGAACCTCGAACACCGTGAGCTTGTTGGCCCGCCAGCCGGGCTGGTCGAACTCGGCGATGTCGTGCAGCGGCGGCCGCTCGGCCTCGGGCAGGTCACCGAGGAAGGCGAAGACGATGCCGTACTTCTCCTGGACGGGGTAGCTGTCGACCTTCGCCCGGGCAGGCGGCGCCTCGTCCGGCAGGGTCGGGATCAGGGTGCAGCGGCCGGCGCCGTTGAAGCGCCAGCCGTGGTACGGGCAGACCACGGTGTCGTCCCGCACCCAGCCCTTGCCGAGGGACCCGCCCCGGTGCACGCAGACGTCGGAGAGCACGTGGGCCTTGCCGTCGGCGGTGCGGAACGCGACGAACTTCAGGCCGAGGACCTGGGCGCGGAAGGGGACGTCGGCCTTGACCTCGTCGGCCGGGGCGATGGGGTACCAGAAGTTGATGTACATGGGGTAGGAGTCCTGATGACCTGCCCCGGAGTCTAGGGACAAGGTGCCGGGCTTCCGGTACGGGATTTCCGAAGTCGGGGCAGGCGGCGTCTAGAATGGGGCATGACCCGCGTCGTCCAGGAGCCGGTGCCTGCCGACTCCCTGCTCCGCACCTTCCGGAAGGGCCCGGACCCCGCCGCGTGGGACGCCCATGCCGACTGCTTCGTCACCGTCGTGGCAGGGAAGGTGTCCCTGCCGGAATTCGTATGGGCCTTCTACACCTCGCCCGTCTTCCGGCTCGAGCGGCTCATCCTCGGGCCCCTCGGCTGGCCCTCCACCGACGCGGACGCCCGGGCGGTGGCCGACGGTTCGGCGGACCGCTTCGCGGCCTGGCGGGTCCTCGCCCGCGCGCCCACGCAAATGCTGCTCGGGGACATGCTCGGGAACACCCGGTCCTGGTTCGCGGTGACGCCAGCAGGGGGCGACGTCGAGCTTACCGGACTCCGCTTCGGTTCCGGCATCGCGACCCGCACGGACCCGCGGACGGGTGAACGGCGCCGCAGCCTGGGCTTCCGCCTGCTCGGCGGCTTCCACGTGGTGTACTCGCGGGTGCTGCTCGCGTCGGCGGCGAGATCACTCGGGCGCTAGGTCCCGCAGCTGCCGCCGGATTGCCTCGAGGTTCAGGCTGGCGCTGGCGACCCCGTTCACGGCCTTGCCCACGTTGATCATGGCCGCATGGACCCGCTGCAGCTTGTCGCACCCGTAGTCCGGGCAGTGGGCACAATTCTCGTAGCCCCGGTCCCGGGCGCACTGGCGCACCTGGCAGGTCGCGCAGAAGCCGGATTTGGGCCGCTCGTCCCGGCAACCATGGCAATTGAGCCTCGCGGGCTCCACCACGATCTTCCAGGACTTGTACACCTTGTCGGCGTAGGCCTGCCGGATGCCATCGTCGTTCCAGGCGGTGGCCTGGAAGACGTCGCACCCAGAGCAGTCCAAGCCGCAGTAGGCGATATGGGGTTCGAGAGGTGCACGTTCGGACACCGGTGACTCCCTAGCTGCCTGCGATGGTCATGCGGTCCACGAGGATCGACCCGGTGATCACGCCACCACGCCGGTCCACGTCGGAGCCGATGGCGAGTATGCCCTGGTACATCTCCTTCAGGTTGCCGGCGATGGTCACCTCGGTGACGGGGTGGCGGATCTCGCCGTTCTCCACCCAGAAACCGCTGGCGCCCCGGGAATAGTCGCCGGTCACCGGGTTGATGCCGCTGCCCATGAGGTCGGCGATGATGAGGCCGGTGCCCATCTGGCGCACCAGGTCGTCGAAGCCGCCAGCGGTGCTGTGGACCACCAGGTTGTGGGCGCCACCCGCATTGCCGGTGGTCTGCATTCCCAGCTTGCGTGCGTAGTAGCTGCCGAGCAGGTAGCCGCGCAGCACGCCGGCGTCAACCAGTCGCCGGTCCGAGGTTGCCACGCCTTCGTTGTCGAAGGGGGCACTGTTCAGCCCCTTCAAGAGGTGGGGCTGCTCGTCGATGGTCACGCGGCCCGCGAACACCGGCTTGCCCAGGGCATCCACCAGGAAGGTGGACTTGCGGTACAGCGCGCCACCACTGATCGCACCGAGCAGGTGCCCGATGAGTCCCCGGGCCACCCGGGCGGGGAACAGCACCGGCGCGACGCGCGTCTCGGGCTTGATGCCGCCCAGACGGGCGGCCGTGCGCCGGCCGGCCTCGGCGCCGACACTCTCCGGGGACGGCAGGTCCGCCGCGGAGCGGGCCACCGCGTACTCGTAGTCGGTCTCCATCGCGCCGTTGCCGGTCGCGACCACCGAGCAGGTATAGCTGTGGTCGGACTCCGGGTAGCCCGCCAGGAAGCCATGGCTGTTGCCGTAGACCCGCAGGCCCTCGCTGGTGCTGACCGACGCGCCCTCCGAATTGGTCACGCGCGGGTCGGCGTCGAGCGCCGCCGCCTCGCAGGCGGTGGCGAGCTCGATCGCCCGGGCCGGATCGATGGCCCAGGGGTGGTACAGGCCGAGGTCAGGGATCGCGGTGGCCAGCCGGTCCGCGTCGGCGAGCCCGGATGCGCTGTCCTCCGCGCCGTACTTCGCGAGCGCGCACGCCTTGCGCACGGACTCCTCCAGGGCGTCCGGGCGCAGGTCAGAGGTGCTGGCCGTGCCCTTGCGGTGGCCCAGCCACACGGTGATGCTGAGGCCCTGGTCGCGCTGGTGGCGGAGCGTCTCCACCTCCCGCATGCGGACGTTCACCGAGAAGCCCGTGCCGAAATTCGCATGGGCTTCCGCCTGGGTAGCGCCGAGCTGCTTCGCCAGCTTCAGGGCGCCGGCCACCTTTTCCTGCAGCGTGCCGAGGCCGGACGCGATGGTGAGGGAGGTGCGGTCGCTCATTCGTCACCCCCGGTGCCGCCGACGGTGAGTCCATCGATGCGGAGCGTCGGCTGGCCGACGCCAACCGGCACCGACTGCCCCTCCTTGCCGCAGACGCCGATGCCCGTGTCGAGGGCCAGGTCGTTGCCCACCATGGTGACCCGGTTCAGCACCGTCGGCCCGTCGCCGACCAGCGTGGCGTCCCGGATCGGCGCACCGATCTTCCCGTTCTCGATGCGGTAGGCCTCGGTGGCGGAGAACACGAACTTGCCGGAGGTGATATCCACCTGGCCACCACCGAAATTGCGCGCGTAGACGCCCTTCTTGACCGACGCGATGATCTCGTCGGGATGATGCGGGCCGGCCAGCATGTAGGTGTTGGTCATGCGCGGCATGGGTGTGTGGGCAAACGACTGGCGCCGGCCGTTGCCCGTGGACTCGACGCCCATGAGCCGGGCATTCATCTTGTCCTGCAGGTAGCCCTTCAGGATGCCGTTCTCGATCAGGACGGTGTTGCGGGTCGGGGTCCCCTCGTCGTCCATGTTCAGCGAACCCCGCCGGCCCGGGAGCGTGCCGTCGTCCACCACGGTGCAGAGTTCGGAAGCCACGCGCTCGCCGATCCGCCCGGTGAATGCCGAGGTGCCCTTGCGGTTGAAGTCGCCCTCCAGGCCGTGGCCGATGGCCTCGTGGAGCAGCACGCCGGGCCAGCCCGGCCCCAGCACCACGATCATCTCGCCGGAGGGCGCGGGCACCGCGTCCAGGTTGACGAGGGCCTGGCGGACCGCTTCCCGGCCGAAGTCGAGCAGCCGCTCCGGGCCGAGATGGTCGTAGCCGAAGCGCCCGCCCCCGCCGGCATAGCCCTGTTCCCGCTTGTCGCCATCCTCGACGATCACCGAGATGTTGAAGCGGACCAGCGGACGCACGTCGGCGGCCATGGTGCCGTCGCTGGCGCAGACGAGGACCACGTCGTGGGCGGCAGCGAGGCTCGCCACCACCTGCTTCACGCGGGGGTCGAGCGCACGGACCTCCCGGTCCACGCGCTGGAGCAGGGCCACCTTGTCGTCGTCCCGGAGCGTGGGCAGCGGATCCACGGGCTCATACAGGCGATGACCCGCCCGGGGCTGCCAGGCCTGCACGCGTCCCTGCTGGCCCTGGCGCACGATGGCGCCCGCCGCCTGGGAGGCCTGCAGCAGCGCCGGCACCAGCACCTCGTCGGAGTAGGCGAAGCCCGTCTTCTCGCCGGCCATGGCCCGCACACCGACGCCCTGCTCGATGCTGTGGGCCCCCTCCTTCACGATCCCGTCCTCGAGGGTCCAGGACTCCTGCCGGGAAACTTCGAAGTACAGGTCGGCGTTGTCGACCGCACCACGCATGAGCGTGCCCAGGGCACGCTCGAGGTCATGGTCGGCAATGCCGCCCGCGTCGAGCACGTGCTGGCGGACGAGGGCAAGGGGATTTCCAGCGGTCGGGTTCATGGGTGATCCTGCAGGTTCATGCCGGTGCCTTGAAGCGCCGGTGTTCCAGCACCGGGAACTGCTGGCGCAGCTTCTTGAGGCGCTGGATGTCGATGGTGGCGGTGATGACCCCGGTGCGGCCGCCCGCGTCGGTGAGGACGGCACCCCAGGGGTCCACCAGAACGGTGTGGCCATAGGTCTGGCGACCGCCCGGATGGGTACCGGTCTGGGCTGCGGCCGCGACGTAGGTGAGGTTCTCGATCGCCCGGGCCCGGAGCAGCGGCTCCCAGTGGGCGGCGCCGGTGCGGTACGTGAAGGCGGCCGGCAGCGCCAGCACGTCCATGCCCTGCTGGGCCATCCAGCGGAACATCTCCGGGAAACGCAGGTCGTAGCAAACCGCTACCCCGAGGCTCCCCCAGGGGGTCTCCAGCACCAGCGGCTTGGCGCCATGCATCGTACTGCGGGATTCCCGGTAGGCCTCCTCGCTCTCCGGTACCCGCACGTCGAAGAGGTGCACCTTGTCGTAGCGGCCGGCGCGCTTGCCGCTGCCGTCGTAGACGAGGGCCGCCGCATAGGGCCGCTTCGGGTCGTCGCTCTTCAGCGGGATGGTGCCACCCACGATCCACATGCCGGAACGGGCGGCCTCTGCGGCCAGGAAGTCCTGCAGCGGACCTGCGCCATCTTCCTCGGTTAGGGCGAGCTTGTCCGACTCCTTCTTGCCCATGCGGGCGAAGTTCTCGGGCAGCACGGCGAGCGTCGCACCATCGGCCGCGGCCGAGCGCAGCCAGCGCCGGGCACGGGTCAGGTTGGCGGCGACGTCCTCGCCGGAGTTCATCTGGATCGCGGAGATTCGCAGGGTCTTCATCGGGCAGCTTCTGTCCGGAGGTTACCGACCAGTCTAATGTGGGGACGCCCCGCCCGCCTGCCAAGCAGTTCGCTGGTCCGCAGAAATCCCGGCCGGTCCACGGTCAGCGGGTCAGCTCCGCCTCCGGCGGCAGCTGCTTCAGCGCCTCGGCAAGGTACCGCTCGCAGTCCCGGAACGGGGTCAGGTCCACCTCGCTCTTCTGGACCTCCGTGACCAGCGGCGCGTCCCAGGGCCCCGTCAGGCGGTAATAGCTCTCGCCGAGGGCGCTCAGGGGCTTGCGGAAGATCTGGGAGATGAGGAGGACCGTGCTGCCCACCACCGGACCGCCCACGAAGCCCCCCACGGCCAGCACGTCGGAGACGTGTGGCCGGACGACGGCCAGCTGGTCGTAGCGGCGGTCGGGGATGGAAACCCGGCCGAGGATGCCGATGTCGGTGGCGGGGCCCTCGAGGCCCAGGTTGCAGGTGAAGGCGTTGCCCCGGTCAAGGCGGAATTCACCCTGCACCCGGT
>CALGMY010000164.1 GCA_937958785.1 uncultured Gammaproteobacteria bacterium | reverse complement strand
ACGGAGAAGGCCATGGCCGAGTAGATGTAGCCCTTGGGCACGTGGTGGCCGAAGGCGTCGGCGATGAGCACCACACCGATCACCAGCAGGAAGGACAGGGCCAGCATCTTGACGGTGGGGTGTCGGGAGACGAACTCGCCGATCGGCGCGGAGGCCACCATCATCAGGCCCACCGAGGCGACCACTGCGGCGATCATCACCTGCAGGTTGTTGACCATGCCGACGGCCGTGATGATCGAGTCGAGGGAGAAGACGATGTCGATGAGGATGATCTGGAAGATGATGCCGCCAAAGGTGGCCGCGGCGGACGTCTGTCCGTCCTCGTCGACGCCCTCGACCAGGTGGTGCAGTTCCTTCGTGCTCTTCCAGAGCAGGAACAGGCCGCCGAGGATCAGCACGATGTCCCGGCCCGAGATCTCGAGGTCGAGCACGCTGAACAGCGGCGCCGTCGCGCCCACGATCAGGGAGAGCGTGAAGAGGAGGCCGATGCGCATGAACATGGCGAGGAACAGGCCGATGCGCCGGGCCACCTCGCGCCGGGCCCGGGGCAGCCGGTCCACCAGGATCGAGATGAAGATGATGTTGTCGATGCCGAGCACGAGCTCGAGCGCCGTCAGGGTGAGGAACGCGATCCAGGCTTCGGGCTGTGTCAGAAGTTCCATCATGATCAGTAACTTGCGGATGATTTCTCAGGGTGGAAGCAGGCCGGCGGCTGGCGCTGCACGGCGGCCGGGCGCCCGGTAGAGAGACCGCGCCGGCGCCCTCGGGTTCACGGCGGGCAGAATATAGTGGCCCGCTCCGGACGTCACCTGAGGTTGCCTCCATGCCCTCCATCCCGCCGCCCCTGCCGGCCGCCGCAGCCGGCCGCGTGCTCGGGATTGCCCGCCGCGCGGTGAAGCGCGGGCCCATGCAGGGCCTCGACCGCATCGAGGTGACGACCGCGGCGGGCATCGCGGGCGATTTCCGCGGCCGGCCCGGCCGCCGCCAGGTGACGGTGCTCGCTGCCGGGCCCTGGCTCGAGGCCTGCGCGCTGGCCGGCGCGGAACTGCCCTGGCTCGCCCGGCGCGCCAACGTGTTCGTCGACGGCGTGGACCTGCGGCGCTGCACCGGGGCCGTCCTGCGCCTCGGGGACCAGGTCGAGCTGCTGGTCACCGGGGAACTCGATCCCTGCGAGCGCATGGACGAGGCCGCGCCGGGCCTCAGGCTCGCCCTCACCGACGACTGGCGGGGTGGCGTCACCTGCCGGTCGCGGATCGCCCGGCTGATCGCCGAGGGCCGGGTCCGGCGCGGCGGGCTGCTGGAGGTGGGCGCGCCGGCGCTCCTGCTGGCCGGAACGGACTAGCGGCCGGCGCCGCAGGACCAGCAGAGGTCGAAGCCCGCGGGGTTTTCCTCGCCGCAGGCGGGGCAGGGCCAGGCGCCGCCGGTGCCGGCGGCCAGCGCCGCCGCACGGAATTCCCCGATCAGTCGCGCGCACCGGTCCGCGAGGTCCGCATCGAGTACCCAGACCTCCGCATCGATCGCCATGTCCCGGTTGAAGGGCAGCACGCCCGGCGTGCCCGCCAGGTGCTCATTAAGTAGCATGACCGGCAGCCGCTGCTGCTCGAGCAACGCGAGGATCTCGCGGGCCTCCCACAGGGAACCGACGTAGACGCGCTGCAACTGGTGCCTCCAGGGGCGGTCCTCTATCATGCCACCGGGACCTCGCCGGGAGTTTGCATGCGGCTCATCGTCGCGATCACGGGCGCCAGCGGCGCCATCTACGGCATCCGCCTCCTGGAGGCGCTCCGGGAAGTGCCCGGCGCCGAGGTTCACCTGGTCATCAGCAACGGGGGCAAGCTCAACATCTCCCTGGAGACCGGTTGGGCCCTGAAGGACGTGGAGGCCCTCGCCCACGAGGTGCACAGCGACCAGAACCTGGCCGCGACGGTCGCCAGCGGGTCGTTCCGGACCGGTGGCATGATCGTCGCCCCCTGCTCGATGAAGACCCTGTCGGGCATCGTCAATTCCTATGCGGACACCCTGGTCGTGCGGGCGGCCGACGTGGTGCTGAAGGAACAGCGGCGCCTCGTGCTGATGCCCCGGGAGACCCCGCTCCACGCGGGCCATTGCCGCCTGCTGCTCCAGGCTGCCGAGATGGGTGCCGTCATCGCGCCGCCGATGCCGGCCTTCTACAACGACCCGCAGACGGTGGACGACGTCATCAACCACAACGTCGGGCGCGTGCTCGACCTGTTCGATATCGAGAGCGGCCTCGTCAAGCGCTGGAAGGGGGCCAGGGCGTCCCGCGGGAATTCCCGTGCCTGACGACCACCTGGCCCGGGTCCGCGAGCTGCTCGAGGGTCACAACACCATCACCCTCGCGACCACCGCCGACGGGCGCTCCTGGGCGGCCACCGTGTTCTACGCGAGCGACCCGGACCTCAACCTCTACTTCGTCACCGACCTGCGCACACGGCACGGCCGGGACCTGCACCGGGATCCGCACGTGACAGGGGCCATCAATCACGACGTGTCGACGTGGGGCGAGGTCATCGGTCTGCAAATCGAGGGCCGCGCCCTGGTGCTCGAGGCCGAGGACCGCCTTCAGGCGCTCGAAGCCTACCTCGCGAAGTTCCCCGATGTGCGCCGGCTGTTCGACCGGCCCCGGGATGCCAGCGAGAAGATCATCGCCGAGCGCCTGCAGCGGGCGCCCTTCTGGCGCCTCACCCCGGGCTGGGTCCGCCTGATCGACAGCACCCGGGGCTTCGGCTGGAAGTGGGAGACGGCGCTGCCCCTGTAGCTGCGCTGTAGGAGCGCCTTCAGGCTCGATGGGGCTCTGCCCGGCATGAGCGTCCGCGCGACCGAGGGCAGAGCCCCATCGCGCCTGAAGGCGCTCCTACGGCACCCTAGTAGGAATCGCCGCTCGAGTAGGGCGGCAGCGTGCCGATGTGGATGCCGCTGTCCACGATCAGGGTCTCGCCCGTGATCAGGTGCGCCGACTCCAGGAACCAGACCAGCACGGCGGCGATGTCTTCGGCGGTCGCCACCTTCTTCAGGGGCAGCTGGCTGGCGGTGGACTTCAGCATGGCCTCGTACTGTTCCTCGCCCATGCCACCCTTCAGCCACCGGGTCTGGATCATACCGGGCACGACGGTGTTGATGTTGATCTCGGGCGCGAGTACATGGGCCAGCGACTTGGTCATGAGGTTCAGTGCAGCCTTCGACGCCGCGTAGGGGATCGACGAGGCAATGCCCGTGACCCCGCCGATGGAGGAGTCGTTGACGATGGAGCCCCGCCCCTGCTTCTTCATGTAGGGCGCCACCGCGCGGATCATCTGGTAGGCGCCCACCACGTTGACCGCGTAGATGTCGAGGAAGTCCTGCTTCGACACGCCGTCGAGCTTCGGATAGGGGTTGAACTTGGTGCGGGCCGCATTGTTGATCAGGTAGTCGATGCGGCCCCACTGGTCGGCCGCAGCCTTCGCCATGGCCCGGCAGGCGTCGTCGTCGGAGACGTCGGCCTGGAAGACGATGGTGTCCGCGCCCTTCGCCCGGCAGGCGGCGGCGGTCTCGTCGGCCTCGGCCTTGCTGCGGGTGTAGTTCACCACGACGTTGCAGCCATGCTCGGCGAGCAGGATGGCGGCAGCAGCGCCGACCCCCGTGGCGGAACCGGTGACGATGGCAACCTTCTTGTCGGACTTGGGCATGGCGGGCTTCCTGGCGGTCGGTGCGGCGGGGCGGGGCGCATAGCCTACTAGAAACCGCCGCCGGCGTGCCGCCCGGCGGCTGTCGCCGTGCTAAGGTTTGCGGCCCCATACCAGCCACAGTCAACGGGAGCAGGATTCGATGGCATTCAGGGATATGCGCGAGTTTCTCGCGAAACTCGACGAGATGGGCCAGCTGAAGCGGGTCAAGGCGCCGATCGACGTGGCCCAGGGCACCAACGAGCTGCAGACCCTCATGCGCCTCCTGGCCGAAACCAGCGGGCCCGGCCTGATCCTCGAGAACCTGGTGGGCTACAACACCCCGGACGTCCCCGTCATCTTCAACCCGTTCGGCACCCGCGAGCGCACCGGGCTGACCATCGGCACCAAGGACCCCGTCGAGGCCAAGGTGAAGCACACGGCGATCCTTGCGGACCGCAGCACCTGGCACAAGCCGGTGCTCGTGGACCGCAAGGCGGCCCCGTGCAAGGACGTCGTGATCCCGCGGGAGAAGGTCTCGGTGGACAAGGACATCCCGCACGTCTGGCTGGGCAAGGAGGGTGCGTCCTACATCTGTGGCGGCGTGGTCGTCACCAAGGACCCGGAGACCGGCGTGCGAAACGTGGGCTGGTACCGCCTCACCAGCCTGTGGAACTGCAAGCATCCCCAGGGGGGTACCTACACGGAGAAGGAACAGAAGAAGCAGCTCTCCATCTTCGCCTTCTGGAATCCGCCCATGAACCACGTGGGCCTGCACCTCGCGAAGGCCCAGCGCATGGGCAAGCCCCTCGAGATCGCGGTGGCCTGCCAGTGCGACCCGGCCGTGCACATGGCGGCGGCGACCGGCGTGCCCTTCGGGCTCGACGAGTACGACTACGCGGGCGGCCTGCGCGGCTCGCCGGTGGAACTCGTGAAGTGCGAGACCGTCGACCTCGAGGTGCCGGCGACCGCCGAGTACGTGATCGAGGGCGTATTCCAGCCTGACGTGCCCCAGCAGATCATCGGCTGGCACTCGAACTCGGTCGGCTACTACGACAAGCACCAGGTCTTCCCGCTGTTCGACATCACGGCGATCACGCACCGGAAGAACCCGCTGTGGTACGCCACCATCGAGATGATGCCGCCCTTCGACCACAACTACCTGGCGCTGATCCCGGTCGAGGGCGAGATGCTCTCGGACCTGCAGCGCAAGATCCCCGAGGTGAAGGACTGCGTGGTCACGCCCAACATGACCTACATCGTCCAGCTCAATGTGGACGGCGCGGCGAAGCCCCATCCCGAATTCGGCAAGTACGTGCTGCATGCCCTCTGGGGCGCGTCCGGCCGCTGGCCCCGCACGGCCAAGATGGCCGTCGTCGTCGGGCCCGACGTGAACCCCTACGACCTGTCGGCCATCGAGTGGGCGATCCAGACCCGGGTGCAGCCCTACAGCGACATCATCATCAATCGCTCGGGCCAGGCCTTCGTGCTGGACCCCTCGGCCCCGAAGGGACCCCAGGGCTTCCCGACGGTGGGCGAGCAGATGGGCATCGACGCCACCATCAAGATCCCCGAGCGCTTCACCGAGTACGCGGACGTCAGCCAGGCGGATCCCGCCGAGGTGGCGAAGCTCGCCGAGCGCCTGCGCGGCCTCTGGTAATGGTGTAGGAGAAGCCGCTCCTACGGTTAAGGGACGAACTCGCCCGGCTGCGTGTCCGGCACCGCCTGGGCATCCGCCGCCCGGTGCGGCCCGGCGGCCATGGGCAGCGAGCGCATGTGCCGGACGATGGGCTGGCGCCAGGCCGCGAGCGCGAGCAGCAGGCAGACGAAGCCGGCCGTGGCCAGCGCGTAGCGCAGCCCCACGTGCTCGCCGATCCAGCCGCCGAGCAGGGCCCCCGGGCCCGCGGGCAGCAGGATCAACCAGCGCATCGTGCTGGTCATCCGGCCGAGCAGCGGCGCCGGGGTCGCTGCCTGGCGCAGCGCCAGGAAGACGATGAACACCAGCGTTGCACCGACGCCGAACGACGCCAGCATGGCCGCGAAGAGGAACCTGCCGAGGGCGGACGGCGGCGCCATGGCGCCCAGCAGCCAGCCGCCCGCGCACACCGCGAGGCCGGCGACCAGGGTGGGTCCGGGGCCCAGCTTCTTCGCCAGCCGGTTGCCGGCGGTGCTCGCCACGATCGTCCCGCCGCCGAGCGCGATGTAGCAGAGGCCCACCCCGCCCGCCGTCAGCCCGAGTTCCCGGGTGGCGAACAGGATCTGCACCACCAGGGCGGCGTTGTGGCAGAACTGCCAGGTGCCGACGATGAACGCCAGCGTGACGAGCAGGCGGTTGCCGGCCACGAAGGCGAGACCGGCCTTCAGGGACGCCAGGAACCGTTCGCTGGACGCGTGCAGTTCCTCCCGGATGGTGAGGCCCTTCAGGATCAGCGCCGACGCCGACAGCAGGATGGCGTCCGCCACCAGGGCCGCCGGGGCACTCGTCAGGCTGATCAGCACGCCCGCCGCGCCGGGCCCGGCCACTTCCGCCGTCGAGTTGGCGAGGGAGTTCTTGGCGTGGGCCTCCACCAGCCGCTCCCGGGGCACGATCTGCGTCAGGACGATCTGGGCCGCGCTGCCGGCCACCGTGTGCACGGCCCCGATCGCGAAGCCCACCAGGTACAGCCACTCCATGGTCAGTCCGCCCAGCCACCAGGCGACCGGCACGCTGGCGACCGCCACGGCAAGCAGGGACTCGCCGGCCACGTAGACCGGCAGCTTGCGCCGGCGGTCCAGCCACACCCCCGCGGGCAGGGAGAGCAGGACGAAGGCGCTGATCTCCATGGCCGTCAGCCAGGCCATCTCCGTGGGCTTGGCCTCGAGCAGCAGGGCGGCGGTCAGGGGCACGGCGAGCAGGGTGAGCTGGCCGCCGAAGGAGCTGATCAGGATGGACACCCAGAGCCGCCGGTACGTGCGGTCCCGCAACAGGTCGTCCGCCGGCAGGACGTTCGCCAAGAGGCCATTCATCCCACCAGTCTAGAACGACTCCCGTCCGCGGGTTCATACTCGGATCAGCCTTCGCGCCGGAGAGCCCCGTGTTCATCAACAACTGGTATGCCGCCTGCATCGCCGCCGACCTCGGCCCCGCCCCGGTCAAGGTCCGCATGCTGGACTGTGACTTCGTCCTCTACCGGGACAGTGCCGGGACGGCCCACTGCCTCAGCGACGCCTGCTGCCACCGGGGGGCGTCCCTGGCGGCGGGCCAGTGCCGGGATGGCGTGCTCGTCTGCCCCCAGCATGGCTGGGAGTTCGCGGGCGACGGCCGCTGCGTCCGGGTGCCGGCCGGCATCCGGGACCCGGCCAGCCCGCCCCGGAAGGCCCGGGTGCCGTCCTACCCGGTGGAGGAGCGCTACGGGCTCGTGTTCGTCTTCCTGGGCGACCTGCCCGAGGCGGAGCGGCCCCGGCTCCGGGACATCGTGCCCGAGTACGCGCAGCCGGACCGCTGGCACGCCGCGATCCTCTCCCGGCGCAAGGACGTGCATTTCGTGCGCATGGCGGAGAACTACAACGATCCCTGCCACGTGCACTACGTGCACGAGTTCGCGAGGTGGCTGCCGAAGGGCGTGACCATCGAGACCCACCAGCTCACCGACACCTACGTGAAGGCCTTCCATGCCGCCTGGGATGCCAGGGGCCTCACCCGGCCGGACCGGGGGCTCCTCATGGAGTTCGACGTGGTCGGGATGGTGTCCCGGAACACCAACCGGCAGCCGGGCTATCCGGACACCGTGGTGATCGCCACCGTGACCCCCATCGATGCGGGCAACACCCAGATCTTCATGCTGCTGCTGCAGCCGAAGCACGGCCCGGATGGCAAGGGCGGCATCGGCGAGGCCGACTTCCAGCTGCTGGTCACCATGACCCGGGACCAGGTCATGGACGAGGACTACGCGGTGCTGAAGGAGACCCGCCCGCGCCTGCCGGCGTCCCCCGCCGAGGAGGTGCTGGTCGAGACCGACGTGACCCTTGCCCAGGTCCGCAAGATGACCCGGGACTACGCCGTCCGCCACGGCGAGATCGACGCCCGGGCGCTGGCGGCGGACCGGGACGCCCACATCCGCGTGGTGCCCTGTCCGGGCCACCGGGCCGAACCCGGCCAGTGGGTGCACCGGACCGTGCCGCTGCTGCCCGTGACCGCCGCGGTGGAACAGGTGAACCTGGCCGCCTCATGATCCCCGCGCCCTTCGTCCAGCCGGCGCCCCGGCCCTGGCACGGGTTCCGGGACGACTGGCTGGTGCGAAGCTTCGTCGCCCACCGGTTGCCGGCGGGCATGGGCGCGGACATCGCGGCCGAACTCACCGACCTCGGGGACCTCGCTGCGGGACCCCTGCAGGAGTTCCAGCGCGCGGACCGGCTGAACGAGCCGCGCCACGTTCCCTTCGACGCCTGGGGCGAGCGGGTCGACCGCATCGAGGTCACGCCCCTCTGGCGGGAGGCCGAGCGACTCGCCGTCCAGTTCGGGCTCACCGCCCTGCCGGCGGAGCGTCGCCATGGCGACGCGTCCCGCCTGCACCAGTTCCTGCTCGTGCACCTCTTCCATCCGGTGACCGACATGTACAGCTGCCCGCTGGCCATGACCGACGGCGCGGCGCGGACGCTCGTCGCTGCGGGCAACCAGGCCCTGGTGGCCCGGGCGGTGCCGCATCTCACGAGCCGGGACGCGGGCTGCTTCTGGACCAGCGGCCAGTGGATGACCGAGGCCACCGGCGGTTCCGACGTGGGCCTGTCGCGCACCCGGGCCGTGCGCGGGGAGGGGGGCTGGCGACTCCACGGCCGCAAGTGGTTCACCTCCGCCGCGGCGTCCCAGATGGCGCTGACGCTGGCCCGCCCCGAGGGCAACGGCCCGGGCGGCGGCGGTCTCGCCCTGTTCTACGTGGAGACCCGGGACCCTGCCGGCCGGCTGAACGGCCTGCGCGTCGAGCGGCTGAAGGACAAGCTCGGCACCCGCAAGGTGCCGACAGCCGAACTCACCCTGGACGGTGCCGTCGCCGAGCTGGTGGCCGGCGACAGCCAGGGCACCCGGGCCATCGAGCCCATGCTGCGGGTGACCCGCACCTGGAACAGCGTCTGTGCCGCCTCGTTCCTGCGCCACGGACTCGGCCTCGCCGAGGACTATGCCCGCCGGCGGACGGCCTTCGGCGCGAGCCTGGCATCCCAGCCCCTGCACCGGGCCACCCTCGACGACCTGGACGCGGACTCGGCGGGCGCCTTCCTGCTCGCCTTCGAGCTGGCCGGCCTGCTCGGACGTGACGAGGGCGGTTCGGCCGGACCCGGGGAGTCGGCGCTGCTCCGGCTGCTGACGCCGCTCGCCAAGGCCGTCACCGGCCGGCAGGCGGTGGCCGGCGCGAGCGAGATCATCGAGGCCTTCGGCGGCGCCGGCTACGTGGAGGACACGGGCATCCCGGTGCTCCTGCGCGATGCCCACGTGCTGCCGATCTGGGAAGGGACCACCAACGTGCTCGCCCTCGACCTGCTGCTGCGGGCCGAACTCGACGCGGGGCTCGCGGCCCTCGTGGAGCGGGTGGCCCGGGCGGGCCGTTCAGCGGCCGGTGCCGGTCTCGGCGCCGAGGCGGCGGGGGCCCTCACCGCCATCGAGCGCGCCATCGCCTGGCACCGGTCCACCCGCGATCCCGCGACCCGCCAGGCCGGCGCGCGCCGCTTCGCGCTGACCCTCGGCCGGGCCCTCGAGCTCGCCCTGCTGGCGGAGCACGCCGGGGCCGTCGCAGCGGGCCCGGATGCCGCGGTGGCCCGGCACGCCTGCCGGCGGTTCCGCGCCGCCGGCCTCGATCCACTGGAGGGCTGAGCGTCATGGCCGCGGAGTTCCGGGACAACGTCGTGGTGATCACCGGTGCCTCGAAGGGCATCGGCGCAGAACTCGCCCGGCAGCTCGCGCCCGAGGGTGCCCGGCTCGTCCTCGCGGCGCGGGACCAGGCCGGCCTCGACGGCGTGGCCCGGGAGTGCCGGGCCCTCGGCGCGGACGTCGAGGCCGTCGTCACGGACGTCACCGTCGAGGCGGACTGCCGACGACTGGTGGAACGGACGCTCGCGCGCTTCGGCCGGCTCGACACCCTCGTCAACAACGCGGGCGCCACCATGTGGGCCCGGGTCGACGAGATCCGGGACCTCGGCATGCTCGAGCGGATCATGCAGGTGAACTACATGGGCGCCGTGTACTGCACGGCCCACGCGCTGCCGCACCTCAAGGCAGCCCGGGGCCGCATCGTCGGGGTCGCGAGCCTCACCGGCCTCACCGGCGTGCCGACCCGCTCGGGCTACGCCGCCGCCAAGCACGCCATGCGCGGCTTCTTCGATTCCCTGCGCATCGAGCTCCTGGGCACCGGGGTCACGGTGACGATGATCTACCCGGGCTTCGTCGCCACGGGCATCCGGGAGAACGCGACGGGCCCGGATGGACGGCCCGTCCCCGTGGACCCGCTGGACCCGCGCCGCGTCATGGGCACGCCGGAGTGCGCCCGGCAGATCATCCGGGCCACCCGCCGGCGGCAGCGGGAGCTGGTGATGACCGCGAAAGGCCGGTTGGCCCGATTCGCCAAGCTATTCGCACCGGGGCTCGTCGACCGGCTGGCCCGGCGCACGATCGAGCAGGGGTACTGAGTGCTTCTGCCATAATCCGCCCACCATGCCCCGCACCCTGGCCGAGAAGATCCTGGCGCGCGCCGCCGGTCAGCCCCACGTCACGCCTGGCGAGATCGTCACCTGCCGCGTGGACCTGGCCCTCCTGCTGGATTCCGGCGGGCCGCGCCGCATCTGGCCCCGGCTGGAGGAACTCGGTGTCGGCGTCTTCGATCCCGAGCGCATCGTGCTCTGCACGGACCACTTCACTCCCGCGGTGGACGCCGAGTCGGCCGCGATCCTGAAGCTCACCCGGGACTTCGCCAGCCACTTCGGCATCCGCCGCTTCTTCGACATGCAGGGCATCGGCCACGTCGTGCTGGCTGAGCAGGGCCTGCTCGAGCCCGGCATGTTCGCCGTCGGCGGCGACTCCCATTCCTGCATGGGCGGGGCCTTCGGCTGCTTCATGGCCGGCTTCGGGGCCATCGAGATGACCGGCGTCGCCGTGACCGGCGAGATCTGGATCCAGGTGCCGGCCACCGTCCGCGTCGACTGGTCGGGCCGCTTCGCCCGCGGGGTGGTGGCGAAGGACGTCGTGCTGCATCTCTGCCGGGAACTCGGCATGGAGAACGGCGGTCGCGTGCTCGAGTACGGCGGCGAGACGGTGCGCGCCATGTCCATGGGCGAACGCATGGTGCTGACGAACATGGCCGCGGAGCTCGGGGCGGAGACGGCCCTCGTCGAGGCCGACGAGGTCACGCTCGCGGCACTCCGGGCGGCGGGACGCGAGCCGGCGGCCGATGCGCTGGCCTGGCGCAGCGATCCGGGCGCGGATTACGCCGCCACCCACACCTTCGACGCGGCGGCCCTGGCGCCCCAGGTGGCGGCGCCCCATTCGCCGGCGAACGCCGGCCCCGTGGATGCGTTTGCGGGCCGGCCGGTGAACCAGGCCTACATCGGTGCCTGCGTCGGCGCGAAGCTCGATGACCTGCGCATGGCCGCGGAGGTGCTGCGCGGCCGGCGGGTGGCGTCCGGCACGCGGCTGCTCGTGGCCCCGGCCTCGACGCGGGCCATGGCCGAGGCCGCGGCCGACGGGACGCTCGCGACCCTGACCGCCGCCGGCGCCTACCTGCTGCCCACCGGCTGCGGGGCCTGCGCGGCGCTCGGTGCCGGCGTGCTTGGCGACGGCGAGGTGTGCATCTCGTCCACGAACCGGAATTTCCGCGGCCGCATGGGGGCCAACAGCGCCGAGGTCTACCTGGCGTCGCCCTACACCGTGGCGGCGTCCGCGGTGGCGGGGCGCATCGCCGATCCGCGGGAGTTCCTGGCGTGAAGGCGACCGGGGGGCGGGCCTGGGTGTTCGGCGACGACGTCAACACCGACGTGATGGCCCCGGGCCTGTACTTCAAGGCGCCGATGGCGGAGATGGCACGGCACTGCATGGAGGCCGTGGACCCGGCGTTCGCCGCGGGTGTGCGCCCGGGCGACATCGTCGTGGCCGGCCGCAACTTCGGCGTGGGTTCTGCCCGGGAGCAGGCGGCGATGGCGCTGGTGCACCTCGGCGTGGGGGCCGTGCTGGCCGTGTCCTTCGGGCGGATCTTCTATCGCAACGCACTCAATTTCGGGCTGCCGGCCCTGGTCTTCCCGGACGCCGTCACCGTGCAGGCCGGCGACGTCCTGCGGGTCGACCCGGTGGCAGGCCGCATCGAGAACCACCGGACGGGCATGGTGCACACCGTGAATGGGATTCCGGCCCACCTCATGGCCATGGTCGCGGCGGGCGGGCTGATGCCCTGGCTCC
>CALGMY010000163.1 GCA_937958785.1 uncultured Gammaproteobacteria bacterium | reverse complement strand
CGCGCGCCAGCAGCCACAGTCCGAGCGCCATCGTCTGCATGACCAGCGCGATGGCGAGGCCGGACGCGAGAATCGCCACCAGCCCCACGGCCCAGGCCACGGAGATCGCCTTGGCGACGGCGCTGCCCTTGGCCTTGTGCAGCTGGACCAGGTGGCGCCAGGGGCCGGTGTCCTTCACCAGGAGTTCCGCCTGCAGCGGGTCGGCGGTGGGCCGCAGGATCACGTCCCGGTCCACGCCCGTCCATTCCAGCTCGAAGGAGGTCCCGGCCTTCTTCAGCGACGCACCGCCGCTCGGCAGGGGCTCGCCGGCGGTGGCGAGCTCCCGCTCGACGAGCGCGACCAGGGCGCCGAGTTCGGCGGCCAGCGGCGCGTCGAGGGTGACCTGCCGGCTCGTGTCCGCGTACCCGCCCTTGATGGCGAGCGTGTAGAGGCCGCCCGTCAGGGCGAACATCACCGCGACGGGGAAGAAGAACCCGGCGAGGGCGAGGTGCAGTGTGGTCAGGGTCTTGCGCATGGTCGAGGCATCTCCTTCAAGCCGGTGCGGCGCGGGTGTCGTGCAGGGGTGGCGGATTATGTGCAGTAAAGCAGGCGGAGGGGTCGCGTGAAAGGGCGACCGGCGTCACGGTGTCCGGCCGCCGTCTCGCCTAGTGTCTCCGACCATAACAACTATAAAAATGCTTCCGACCCCCTATGCGTGTTCCCCGGGCCCCTGGCCCCGCGTGGCCGTTCACGTGGGCGCTGCTGACCACCCTCATGACCATCGTGCCCGCTGCCCGGGCCGTGGACTTCGAGGATTCGACGCTTGGCTTCGTGGCCGACGAGCTGCAGATGCAGCGCGTGGAGGAGGGCAGTGCCCTCGAGTGGGACGCCACCGGCTTCGCCGGACCGGCCGGCCGCCGCCTGTGGCTGCGATCCGATGGCGAGCGCCGGGAGGTCGGCGTCTCCACCTACCGGACCGAGCTGCTGCTGGAACAGCCGGTCCTCGGCATCGACGGCCTGGTGTTCGGCGCGCGGTACGACACGGGCACGCTGCCCTCCCGGGTGTACGCCGCCCTGGGGCTCCAGTCCCGGGCGGACGAGAGCTGGCAGTGGGACGCCACCGGCTACCTGGGCGATGGCTCGGAGCTGGCGGACGTGCACGTGGGCGTCCGTCTCCAGGGCCGCTATACGTGGTCGTTCGCCCCGCGCTTCAGCCTGCGGGCCCGGGCCGAGGCGGAGTACTGGAACGAGGACCACGAGCGGATGCTGGACGGCACCGGCAGCGGCCCCTGCGAGCTGCGCGCCGGAGTGCACGTCGGTTACACGGCCGGCCCGGACCTCACCTGGTACTGGGGTGCCGAGTGGCTGCGCCAGCTGCGCGACACCGCCCGGCTGACGGCGGCCGGCGGTGGTGAGCCCAAGTCCGTCGCGCTGACGGCGGGAGTCCGGATCGGCTTCTGAGGCGGCCGGACCGGGGCTTAGTTCCGGGCCACGTGGATCAGCGCGTAACCGGAGAACACCACCTGGGGCACCGCCATGCCGATGATGGTGCCCGGCGCATCGGCCCGGATCATGAAGCGCTCATCCGTGAACGGGTCGTCCACGTGGGCGATCATGTCGCCGGCCTTGATGACCACGCCGAGCGGCTGGTCCGCGTAGAAGACCCCGCCCTGGCCCGGCGGCACCCGCAGCCAGCGGGAGCTCGCGTAGACGTGGGAGGCCGGCGTCGGCGGTCCCGCCCGCCCGGTGCGCATGCCCAGGTGGATCAGCACGTTGCGCACCCCCTCGACGCCCCGCTCGATCTCCGCCGGCTCGAAGCGCAGCGGCAGGCCCGCCTCGTAGATGATGGCGGTGACGCCGGCCTCCATGGCCTCCCGCCGCAGGCTGCCCCGGGGTCCCGCGCCGCCCAGCACCACCGGCGCACCGAAGGCGCGGGCGAGTTCGAGCGCCTCCGGGTTCGCCAGGTCCACGCGGATCTGGGGCAGGTTCGCCCGGTCGAAGGACCCCGTATGCAGGTCGATGAGCGCGTCGCAGTGGGTCTTCACGGTGGCGAACACCAGGCCCGCGATCAGCGCCGTGTTGCTGCCGGTGGCGCTGCCCGGGAACGCCCGGTTCAGGTCGCGCCGGTCGGGCATGTAGCGGCTGCCGGTGCGGAAGCCGTTCACGTTGATGGCCGGCAGCGCGATCAGGGTGCCGGCCAGCTGCCGCGCGTCCGTCTGCGCGAAGGCCGTGCGGGCCACCTCGAAGCCATTGCGCTCGTCGCCGTGCACGAGCGCCGTCAGGCACAGGGTCGGCCCGGGCCGGGCCCCGCGGGCGGCGAAGATCGCCGTGTCCAGGAACGAGCCCTCGAAGGTCCGTTCCTCCAGGAACGGGAACTTGCGCTTCTCGCCGACCGGTACCGTCCGGTTCAGCAGGTCGAGGGGTCCCCAGGACTGGGCGGCCGCCTGGCCGGACAGGACCAGCAGGAGGGCAGCCAGGGCGATACGGGTGGGCGACATGCGGTCCGGAACTCCTCTGACGGGCAGGTGCGGTAGTCTATGTAGCATGTACGTTCTCTACATCGCCAACAAGAACTACTCCTCCTGGTCGCTCCGGCCCTGGTTGCTGATGAAGGCCCTGGCCATCCCCTTCGAGGAGCGGCTGCAGGTCTTCCGGGAAGGTTCCAACTGGGACCCGTTCCGCGCCTTCTCGCCGGCCGGCCTCGTGCCCTGCCTGCACGACGGTCCCACGGTGGTGTGGGACTCCCTGGCCATTGCCGAGTACCTGGCCGAGCGCCACGCGGGGGTCTGGCCCGCCGATGCGCCCGCCCGGGCCTTTGCCCGGTGCGCCGCCGCCGAGATGCACTCGGGCTTCCCGGTGTTGCGCAACATCTGCACCATGAACTGCGGGCTCCGGATCCGGTTGCGGGAAGTGTCCCCGGCCCTCCAGCGCAACCTCGACCGCATCGGCGAGCTGTGGAACGAGGGCCTCGCGCGCTTCGGCGGGCCCTTCCTCGCCGGCCCGGCCTTCACGGCCGCCGACGCCTTCTTTGCGCCCGTCGCCTTCCGGGTGCAGACCTACGACCTCAGGCTGCCCGGTGCCGCGGCCGACTATGCCCGGCGCCTCCTGGCCCTGCCTGCCATGCAGGACTGGTACAAGGCCGCGCTCGCGGAGACCTGGCGGGAGCAGGCCCACGAGGCCGAGGCCCTCGACGTCGGCACGGTCCTTGCGGACCTGCGCGCACAGGCCAGAGCCTGAGCCGGTCGGGCGCAGCCGCATGATCGCCGTCACCGCCGCCTCGGGCCGGCTCGGCCACGCCCTGTTGCGCGAACTCGTCCGGCAGGGGCAGGGGGGCCGGCTCGTCGCGGTCGCCCGGGACCCGTCCCGGGTCCGGGTGCCCGGCATCACCGTGCGGTCCGGCGACTACGCCTCGGAAGGCTCGCTGGCCACCGCCCTCGCGGGCGTGGACACGGTGGTGATGATCTCCGCGCCGGTGGCCGGCGGCACCGACCGGGTGCCGCTGCACCGGAACGTCATCGGGGCGGCCCGGGCGTCCGGCGTGCGCCGGGTGATCTTCACCAGCATCGCTGGCAACGGCGTCGAGCGGGACACGCTTTACGGCCCCACCCAGCAGGTCAACCGCGCGACGGAGGACGATCTCCGCGGCTCGGGGCTCCAGTGGGTGATCGGGCGCAATGCCCTCTACCTGGAGCTGGACCTCGCCCACATCCGCAAGGCGGCGGACACCGGGGTCTATGCCAACCCGGGCGGCGAAGGCCGCGCCCCCTACCTCACCATCGACGAGATTGCCGGGGCCTACGCGGGCCTCGCCATGGACCCGGACCGGCACGGCGAGGTCCTGAACATCACGGGCGAGACGCTGACCCAGGCGGAGATCGTCGCCCGGGCCTGCGAGGTGTTCGGCATCGACGTGCGCTACGAGGTCATCAGCGACGAGGCCTGCATCGGCAAGTTCCGCCAGCTGATGCCGGAGCGGGGCGAGGCCGTCGCCCGCATGCTGGCCGGCTGCTTCCAGGCGATCCGGGCGGGTGCCTTCGACGTGCCGTCCCATTACGCCGCGGCGACCGGGCGGCCCGCGAAGACCGTTCGTCTCATGCTCGAGGAAATCCGGGACGCGGGTTGAAGGACTGAAGGATGGACCAGGAACTCGCCGGCAAGGTTGTCATCGTCACGGGTGGCACCATGGGCATCGGCTTCGGCATGGCCACGCGCCTCGCGAAGCATGGCGCCCGCGTGGTCATCACCAGCCGGCACGCCGCCACCGGCGAGCCCGCCCTGGCGCGGTTGCGCCAGGCGGCCGGCTGCCCGGCCGGCCAGGTCGCGTACCTGCAGATGGACATCACCAGCGAGCCGGACAACGAGCGGCTGGTCCAGTTCGCGGCCAGCCACTTCGGCCGCCTCGATGCCTTCATCAACAACGCCGTGGACCCGGGTGACTTCCAGCTGCTGGCCGACGAGTCCCTCGCGGCCTTCGAGCAGGTGATGCGGACCAACGTCACCGGCACCTGGCTCGGCATGAAGCACGCGATCCGCCAGTTCCTCGCCCAGGGTTCGGACACCGGCGCGGGCTACTCCATCATCAACGTCAGTTCCGGCACGACCCGGGACCCGGGCCTGCGCATGGCGCCCTACGTCGCTTCGAAGCTGGCGGTGGAAGGCCTCACCCGCACCGCCGCGCTCGAGTATTCACGGCGGGGCATCCGGGTGAACACGCTGCTGTTCGGCGTGTTCGCCACCGAGAAGGCCGAGCAGCTGCACGCCGCGGTGCCGGCCATGCGGGAAAAGAACGCCGCCAAGCACCACATCGGGCGCTTCGGCGACCCGGAGCACGACGCCGGGGAGGCCGCCGTGTACCTGGTCTCCCGTCGCAGCGCCTTCGTCACCGGCACCACGCTCACCGTGGACGGCGGCATGTCGATCTAGGTGCCGCCGCCGATCGCCTGGTCGAGCGCCGCCCGCCAGGCCACGTAACGCCCGGCCAATCCCGCCACCGCTGGCCCCGCGACGGGTACCGCCGGCGGCACGGGCCAGTCCGCCGCCGCGCTCCCGGCGACCAGCCGCGCGAGGCCCCGGGCGGTCGCCTCCGGTTCCGTGGACCGCTCGAGGCGCAGGCCGCTCACGGTGGCCAGGCACCGGCACAGGTAATCGTTCGCCGACAGCCCGCCCGTCACCAGCAGCCGGGAGAGCGGCGGTCCGTGGGGCGTCATCTCCTCCAGGTTGGCCTGGACCAGGAAGGCGATGCTCTCCAGGACCGCGAGCACCCGCGCCCCCGGGCTGCCCCCGCCGATGAAGCGGGAGCCGAGGTCGCTCACCCAGAACGGCGCGCCGAGGCCGGACACCCCATTGAGGAAGAGGGGCGGCGCTTCCCCGGCCGCCAGGGCCCGGTCCGCCTCGGCAAGGAGGGCCGCCACCGGCATGGCCTCCCGCACGGCCAGCCAGTCGAGCGCGCTCGCGGCGCCATTCACCGTGCCCTCGAGCAGGTAGTCCACCCGCGTCGCGGTGGACCAGACCACGCTGACGAGAAGCCGGGGTGCGGCGGGCAGCGCGCCCGCCACGGCCCGCTGCACGAAGGCACCGGTGCCGAGGTTCACGTAGCCGGTGGCGGGGTCCAGGGCGCCAAAGGCGAACGGCGCGGCGGACTGGTCGCCGGTGACGACCGTGAGGGGCACGTCGCCGCGGGGCGTCGGCAGCAGGCCGTAGTCGTGGCGGCTCGGCACGGCCCGGGGCAGCACGGCTGTGTCGATGCCGAAGAGCGCGGCAAGTTCCGGCGACCAGTCCCGGGTGGCGAGCGACCAGAGCTGGGTCCGGGAGGCATTGGCCGGGTCCGCGAACAGCGGGTGGCCGGGCAGGAGCCGGCAGGCGAGGAAGCTCGCGAGGGGGCCCATCGCGAGCCGCCCGTCCTTCGCCGCGTCCCGCACGGCGGGCAGGTGCTCCAGGCACCAGCGCATCTTGCTGGCCCCGTAGTGGGGCGTGACCACGAGCCCGGTCAGTTCCCGGATTCGCTGCGCCGAGGGCGCCAGCCCGGCAAGCCACGCCGCATTTCGCCGGTCCTGCCAGCTGATGATGGGCGAGAGGGCCGCGCCTGTGTGCCGGTCCCAGCAGGCCAAGCTGGAGCGCTGGGTCGCGAGGCCGGCCGCCTCAAGGCGCTGGCCGGCGGGCAGGTGCGCGCAGGCGGCGTCGATGGCCGCCCGCAGGGAGGCGACGAGTTCCTCCGGGTCGTGCTCCACGTGGCCCTCCGGGCCCTGCAGCGTCCGCACCGGCACCGCGGCCTCCGCCACCAGCCTGCCGTCACCGGCGAAGACCAGCGCACGGCTCGAGTGGCCGCCCTGGTCGAGGGCGAGGAAGCCCTCCGCTGGCGAGGCCGGGCTCAAGCGGCGGCGGTCGTCTTGTGGGCGTACCCGCACTGCCGCGCGATGGGGCACCGCGGGCAGTCGGGCCTGCGGGCCTTGCACACGTAGCGGCCGAGCAGGATCAGCCAGTGGTGGGCGTCCTTGCGGTAGCGGGCGGGCGTGGCCGCCACCAGCGCATCCTCCACGGCCCGGGGCGTGCGCCCGGGTGCCAGCCCGGTGCGGTTCGCCACCCGGAAGATGTGGGTGTCCACCGCGATGGTGGGCTCGCCGAAGGCGGTGTTCAGGATCACGTTGGCGGTCTTGCGCCCGACGCCGGGCAGTGCCTCGAGCGCCGCCCGCTCCCGGGGCACCTCGCCGCCGTGCTGGTCGAGCAGCGCCCGGCAGGTGGCGAGGATGTTCCTCGCCTTGGTGTTGAAGAGGCCGATCGTGCGGATGTGCTGCTTCAGTCCCTCCTCGCCGAGGGCGAGGATCGCGGCGGGGGTGTTCGCGACCGGAAAGAGCCGCGCGGTGGCCTTGTTGACCCCGACGTCCGTCGCCTGGGCCGAGAGGATGACGGCCACCAGCAGTTCGAACGGGCTCGAGTAGACGAGTTCGGTGGTGGGCGCCGGATTCGCGGCCGCCAGGCGTCGGAAGAGCGCCGCCCGCTGCCGGGGCGTCATGGGGCCCGCCGGCGCGCGGCGCGGGCCTCTCGCACGGCGGCCAGGCCTGCCAGCAGGAAGAAGGCCGCGGGCGCCAGGGCGGCCACCGGCAACGCGGGCGCCAGCCAGCCGCGTATACCCCCGAAGGCTGCAAGCAGCAGCGCACCGGCACCGCCTGCCGCCAGCGCGGCCCGGACGGCTTCGCGCGGGGCGCGGCTGGACCCTGCCTCCACCGTGGCCAGCAGCAGCCCGTTGATGATGATCAGTGGCACGAACGGGCGCAGGTCCGCACCCGTGCCCAGCCAGCCGGTGGCGAGCACCAGGTCCACGGCGGTCACGAGCGCGCCTGTGACCACGATACTCGCGGGCAGGCGCCAGGCCGGTGTGAGGTGCCGCCCCAGCAGGGCGACCAGCGCCGTGGCCGTGGTGACGACGAGCAGCGAGGCAAGCCCGAGCATGATCCCCGCCTCAAGCGTCCGTGTCCCCGCGAGGAGGGGTCCGAGTCCGGCGATGAGGGCGAGGCCGGTTGCCCGGGCGTCACTCGTGGGCCGCAAGGATCACCTCCCGGTGGGCCGCGAAGTATTGCACGGCCTGGCGCACCCCCGCGACGATGCCCCGGCTCGTGGTCGTGGCACCGGCCACCGCGTCGACGTCGCCCCCGTCGGCACGGAGGGCCCAGCCGGCCGGCGGCAGCGCGGACGCCGAGCGTCCCGTGAAGGTCGCCAGCAACCGGGGCGACTCCTCTGCAACGACCGCGCCGATGCCCGGGGTCTCCCGGTGCTCAGTGACGTGCACCCCGAGCACGGTGCCGTCCGCGGCGATCCCGACGAGGAGGCGGAGGGGCCCGGCGTAGCCCGGCGTGATCACCGTGAGCACGGCCGCCGAGGGCCGGCCGCCGAGGCGGGCGCGGTGGTGAAGACCATCGGCGACGCCGTCATGGCCAC
>CALGMY010000162.1 GCA_937958785.1 uncultured Gammaproteobacteria bacterium | reverse complement strand
CTCATAATGCTGAGGTCGGTGGTTCAACTCCACCCATCACCACCATTCATCCGGCACTGACGATCTCTTTCGCGCTAGCGTCTTCGCGCGGTCGCTCATCCAAGTAGACTGCCTGAATGCTCCTCCTGGCCGCCATCGTCGCCCTGTTGTCCGGCCCCCTCCTGTTCGAACTCGGTCGACTGGGCAGCCGCACGACCGCGTTCCTGGACGGCTTTGCGTTCATCACCATCGCCGGCCTGTTCCTCTTCGGCATCCTGCCCGAAGCCATCGAGGCCGGCGGGCGGGTCGCGTGGGTCTTCGCCGCACTGGGCCTCGCCTTTCCGCTGCTGGTCGAGCGGCTGTTCCACGACGCCGCACACCGGGAGCACCTGGCCTTCCTGGCACTCGGAGCCCTGGGCCTCCTGGCCCACTGCATGCTCGATGGCCTGATCCTGATGGGCGCCGAAGCCGGCGGGCACGAGGACCATTCCGCGGAGCAACAGCAGGGCCTCGCCATCGTCCTGCACAACATGCCGAAGGGCATTGCGTTGTGGTTCCTGCTGGCGCCGGCGTTCGGGCGGCGCGTTGCCAGCGCCGTGCTCGTCCTGCTGGTCGGCGGGACGGTGGGGGGTTACCTGGTCGGTGACGCGGCGTTGACGCTGTTGACGGGCCCCGGCGTCGCCTGGTTCCAGGCCTTCGTCGCGGGCTCGATCTTTCACGTCGTCCTCCACGGCGTCGCCAGCCACGAGCACCGGGTGGCGGCGCAGATACCGTCCCTGGGTCCGCCGAAATGGCCGGAGCGGCTCGGCCTTCTCGGCGGGCTCGTATTCCTCTTCGCCTATCTCTGAGCCGCGGCTCTCGCGGGCGGCGTCGAAGATCATCGGCTGATGGGAGTTGCTGGGTGTCAGCCGATTCCTGGGCAAGCGTCCCGATGCTCGTCGGAATTGTCCTGCCTGGCGCGCCCAGCCCGCGCCGTCACGGCGAGTTCGGTCGACTCGGGAGGCCGGGAGTCCTGTCGCTAGGCCCCGCGCAGGCAGTGGAACAGGCGCTTTGGCCTGGCGACTGCGACCAGGCCGGTCAACAACAGCCAGGCGCTCGCGGGCAGCGAAACGGTGGTCGCTGCAAGACACTCCCCCAGGGCTGCCACGCTCCCTAGTGGCGCGACGACGCCAGCCTGACGTCGGCATCACGCCAGGCAGCGCTGAACTGGGCCGTTACCTCGTCCGCCGGCTTGCCCTGGGCCTTCAGCGCCTGCTCCAGGCCCAGCAGCGCGTAGCCGTTCCGCGGATTGCGCGCGAGGTCCTGCCAGTAGACGGTTTCCGCCTCGGCGGCGCGACCGGCGTCCAGCAGTTCCGCGCCCAGGTAATGGCGGACGGGGAAGTACCAGTCCGGCGGCTCGTTGTAGATGAAGCCATCCTGCACCCGGGTGGCGCGGTCGAGCTTCGCGATCGCCGCGGTGTGGTTGCCTGCGCGGGAGTCGAGCGTCGCGCCGAGCACGTCAACCCCGATGCCGATCACGGCGGGTGCCGGCGCGAAGCCGACCAGCTTGTCGCGCATCGCCGGGCCAGTTGCCGTCGCCCCGAGGATCTTCAGTTCCCGGCGGGCGGCACCGGCCTTGCCCGTGTTGGCGAAGGCCATGCCCCGCGCGTAGTGCCACATGGCCGTCATGAAGCCGTAGTCGGCGAGGGGCGCCGGCTCCTCCAGGATCGCGTCCCACTCGCCGAAGCGCACCATCACGTACAGCGGCTGGCTCATGAGGTGCTGCACGGTTTCCGACAGGGGCCCCGCGATCATGTGGGGCTCGATGCCCTCCGCGATCTGCCGGGCGGCAGCCATCGCCACCGCCTGCCGGCCCTGGTACATCGCCGCCCAGGTCAGGAAGTGCTGGTTGTGCCGGTGGTAGAAGAGCGGATAGAGCCCCTGCGCATTGCACTGGGCCACGTAGGCGTTGTCAGCCGCGTCGGCCAGTTCGTTGCTGGCGGCGGCGTCCGCGTAGCGTCCGACCCGCATGTAGATGTGCGAGGGCATGTGCACCAGGTGACCGGCGTTGGGCGCGAGCCCGAGCAGGCGATCGGCGCTGACCTCGGCGCGCTTCGGCTGGGCGGCCTCGACGGCATGGATGTGGAGGTGCAGCGCCCCGATGTGGTCCGGATGGCGGCGCAGGACGCCCTCGAGGGTGTCGACGATCAGCGTCGTGCGGGGTCCCGGGCTGCCGTCCGCATACCAGTAGTTCCAGGGTGACTGGTTCATCAGGGCGTCGGCATAGAGGGTGGCGATGTCGGGATCGCCGGGATATTTCGCGGCCAGGTCGCGCATCGCATCCGCGAAGGCCTGGTCGAGGGCCGACCGGTCTTCCGGTGCGGGCTCCGCGTAGCGCTTCGCGGTGGCTTCGATCAGGTCGCGTTCCACGGGCGTGACACCCTTGCGCAGGTTCATGGCCTGGCGGATCGCCGCGGCCGCCGGCGCGGTCGCCTCCGGCACCATCGGCAGGTTCAGGTTGGGCCCGAGGGCGTAGGCGATGCCCCACCAGGCCATGGCATTGCCCGGGTCGAGGCGCGCCGCTTCCTTGAACGCCCGCACCGCCTCCGAGTGGTTGAAGCCGTAGGCGAGCCGCAGCCCCTGGTCGAAGAAGGCCTGGGAGGCCGGGTTCGAGGTCGTCACGGTCCGGTGCAGGTCGCTGAGGCCGGTGAGTGCGGGCGCCAGCGGACCCGTGGCCGAGGCGGGGTCGCCCTCGAGGGCGCGGGGGTCCCAGAATTGGGCCTGCACGAGCGCCGGTGGCGCGAGCGTGAAGACCAGGATGAGCAGGAACCGCTGGGTTACCGTGGTCATGGGACACCTCCGGGCCGGGGTATGCCGTGCCACGATACCACCCCCGGGATGCTGCGTGGCGCAGCCACGGCCGGGTGTCGGCGGAGTCCTACAGGGCGCGCCTCTGCTGGGTCACCTGCCGGACCAGCGCCTCGAAGGAGAGGGAGTCCTTGAGGTCCACCTCCGCCAGCAGGTCATCGTCCCGGGCCAGGGTGAAGTCGTCCAGGTGGATCTTCCTGCGGATCGAGTCGCCCACCAGCGCCGCCACGTCGGTATCGGGCTTCAGGGCCGTGATGCCCTCGCCCACGTACTTGCGGGCCAGGTATTCCGCCACCTGGTGCGCGATCTTCCGCTCGCTGCCGAAGAAGTAGTCCCGGACGAAGGCGCACTCGGACCACCAGTCTGAATGGGGCTGCATGGGACCCTCCATGGTCGCGCCCCCGGCAGGGCCGACGGGCGAGTGTTGGTCGGTTGGAAGTGCGAACCGTAGGCCGGTCCGGGCCGCCGATCCGTGACCGGCGTCACACGCCCGGGTAGAGTGTGTGCCGCAACGCCATGACCGACCCCAGCGCCAACCGCCGGCCCCTGAAGTCCCGCTCCACGCGCTGGGCCCGGGCGTTCGCCGGCGCCCTCGTGCGGGCCCGGGCGACGCCGGACCATATCTCCCTGCTCAGCATCCTGTTCGCCCTGGCCGGGGCCGGTTTGCTGCTCTACGCCCCCACGCCCGCCGGCCTGGTCGCGGTCGCCGCCTGCATCCAGCTGCGGCTCCTCTGCAACCTGCTGGACGGGATGGTGGCGGTGGAGGGCGGTCGCAAGTCGCCGGTGGGCGCGCTCTACAACGAGGTGCCGGACCGCATCGCCGATTCCCTCTTCATCGTGACGCTGGGCTATGCCAGCGGCGCGCCCGCGCTGGGCTGGTATGGTGCGCTGGCGGCGGCGGTGACCGCCTACATCCGCGTCCTGGGTGGCACGCTGGGCCAGGCCCAGGACTTCCGCGGGCCCTTCGCCAAGCAGCAGCGCATGGCGGCGATGACGCTGGGCTGCCTCGTGGCCGCTACCGAGCTGTACGGGTGGGGCACGCTCCGCGCCCTCGAGCTCACCGCCTGGCTCATCGCCGTGGGCGCCACGCTCACCTGCGTCACGCGCACCCGGGCCATCGCCGCCCGGCTCCGGGCCGGCTGATGCGCCCGTCCAGTGCCCTGCTGGTGGGCCTCGTGCGGCTGCTGGTCGGGGCCTATCCGCGCTGGCTCGGCTGCGGGCCGGAGGAGGTCCAGCGCATCTACTTCGCGAACCACACGAGCCACATCGACACGCTCGCCATCTGGGCCGCCCTGCCCCGGGGCCTGCGCCGGCACACGCGTCCCGTCGCCGCCCGGGACTACTGGGGCCGGGGCGGCCTCAAGAGCTATATCGCGCTGAAGGGCCTGAACGCCGTGCTGATCGAGCGCGCCCGCACGGAGCAGCGGGGCGACCCGCTCGAGCCCCTCTATGCGGCGCTCGCGGCGGGCGATTCGCTCATCATCTTCCCGGAAGGCACCCGGGGCGCGGAGGCCTTGCCCGGGCCCTTCCGCAGCGGCCTGTTCCACCTCGGCAGCCGCTTCCCGGCCGTGCAGCTCGTGCCCGTCTACCTGGAGAACCTGCACCGCGCGATGCCCAAGGGCATCAGCCTGCCGATCCCCCTGACCTGCACGGTGCGCTTCGGGGCACCGTTACCCCGCGCCACCGGCGAGGACAAGGCGGCCTTTCTCGAACGGGCGCGCGGTGCGGTGGTGGCGCTCGCATGACGCCGATGGCCAAGTTCCAGTGGCTCATGGGCGGCATCGTTGCCCTGCTGGCGCTGTCCTCCGCCATCGGCTGGGTCCTCGAGCGGCGGGCGACGACGCCGGCGAAGCGGGACGTGGTCGCCAACCTCCGGGCGAGGGTCCGTTCCTGGTGGGTGATGGTGGCGATCTTTGCCGTGGCCTTCCTGCTGGGCAAGGGCGCGACACTCGTGCTGTTCGCGTTCGCCTCGTTCTTCGCCCTGCGGGAGTTCATCACCCTGACGCCCACGCGCCGGGGCGACCACAAGCCGCTGTTCCTGGCCTTCTTCGTGCTGATCCCGGCCCAGTACCTGCTGATCGGGTGGGACCGCTACGGGGTCTTCACCATCTTCATCCCCGTGTACGCGTTCCTGCTGCTGCCGGCCTTCGCGGCGCTCGACGATGACCCGGACGAGTTCCTGAGCCGGTCCGCCAAGATCCAGTGGGCGGTGATGATCACGGTGTACTGCATCAGCCACGCACCGGCGCTCATGCTGCTCGACATCCCGGGTTACGAGGGACAGAACGCCCTGCTGGTCTTCTACCTGGTCCTGGTCGTGCAGCTCTCCGACGTCATGCAGTACGTCTTCGGCAAGCTGTTCGGCCGGCGGAAGATCGCCCCGCGCGTCAGCCCCTCGAAGACGGTCGAGGGCTTCCTGGGCGGACTCGCGTCTGCCGCCCTGATCGGCGCCGCCATGTGGTGGATCACGCCCTTCACGCCCCTCCAGGCGCTGGGCATGTCGGCGATCGTCGTGCTCATGGGCTTCCTCGGCGGCCTCACCCTGTCCGCCGTCAAGCGCAGCCTCGGTGCCAAGGACTGGGGCGTGATGATCGAGGGCCACGGCGGCATGCTCGACCGCATGGACTCCGTGAGCTTCGCCGCGCCGGTGTTCTTCCACCTGACGCGGTATTTCTTCGCCGGGTAGCTGGCGCTTACCAGCCCGGTTCCGCCTTCGTCGCGGCCACCTTCGGGATGCTGCCCTTGTAGTTCTCCGGCCCGATGCCGAGGGACGAGATGTCCATGACGTGGGTGTACAGGTCGGCCATGAAGCCGTCGCCCGTGGCGCGGGCAAACAGCATCTTCTGGCCGTCCGGCGAGATGGAGTCGAGGCCGTCGAACTTGGCGTTGTACGTGATGCGTTCCGGCGGCGCGTTGGGACGCTCCATGTCGTACAGGAAGATCTCCCAGTTGTTGTTCTCGATCACCCGCACGCCGATGAAGTGGCGCCCGTCCGGCGCCGGGTAGCTGCTCCAGTTCATGCTGGTGTCGGGCGGCGTGCGCGGGGTCAGCTCCGTGCCGTCGTAGCGGATGGTGAAGACCGTCATCGGCGTGGGACGGACCTTGCCGTAGTCCGCGTACTTCCAGGCCCGGAACATGATCGTCTGGCTGTCCGGCAGGAACATGGGACGGCCTTCGTCCCAGTCCTTGGTGAAAGTGATCTGCTGCTCGCCGGTGCCGTCGGCCCGCATGCGCCAGAGGTCCATGTTGCCGTCGGTCTGGCGACCGAACACGATCCACTGGCCATCCGGAGAGACGGAGATCTCCGCATCGTAGAACTCGTTGTTGGTCAGCCGCTGCACGTTGCTGCCGTCGATGCGGGCCTTGTAGAGCTCGCCGCCCTGGGGATAGTCCCGGGGGTCGGACCAGTTGCCGATGGGCTTGTCGAGCTGGTCCCGGATGGAGGTGTAGACCACGTGCTGCATGTCGGGGAAGAAGTAGGAGCAGGCGTCCTGCCCGATGCCGTTGATGCGCTTCAGGTCCGTGCCCTGGTCGGTGAAGGTCCAGGTGAGCGCGCCGCCGTCCGTCGGCTTCTTGCGCACCGCGTCCGGGTCCTGCACCTGGGCGATGATGTGCAGGTTGTCCGAGGCGTAGTAGGCCTCGGCGGCCTTCGGCACGTTGGGGATCCTGTAATAGCGCAGCTTGCGCGGGCCTTCCTCGGCCACCTGCACGCCGGCGGGCGGGTTGAAGCTCGGCGGCCGCGCCGCCTTTGCCTCCGGTGCCGTGGAGTTCGACGAGCATCCCGTGGCCAGCGTGGCGACGAGGGCACCGAGAATCGCGCGCTTCATGGGTCTCTCCTCCGGGCGGCGTGCCCGACGGGGGACACTAAGTAGCGGTGCGGCGGTGTGTCAATGGACAACCTGCCGCACGGCTGTTCCCGAAGTCGCGCCCAACGACGGTGCAGCTGCACCCTGACGGTGCAGCCGACGCCGCTACCAGGGCAGGTACTCCCCGCTGTAGTTCCAGAACAGGCCGGTGTTGTTCACGCTGAGCCGGTCGGTGATCCGGATCATGTCGGCCACCGCCTGTTCCTTCGTGCGCAGGAAGCTCTTCGGCATGCCCTTCATCATGTCGGTGTCGACGGGTCCCGGGTTGATCAGGGCGAGGGAAATGCCCTTGTTCCTGATCACCGGCGCCAGGTTCTTCATCTCCATGTTGAGGGCCGCCTTGCTGGCCCGGTAGAAGAAGGTGCGGCCGGCGGGCACCGAGCCGATGGAGCCCTCGCTGCTCGAGATATTGACGAGCTTCTTCTGCTCGCTCATCTCCAGGTTCTTCGCGAAGGCCTCGGCCATCTTCAGCGGCCCCACCACGTTGGTGCGGAACACCTGGTCGAACACCGGGTAGTTCAGCTTGCCGAAGAACTGGTCCTGGGGCGTGCCGGTGATGCCCGCGTTGTTGACCAGGATGTCCACGGGCTTGCCCTCCCAGCGCTTTGCCAGGGCGTCGATGGACGCGAGGTCACTCACGTCCAGCTGCTCGACGGTGATCCGCGGGTTCTCCCGGGCCATGGCATTGAGGTCGGTGGCCTCCGCGGGCTTGCGCGCCGTCCCGATCACGTTCCAGCCTCGCGCCGCGTACTGGCGCACGTACTCGAGGCCGATGCCCCGGTTTGCCCCGGTGATCAGCACCGTGGGCACGTACTTCTCCGCCGGCTTCGCGGCCTCGTCGGCGGCATGCCCGGGCAGGACGGTGCAGAGCAGGGCGATCAGAAAGGCGGCTGCCAGGGGGAACGGTCGGGTCACGGCGGGGCTCCTCGGAAGTCCAGCGGGGGCGGGGCGGGGAGCTTACCATTCACCCGTCGCCTCCCGGGACCCGACGCCATGCGGCCACCAAGCAATCCGAGGCTGCTGCTCGCCCCCATGGAGGGGCTGCTCGATCACCTCCTGCGGGACACCCTGACCCGCGCGGGGGGCATCGACCTCTGCGTGAGCGAGTTCATACGGGTCACCGGCACGCTGCTGCCCGAGGAGCGGTACTTCCGCGTGGTGCCCGAGCTGCGCAACGGCGGGCGCACGCCGGCCGGTGTGCCGGTCAGGGTGCAGCTGCTCGGCTCCGATCCCGCGAGCCTCGCGGCCAACGCGGCCCGGGCTGCGGCGCTCGGCGCGCCCGGGATCGACCTGAACTTCGGCTGCCCGGCCCGGCTGGTGAACCGGCATGGCGGTGGCGCGGCGCTGCTCCGCCAGCCCCGGCTCATGCAGGACATCGTCGTGGCCGTGCGGGCGGCGGTGCCACCGCCAATCCCCGTGACGGCCAAGATGCGGCTCGGCTTCGATTCACCGGACGGTGCCATCGAGTGTGCCACCGCGCTCGTCGAGGGCGGTGCCGCCGAGCTCGTGGTGCATGCACGGACCCGCCAGGACGGCTACCGTCCCCCGGCCTACTGGGAGTGGATCGCCCGGATCCGCGCGCAGGTCGCCGTGCCCGTGGTCGCCAATGGAGAGATCTGGACCGTTGAGGACGCCCGCCGCTGCCAGGCGGTTTCCGGCTGCATGGACCTCATGCTCGGCCGGGGCGCCGTGGCGAACCCGGCATTGCCGCGACTCATCCGGGGGGCCGCGGCCCGGGGGATGGCCTGGCCCGAGGTCGAGGCAATGGTCGCCCGCTTCTGGCACGCCGTGGTGGCGACCGTGCCGGAGCGCTACCGGCACGGCCGCCTCAAGCAGTGGCTCCTGCACCTTGGGCGCAATTATCCCGAGGCGCTGGGGCAGTTCGACCGGATCCGTCGCCTCGTCCGGTCCGACGAGATCAGCGCGGTGCTGATGGCGACGCAGGCCCTGCCGGGATCGCAAAGGTCAGCGACGCCCAGAAGCTTTCCCAGTCGGCCTGCGGGTCCGGGTCCGGAACCTCGATCATGTGCACGGCCTTCACCAGCCAGCGACCCGGCCGATCGAGGGGGATGGTGACCCGGCCGTCCGCACCGGTGCGGAGGGCAACGCGCCGGCCCGGCTCGCGCGAGGGGAAGGCGATCACCAGCACGCCGTTGATGGGTTGGCCCCGGTAACGCAGCTCGACCGGCAGCAAATCACCTGGCCCCAGCAGGTAGGGATCCGCGCGGGGGACCAGCTCGAGTGGGTAACCGAGGACCCGGTCGAACCCGGAGCCGGGCCCCGGCCTGCCCGCCTGCACCAGCGCCTTGGCGCAGCGGGAGTAGTACTCCCGGCCATTGACGCCCGCCTCGCCGCGTCGCTGCCGTAGCGCGACGACCCCGTCCAGTCCCTCCTGCAGGAGGTACGCCCGGAACTTCGCCGGATCCAGTTCCACGAAGGACCGCTCGCTGTGGTAGCCGATGATCCGGAGCCCGGCCTCCGGCATCCCGATAGTCGCCGCCGGGTCGTCACCCACGAGGCCGTCAACCGGTGCCCGGCCAGTCGGCGAGCTCACGGAAAAATCCACGAACCACCCGGGGACGAAGGGCTGGCTGGTGCCGGAGAAATTCTCGCCGACGCGCAGGGTGACCGGGACCTCGCTGCCCGGCGCAGGCTGGAAGGCCTCGGGTTCGATCCAGAAGTCGTGGGCCGCGCCGGATGTCGCACACAGCGCCAGAAGGGCGGCCACCGGCAACCGCCGTGTGCGGGTGGAGAAGCATGCGGGCATCGGGTTAGTCTCGCACATTGCCCGACGGGCGTAGGAGCGGTTGATGCGCGGAGTGCGCCACTGGTGTCTGGCCGCCGTTTCCTGCCTGCTGGTGGCGCCGGTCGCAGACGCCCATCGCCTGCGGCCGGCTATCGTCACGGTGACGTTCGAAGGCGACGGCGCCTACGCAACCACGATCAACCTGAACCTGGAGGCGGTCCTCGCCGGCATCGGCCCGGAGCACGAGGATACCAGCGAGGCGCCGCAGGCCGCCGAGTACGACGCCCTGCGGCTCTTGCCCCCGGAGGCGCTGCGGGCCCGGTTCGACGCAGCGGCGCCGCGCCTTCTGGATGGCATGGAGTTGCGCTTCGACGGGGACCGGGCCAGCCCGGCGCTCGCCGAGGTCGGGATCCCGGCGGTGGGCGACCCCGGCGTGGAGCGCCTCACGGTCCTCCGTCTCGAGGGCCAGGTACCGCCCGGCAGCCGCACCTTCACCTGGCGCTATGCGCCGGACTTCGGCGAGAGCGCCCTGCGCCTCGCCACACCGGGCGGCGCCGTGGTCCGCGCCGACTGGCTGCAGCCCGGCGCCACGAGCGAGCCCTTCGAGCTCGATCCTGCCCTGGTGCCCGTACGGACGACGGCCCAGGTCTTCCGGGACTACGTGGTGCTGGGCTTCACCCACATCGTGCCGAAGGGACTGGACCACATCCTGTTCGTGCTCGGCATCTTCCTGCTGTCGGTCCACTGGCGGCCACTGCTCTACCAGGTGACGGCGTTCACGCTGGCCCACTCGATCACGCTCGCGCTTTCCCTCTATGGGGTGATTTCCCTGTCGCCGGCCATCGTCGAGCCGCTGATCGCGGTCTCCATCGTCTACGTGGCGCTCGAGAACCTGTTCGTCACGGGCCTCAAGCCCTGGCGGGTCTGGGTGGTGTTCGGCTTCGGCCTGCTGCACGGGCTGGGTTTCGCGGGGGTCCTGACGGAACTGGGGCTTCCCCCGGGGGAGTTCCTCCCGGCACTGGTGGCCTTCAACGTGGGGGTGGAACTGGGGCAGCTGGCCGTGATCGGGCTGGCCTTCGCCGCCGTCGGCCTGTGGTTCCGGAACCGCCCCTGGTACCGCGCCCGGGTGGTCGTTCCCGCGTCGCTGCTGATCGCGGCCACGGGGGCCTGGTGGACGGTGGAGCGGGTGCTCGGCTGAGAGTGTGCGCCGGCTCTCTGCGCCGGGGTCGCTGCCCCGGAATAATGCAGCCTCCATGCACGCTTCCCCGACCTTCCTCCTGGGCCGCCAGCCCATCCTCGACCGGAACCAGAACACGGTGGCCTACGAGCTGCTGTTCCGTTCCGGCTGCCGTGAGGGCGCGAACGTCTCCGACGACCGGATGGCCACCTCCAGCGTCATCGCCCATGCCTTCAACGAGCTGGGCATCGACGCGGTGCTGGGCGGCTGCCGTGGCTTCATCAATTTCGATGCGGAACTGCTGATGTCGGGCGTCGTCGAGCTCCTGCCGCCCGACCGCACGGTCGTGGAGCTGCTGGAGACGGTGGAGATCAACGACGACATCGTCAGCCGCTGCCGGGAGTTGCGCGCCGCCGGCTTCCACTTCGCGCTCGACGACATCGTGCAGATGGACGTGACCCACGATGCGCTGCTGCCCCTGATCGAGGTGGTGAAGGTGGACATTCCCGCCACGCCGGCGGGGGACGTGCCGGGCCTGGTGACCCGTGCGCGCCGGGCCGGGGTCAAGCTGCTGGCCGAGAAGGTCGACAGCCTGGAACAGGCCAACTGGTGCCGGGACCTCGGCTTCGACCTCTTCCAGGGCTACTACTTTGCACGGCCGGTGATCCTCGAGGGCCGTCGCGCGGATCCGTCCAAGCAGGTGCTGATGAACCTCCTGCAGCAGACCCTGACCGACGCCGAGCCCCAGGCCATCGAGCAGACCTTCAAGCAGTCGCCGGAACTCAGCTACAAGCTGATGCGGCTCGTCAATTCCGTGAGCATGGGCTTCCGCAGCAAGATCCAGTCCCTGTCCCACGCCCTGGTCGTGCTCGGCACCCGCCAGCTGCAGCGATGGCTGCAGGTGCTGCTCTTTGCCCACCACAGCACGGGGGACTTCCCGAGCCCGCTGCTCACCCTGGCCGTTACCCGGGGCAAGCTGATGGAACTGCTCGCAGAGCGGGAGTCCTTCGACGAGGGCTACCGGGACCGGGCCTTCATGACCGGCATCCTCTCGCTCATGGACGCGCTGCTCGGCACGCCTGTCGCGGAGATTGTCGCGCAGCTCAACGTCACGGACGACGTGCGCGATGCCCTGTTGTCGCGCACGGGCCGGATCGGCAAGCTGCTGCGCCTGGCCGAGGCGCTGGAGCAGAATGACGAGGCCACCGTGGCCTCGATCCTGGCCGACGGCAGGCCCTGCACCCTCGCCGAACTCCCGGCCCTGCAGGTCGCCGCCATGACCTGGGGCAACGGCATCGCCCAGCCCATGTCCGGGCGCTGACCGGCCGCAACTGCCGGAGTACCATGGGTACTCCCGCCACCTGCTGCGGAGTACCCCATGGCAGCATCCGCCTGGCCCCTGCTGTCCTACGCCTTCCGGCCCTTTTTCCTGCTGGGCGCACTGTTCTCCATCCTGGCCATGCTGCTCTGGCTGGGCATGCTGCATGCCTTTCCAGTCCGGACCCCGGTGGGTGATCCGGTGTTCTGGCACGCCCACGAGATGCTCTTCGGGTTCGCGGGCGCGGCGGTCGCCGGCTTCCTGCTGACCGCGGTCGCCACCTGGACTGGCCGGCCACCGGTATCCGGCGGTCGTCTCGGCATGCTGGTACTGGCATGGGTCGCGGGACGGCTGGCGATGCTGGGCGTTACCGGTCTGCCCGTGGAAGTCCAGGCGGCGGTCGACCTGCTGTTTCCGGCCCTTCTGGCGGCCCTCGTCGCCCGGGAGGTCGTGGCGGGCGGCAGCCGGCGCAACTACCCCGTCGTCGGCGTCGTGTTGATGTTCGGTGCGCTCGACGTGGCCTATCACCTGGCGCAGACAGGCGTCTTGCCTGGGGCGCAGCGGCCAGCCCTGACCCTGGCGGTCCACCTGCTGCTCGTCCTGATCACGATCATCGGCGGGCGCATCGTCCCGGCGTTCACGGGAAACTGGCTCCGTCAGCGGGGGGCCACCGCATTGCCGCGCAGCCATCGTGTCCTCGAGATCCTCATCGTGCCGCTGGCCATCGTGGCCGCTGTCGCGGACGGCGTCGGCGCGGCCGCGCCCATTGGTGGCACCTTTGCGCTGGTCGTAGCGGCCCTCCACGGCGTGCGGCTGGCGGGCTGGCGCGGCCGGGTGACCGGCGCCGAACCGCTCGTGTTCATCCTGCACGTGGCCTACGCCTGGTTGCCGGTTGGCTACCTGCTGCTGGGGCTGACGGCACTCGGGCTGCCGCTGCCCCGTTCGGCGGCGATCCATGCCCTGACGATGGGCGCCGTGGGCGCCATGATCCTCGCGGTGGCCACACGGGTGTCGCTGGGGCACACGGGGCGCGCGCTGGCGGCGGCGCCACTGACGTCGTTGTCCTACCTGCTGCTCAACCTGGCGGTTCTCGTGCGGATCGCGAGCCCGCTGGCATCCGGCAGCTACCTGGCACTGGTCGACGTGGCGGCGGCGGGCTGGCTCGCCGCCTTCGGCCTGTTCCTGGCCGTTTACTGGCCCATTCTCACCGGACCACGACGAGAGGCATCCTCATGAACACGCCGGCATTGTCCAACAAGGTTGCCCTCGTCACCGGCGGCAGCTCGGGCATCGGGCGCGCCGCCGCGCTGGCCTTTGCGCGGGCGGGCGCCCGGGTGGTGGTCGCGGCCCGGCGTCGTACCGAGGGCGAGGCGACCGTGCGGCTGGTCGAGGAGGCCGGTTCCAGCGGCCTGTTCGTGCCCGCCGACGTCCGGCACGCGAGCGAGGTCAGCTCGCTGGTGGTGGCCTGCGTGGAGGCGTTCGGCGGCCTCGACTGCGCCTTCAACAACGCGGGCATCGAGGGCACCGCCTACGTGAAGACGGCCGACTACGACGAGGCCACGTTCCGCGAGGTGGTTGACGTGAACCTGACCGGCGTCTTCCTCTCGATGAAGTACGAGATTCCCGCGTTGCTCGCCCGCGGCGGGGGCGCCATCGTCAACATGTCCTCGGTGGCTGGCCTCATGGGTGGCGTCGTGGGCGCCGCCTATCACGCCAGCAAGCACGGTGTCGTGGGGCTCACCAAGACCGCGGCCCTCGACTACGCGAAGGACGGCATCCGCGTGAACGCCGTGTGCCCCGCGGTCATCACCACCGACATGGCCCGGCGCCTGTTCTTCCAGGACCGCGAGGTGTCCCGGCAGATCATGGCTGCCCACCCGGTCGGCCGGGTGGGCACCGTCGACGAGGTGGCCAACGCGGTGGTCTGGCTGTGCTCCGACCAGGCCTCGTTCATCACCGGCGAGACCCTGCGCATCGACGGCGGGATGCTGGCTGGCGTTTCCTGAGCCCGCGGGCCGGCCTTGATCATCCACCTGTTGCTGGTTGCGCACGTGCTGGTGCTGGGTTACTGGCTCGGCGCGGAGCTGGTGATCAACAGGACCTTCCGCCACGTCACCGGCGCGACCGCCACGCCCTTCGCCGAGCGGGACCGGCTGCTCTCCCACGTGATGGACGTCGACCAGCATGTGCGCTACGCGCTCGTGCTGCAGGCGGCGCTCGGGACGGCTCTCGCAATGCTGCTCGGTTACGTTCCCGGCGGGGATGCGGGGGCGTTCGTCGCGGGCGCCCTGGGCGTGGCCTGGCTGGTGCTCGTCGAGACCGTGCATCGGAAGCGCGGCAGCCCGGCGGGGGCCGCACTGGCCCGGCTCGACCGGGCCGTGCGCTGGCTGGTCATCCTCCTGCTGCTCGCCCTGGGCGCAGGAGTCGCCCCGGGTGCCCCGGGACTGCCGGCCTGGCTGGCCCTGAAGCTGGCGCTGTTCGCCGGCGTGGTCGCCTGCGGCCTGTGGATCCGCCGCGAGCTCGCAGCCTACTTCAGGTTGTGGGGCACGCTGGGGCGGGAGGGCAGTTCGCCGGCGCTCGAGGCAGCCCTCGGCCGGGCCTGCTGGCGGGCCACCGCGGTGCTCGCCGGACTATGGCTGCTCATTGCCGCCATCGTCGCGCTCAGCGTCACTTCTTCACTTTGGTGATCTTCGACCCATCGATCGACACGCCGGCCATGAGGCCCTTCTGGCCCACCATGAAGCCGACGATGGGCTGCTTGATCTTGGTGACATCGATGGCGGCCCCGGCGCCGACGTCGATCAGCGTCACCGACCCGTCTACGCCAGCCTTCCAGCCATCGCTGGCCTGGAACTTCTTCAGGCTGTCGGCATCCATGAAGGCAATGATGATGTCGCGCTTCTGGCCGCCCGCCTGGAAGCCCACCGAGCCGGAGAAGATCGTGTAATAGCCGGCATTCGCGCCGCCCACGCGGAGGGCGCCTTCGCCACCTTCGCCCGCGATCACGAAGCCGGCCTTCAGCACCTCCGGGAACACCAGCACACCGGCCGCCTTGCTGGTGACGGCCTCGGAACCCTTGACCTCGCCGTGCAGGCGCGCGAGGGCCGCCTGCACCCGGGCATCGATCTCGGCGGCGGTGGCGGCACCCGCGGTCGTCGCCGGCAGGGCACCCAGGAGGGTGGCAAGCAGAATGGCCAGCAGGCCGTGGCGGAGCAGTGTCGGCATGGCGGTTCTCCCTCGTGGGGTCAGGCCGCGCACCTGGCGCAGCGGTCAGTGTAGGGGACGGTCTTCAGGCGTCCGGGCTCGATGTCCTCGCCGCAGCCGGCGCAGGTGGTGTAGTGACCGGCGTCGATACGCCGCAGGGCCACGCTGATCTGGTTCAGCTCGCCCTGGGCAGAGTCACTGATCGCCGCCAGCACGTCGTCATTGCTGCGCTGGACCGCCTGGTCCGCAAAGTCGGCCGCCAGCGGGTCCCGCTGGTGGCGCAGGTCCGCGTTGGCGCGCTCGGTGCGCTGGCGCAGCTCGGCCTGCCGTTTCAGCAGCTGCTCGCGAATCGCGGCCAGGTTCGCCATGGATGTGACCTCCTCCGTCGGGTTCCCGGCCTTCATCATGCCACGGGCGGTCCGTGGCGTTGGATAGGTAATGTCCGCGGGTGCCGGCCAGGCCGGCAGCACGTGCAGCGTTACCATGGGCGGCCAGGCACCCCGGGAGGCATCGATTGCTGGTACTCGTCGTCAAGCTGCTGCTCGTCCCGGCGCTGCTCGCCGCCGTGACGCTGGCGGC
>CALGMY010000161.1 GCA_937958785.1 uncultured Gammaproteobacteria bacterium | reverse complement strand
CGCGTAGATCACGTGGGCGCCCTCGTAGGCCTCCGCCCGGTTGTTGGTCTCCCGGACCGAACCGCCGGAGAGCGTGGCCGCGTGCCGCGCCTTGTCCATGATCATGGGCGGCAGCTCGAACCCGTCGGGCCGGACCACCGTGACGTCCATGCCGCGCAGGGCGGCCATGTGCAGGGTCGCGGAGGGCACGGCCAGCGGGAGCGCCTTCGGGTGCCAGGACCAGGACAGCACGAACTTGCCGCCTTTCTTCGGCACGGCGAGCTCGTCGAGGGTCTTCCAGTCCGCGAGGCTCTGGCAGGGGTGCTGGATCGCCGACTCCATGTTGATGAGCGGCACCTTCACGAGCTCCCGCATGGCCCGGAACTCGGTGTCCGCGAGGTCGGTGGCGAGGTCCACCCGGTTCGCGAAGGCCCGGATGCCGAGCGCGTCACCGTAGGAACTGATGACGGGAACCGCTTCCCGCAGGTGCTCCGCGGCCATGCCGTCCATGACGATGCCGGACCGGGTCTCGATGCCGTGGATGGACATGTCCGGCGAGATCACGAAGGAGCCGCCGCCGAGCCGCACCATCGCCGCCTGGAAGGACGACAGCGTGCGCAGGGAAGGGCTGAGGAAGAGCATGGCGAGCACCTTGCCCTCGAGCGCCCGGGGCTCGGGGGTCGACTGCAGCCGGCTGGCCAGCTTCAGCAGTGATTCCACCTCCGGGATGCTGAAGTCCGCGAGGTCGTTGAAGAGCTTGAGTCCCATGCAGGTTCCTTATCGGTCGAGTTCAGAGAGGGCGCCGGCGAGTGTAGCGACGTGCCGGGCTTCCAGGGTCAGTGGTGGCAGCAGTCGCACCACCCGGGGATCGGCGCTGGTGCCCACCAGCAGGTCCCGGTCGAGCAGTTCCGCCTGGATGTCCCTGGCCGGGCGGCGGCAGCGGAGCCCCAGCAGGAAGCCCCGGCCCTGGATCGCCTCCACCGGGCCGGTGACGCAGGTGCGCCGGATCTCGTCGGACAGGGCCCGGACGTTGTCCAGGAGCCGGTCCCGCCGGATCACCTCGATGACGGTCGCGACCAGCGCGCAGGCCATCGGTCCGCCGCCGAAGGTGGTGCCGAGGTCGCCGGACTTCAGGGTCCGGGCGAGCGCCTCCGTGAGCAGCAGCGCACTGCAGGGGAAGCCGCCGCCCAGGGCCTTGGCGGTGGTCAGCAGGTCCGGCCGCAAGCCGTAGAGGTCCGCCGCGAAGGGCGCGCCCGTGCGGCCGACGCCACTCTGGACCTCGTCCACGATCAGGAGGGCGCCGTGGCGGCGGCAGGCGTCGGCGACGGTCCGCACGAAGCCCGGGTCCAGGTCGTAGGCGCCGGCGAGGCCCTGGACCAGCTCGATGATCACCGCCGCCGTCTCGCCGTTGATCATGGCCTCGGCCCGGGCGGCGTCGTCCCGCGGGATGAAGTCCACGTCGAAGGGCGTGCGGGGGAAGCCGTACCAGCCCTTGTCCGCCCCCCAGGTGACGGCCGCGGCCGCGGCCGTGCGGCCGTGGAACCCGTGCTCCAGGGCGAGGATGCGGCTGCGACCGGTGGCCCGGCAGGCGATGCGCAGGGCGTTCTCGTTGGCCTCGGCGCCGCTGTTCACGAAGAAGACCCGGTCGAGGCCCTCGGGGGCGAAGGCCGCCAGGGCGTCGCCCGCCCGGGCCCGCACCTCCAGCGCCACTGCGTTGCTCTGGAAGTACATGGTGCGGGCCTGGGCCGTGAGGGTGGCCAGCAGGTCCGGGTGCGCGTAGCCGAGCGCCGCCACCGCGTGGCCGCCGTAGAAGTCGACGATCCGCCGACCGCCGGCGTGCAGGTAGACGCCTTCCGCGGCGGTGGTCTCGAGGGGCAGCTGGCCGTAGACCTGCAGGAGGTGCCGGGCCTCGGCGGCCTGGGAGTGCGTCGCCATCGTCAGATCCAGCCCGGGGCGGGCGCGGCGAGGCCCGCCGTCTCGGGCAGCCCCAGCAGCCGGTTCATCCACTGGACGGCGCCGCCCGCGGCGCCCTTGATGAGGTTGTCGAGGGCGACCAGCACCACGAAGCTGCCGCCGCTCGCCGCGACGCCGATGTGGCAGTAGTTGCTGCCGGCCACGTCCTTCACCCGCGGCGCGCCATCCACCACCCGCACGAAGGGCTGGCCCGCGTAGAAGCCGGCGAGGGCCTCGCGCAGCTGGTCGGCGGTGGCGCGCCGGGCCAGCCGGCCCTGGAGCGTCATGTGGATGCCCCGGGCAAAAGGCCCGGAGTGGGGGACGAAGTTGAGCTCCGGCCCCGTGCCGGTCAGCTCCCGGCAGATCTGCACCACCTCCGGCGCGTGCCGGTGGCCGAGCGGGTTGTAGGCGAAAAGGTTGGAGTGGCGCTCCGGGTGATGGGTGGTCGCGATGGGCGTGCGCCCCGCGCCGGTGCTGCCGGTGATGCCACTGGCGTACACGGGCCCGTCCAGCAGGCCGAGCTTCAGGAGGGGCACGAGTCCGGCCAGCATGGACGAGGCGAAGCAGCCCGGGTGGCCCACGTGGGGCCCCGGGATGCCCGCCACGTGCTCCGGCAGCGCGCAGGTGAACTGGCCGAGCAGCTCCGGGGCCCCATGGGAATGCTTGTATACGGCCTCGAAGTCCGCGGCCTGACGGAAGCGGAAGTCGGAGGACGCGTCCACCACGGTGAGCCGGGTACCCGCGGCCGCGGCGGCCTTCACCATGGTGCCGATCACGCCGGCGCTCACCACGTGGGGCGCGGCGGAGAACAGCGCCACCCGGGGGCCGCGGATGCGGGCAGCGAGCTCCTCCTGGCTGATGAACGGGAGGTCGCCGGTCACGGGGGCGAGGTGCGGGAAGGCCGCCCGCACCGGGGTACCTGCCTGGCTCTCCGACGAGACGCCGGCCAGCTCGAGGTCCGGGTGCTGCCCCACGAGGCGCAGGAACTCCCCCGCCACGTAGCCGGTGCCGCCGATGATCAGCGTGGGAATCCGGCCGCTCATGCGGGCTCCGTGACCTTGAGGCCCACGTGCGCCGTCACGGCGTCGCCGAGCTGCATGGACTCGGTCACCGCGTTGATGGCTTTCACGCCCATCCTGTCGGTGATGATGTCCTTGCCCACGTCGTTGTCCGTGGCCGGGCCGGTGACGACGGCCGGCTCGATGCCGAAGTCGTCCCGCAGCAGCTTGACGCCGCCCCAGGCCGCCACCGGGTCGTTGGCGCAGAGGACCACGCAGGTGAGGGCCTGCCGGATGACCGGGTCGCGCAGGATGGCCTCGACGCCATAGGCGCCCAGGATGCCGTCGCCCAGCTCGAACACGATGACGTCCGGCTTGCCGGTGGCGAGCCGGGTGAGCATGGTGCGGGTCGCGGCCGGGCCGTTGCTGCCCGTGGTGCAGGCCACGCCGAAGTCCGTGAAGATCAGCGTGTTGCGGGCCCCGGCATCTTCCATTGCCAGGATATCCCGCCGCAGGGACACGCCGGTCGCCTTGAAGGCGTCCACCGTGTGCCCGTGGTGCCGGAGCCGGCTCACGATCGCGCAGGCGGCCGCGGTCTTGCCCGAGTTCATGCAGGTGCCCGCGATGGCCACGACCGGCACGCCCTGGGTCTCTACCGGCGGCTCGGCCGCGAGCTTCTGCATGCCGATGCGGGCCGGCACGCCGATGCGCTCGCCGAGGTAGGGGAAGTCCAGCACCGCGCCCAGGACCCGGGCATCGAAGGGCTGGCCGAAGCTCGCGTTGATGGAGTCGCACACGCCGATGACACCGCCCATGTTGAGCAGTTGCAGGGTGTCGCCCACCGCCAGCGTCGAAGGGATGTGGCCGGAGTAGCCGAACAGCGCCTTCCGGTGGCCCAGCGCGCCGACGACGATGTCGCCCTTCTTGACCACGGCCATGCGCCCGCTGGTGAGCTCCAGCTGGTTGTAGGTGCTCTTGTTGTTCAGCACCTCCGCGGCGATGACCACGCCTTCCTCGCAGGGGATGTCCGCGCTGACCCGCAGCTCCCGCTTCAGGTTCAGGTGCTGGGCGATCGAGGCGATCTTGTCGGCGATGACGGTCTTCATCACGGGGCCTTTGCCTTGCCGGCGGCCCGCGTCTGCAGGATGCCGGGGAGCGAGAGGATGCGGGAGTAGCCGAGGGCATCGGCGGGGGTCCACTCGCCGGCCTTCTCGCCGTACACGCCCTTGGTGGCCGCGAGCAGCGAGTGCGGTGAGACCACGCCCTCGATGAAGAGGCTGCCCGGCCGCAGCAGGAACTTCACCTCCCCGGTGACCCGCTGCTGGGCGGAGGCGAGCAGGGCCTCGATGTCCCGGCAGACCGGGTCGAGTTGCCGGCCCTCGTGCACGAAGTCGCCGTACTGGGCGGCCACCTGGTCCTTGATCCGCTGCTGGGGCCCGGACAGCACCAGCTTCTCCAGCTCCCGGTGGGCGGTGAGCAGGATGTCGGCGGCAGGGGCCTCGAAGGCCACCCGGCCCTTGGTGCCGAGCACGGTGTCGCCCACGTGGATGCCGCGGCCGATGCCGTAGGGTCCGCCGAGGGCCTCGAGGGCCTCGATGAGCGCCACGGGATCCATCGCCTTGCCGTCCAGCGCGGTGGGCACGCCCTGGGTGAACGTCACGGTGTGCCGGGACGCGGGCAGTGGCTTGTCGAAGGCGTCGGGCGAGAGCACCCAGGCGTCCTCCGGGATGGAGTCCTTCGAGTCCAGCGTCTCCCGGCCGCCCACGGTGCAGCCCCAGAGGCCCCGGTTCACCGAGTAGGCGGAGCCCTTCACGGGCACCGGGAAGTTGTGCTGCTCCAGGTACTTCTGCTGCTCGGTGCGGATGAAGCCCTGGTCGCGCACGGGGGCCAGCACCTCGAGGCCCGGGGCTATGGTCCGCAGGGCCACCTCGAAACGCACCTGGTCGTTGCCGGCGGCCGTGCAGCCGTGGGCGACCGTCTGGCTGCCGCGCTCCTTGGCGAGTTCCGCGAGCAGGGTGGCCTGGATGCCCCGCTCGGCGCCGACGCAGAGCGGGTACAGGTGGCCCCGGCGCACGTTGCCGAAGATGAGGTACTTCAGCACCCGGTCGAAGAACACGGATCGGGCCTCGACCAGCACGTGCTCGATGGCGCCGAGGGCCTTCGAGCGGCGCTCGAGGTCTGCGGCGGCCTCGGCATCGATCCCGCCTGTGTTGATGGTCACGGTGACCACGGGACGCCCGTAGTGCTCCTTCATCCAGGGCACGCAGAACGAGGTGTCGAGCCCCCCCGAGAAGCCGAGGATGATGGGGGAGACGTGCTTCTTCTGGATGGTGGTGTCGGTGGTCATCGGGTGTCCCTGTTGGAGCGCCTTGAGGCGCGATTCAAGCAAGCCAATCGCGCCTCAAGGCGCTCCTACTCTGAAAAACGGGCCCGCAGCTTCGCCACGAGCCGCCGCTGCTCGCCACCGGTCCGGGTGGCGATGAAAATCGTGTCGTCGCCGGAGACCGTGCCCACGATCTCCGGCCAGCCCGACCGGTCCAGCGCCAGGGCCACCTGGGCCGCGGCGCCGATCGAGGTCTTCACGACGGTCTGGTAGGGGCCCGCCGTGCGGATGTCCGCCACGAACTCCGCCAGTACCGCCAGGTCCCGCCCGGCCTCGCCGTCGTCCTCGGCGCCCACCGGCCGGTACTCCTGGTCCAGCTTGGTGATCCCGAGCTGGCGCAGGTCCCGGCTGATGCTCGACTGGGTCGCCTCGATGCCCCGCCTGCGGAGCAGTTCCACCAGCTCCTCCTGCCGGGTGACGTGCTGGCGCCGCAGGATCTTCAGGATCGCCTGCTGGCGCTGCTCGCGTTGCTCGGCCGATATGGGCACGCCGTCTCCATGCACATAACCGTCAAGGGATGCGCATAGTATCCAGAAAGCCAGTGGTGTCAAGGACCGCGTCGGCAGGAACGTCTGTGGACATATCGGTATATACCGGTATATTCTCTGAGGATGTCATTCCTTGCCCGGGTCGGAGTCGCGCTTGCCGCTGCCGGTGTCCGCTACGCGCTGGTCGGCGGCTACGCCGTCGCCCTGCACGGCGCTGTGCGCGGCACGGTCGATGTGGACGTGATCCTGCCCTGGGATGCCCGATCGCTGCGGGCGGCGGAAGCGGCTCTCGCGGGTATCGGCCTCAAGTCCCGGCTGCCGGTCACCGCGGACGAGGTCTTCAGGTTCCGGGACGAGTACATCCGCAACCGGAACCTGATTGCCTGGAACTTCTACAACCCCCGGGACCTCTCCGAGCAGCTCGACATCGTCATTGCGACGGACCTCAAGGGCAAGAAGGTGGAGTCCATCGAGACCGCCGACGGCACCCTGCGGGTCCTGTCCCGCAAGGACCTGATCGCCATGAAGCGGGCCAGCGGGCGTCCCCAGGACCTGGCCGACGTTGCCGCCCTGGAGAAGCTCCCGTGAGGCCGGTCCAGCACTTCACCCCGGAATACCTGGAACAGTGCCGACAGATGACGCCGGATCAGATACTCCGGTTCCTGGAAGACTTCCGGCGGCTGCATGGCGGGCGGCAAGCGGGCGCTGCACCGGCAAAGTCCCGGCTGATCAGCCTCAAGGTGCCCGGGGACCTGCTCGAAGCCTTCCGGATCAAGTCGCGCCTCGCGGGCCGGCCTTACCAGACCCAGATCAAGCTGCTCATGAAGGCCTGGCTCACCGGGCAGTCGCCTGGGACCGGCGACAGCTGATCCCCACCCATGCCGGACGATCTGCATGCCGCCGCCGCGGCCGGCGACCCCGAAGCCCAGTACGAGCTCGCCCTCGCCCTCGATAACGAGCAGGGTCCCGGCCGGGATCCCGCCGGGGCCGCCCGCTGGTACCGCCTGGCTGCCGAGCAGGGCCACCCGGCTGCCCAGCTGCACCTCGGCCTCATGCACGACGCCGGGGACGGCGTGCCGGAGGACGCGGCGGCGGCGGTGCACTGGTACCGGCTGGCCGCCGGCCAGGGCCTGGCCGACGCCCAGGTGAACCTGGGGCTGATGCACCTCAACGGCTCCGGCACGCCGCGGGACGACGCGGCGGCGCTGGCCTGCTTCCGGGCGGCCGCGGAGCAGGGGCACGCCAAGGGCCAGTTCAACCTGGGGGCGCTCCTCTACAACGGCGTCGCGGGGGAGCCGGATTTCAGCGCGGTCTACTGCTGGTGGACCCTCGCCGCCCTCCAGGGCCACCCGGCCGCCCAGCAGAACCTGGAGGGAGTCGCCCGGCGGCTCACGCCGGAGGGCCTCGCGAAGGCCCAGGCGGCCGTGGCCCGCGCCCTGCGCGCGCGGGAGCCCTGAGCCCCCTCACGGATGGTGCCGGGCCGAAGATTCGCCCGCCGGTACCCCGCCTGGCCCGAAGCGGCGCTCGATGCAACGCCAGCCGCCCCGGTCATCGGCGAGGATCACGGTGGAGGCGCGGCTGCCGTACTCGGCGCCGGCGATGAAGGGCGTCACCCGGGCGCGGGCCGGCAGGGTGTCGGCCTCGGGCTCGGCCACCGGCATGCGCCGGCCGAGCAGCGCCAGCAGTTCGTCCGGGTCCGGTTCGGCCGCCGCCGCGCGCCGGGCCAGGTATTCCGTCAGTGCCTGCTCGAGCCAGGTGACCTTGGGCCAGGGCTGCTCCCGCGGGGCATTCGACAGCACGCTGACGCCGGCCGGCAGCGCCCAGCGGGCCCCGAGGTCGCCGGCGGGACTCACGATGCCGTGGAGGCCGTCGCCGACCGTGCCCACCAACAGGGTGAAACCGGCGTAGCGGTCCACGGCCGCCTGCAGGGTCGCGAGGAACTCGCCGGCGGGCTGCTCGCCCAGCAGGAAATCCCGGACCAGCGCCCCGCGGCTCGCGTGCCGCCCGTCTGCCGGTGGCCGCAGCGGGTTGTTGGTGACGAGGGCCAGGCGACCCTGGCGCGTGATGCCGAGCCAGCTGCCGCCCGCCTGGAGGTCCCGCCCGCCGAAGACGTCGGCGGCCTCGGGCCACCAGTCCGCGGGGGTGGCGGCCCGGCGGTGGAACTCGTCCCGGTTGCCGGCCAGGATCAGCGGAAAGCGGGGATGGGCCCGCCAGGCGACGGCCACGAGGCACATGGACTCAGGCGGCCTCGAGCCAGGCCTCGACGAGGCGCCGGGCGATGGATTCGGCGGGGGGCAGCAGCACGGCGCCGGCGCGGAGCTCGTCCCGGCTGAGCCAGCGGGCCTCGATGAGCTCGCCGTCGTTGAAGCAGATGTCCTCGCTGAGCCCGGTCGCATGGAAGCCCAGCATCATCGCCGCCGGGAAGGGCCAGGGCTGGGAGCCGATGTAGGTGCACTCGCCCACCCGGATGTTGGTCTCCTCGTGGACCTCCCGCATCACCGCGTCTTCCAGGGATTCGCCCGGTTCTACGAAGCCGGCGATGGTCGAGAAGCGTCCCTCGGGCCAGCTGGCCTGGCGGCCGAGCAGGCACCTGCCGCCCCGGTGCACTAGCACGATCACCGCCGGATCGATGCGCGGAAAGCTCTTGTGGTCGCAGGTGGCGCGGGTGCAGGCCATCACGAAGCCCCCGTCCGTCGGCCGGTTCGGCGCCCCGCAGACGCCGCAGAACCGGTGGCGCTCCTGCCACAGCACCATCGCGCGGGCGTAGGCGAGGAGGGCCGCGTCGGCCTCGCTCACCTGGCTCACCACCTCCCGCAGGCCGACGAAGAGGTCCCCCGGCAGGTCCGGGGGGAGCGCCTCGACGCCCACCGCGAACAGGGCCTGCCCCCCCCGGCGGCCGAGGAACACCGCCTTCCCGGGCTCCGTGGCGAGCCCGCCGAGTTCCTCCCGGCGGCAGACCACCAGGCCATCCCGGAGCAGGCAGCGGGACTGCCAGACGGGCACGAAGGCGGTGTCGGCAGCGCCGAAGGCCGCGGCCAGTGCCTCCGCCTGCTGGCGCAGGGGCGAGAGCCGCTCGATGCCGGAGCCGGTGAACGTCATGCGCTGCATCAGTGCAGGTTACGCATGATCCTTGAGTTCGCAAAACGGGCACCGGGCGTAGTCGAGGGCATAGGCGTCCTGCACGTAGGACCCGCCGCAGAGCCCGCACCAGACCAGCTTCAGCTCCCGCCGTGCAGCCAGGCAGCGCTGCAGGTTCCAGGCCCACTCGAAGGACAGCTGGGGACCCGGCTGCAGGGCCAGGTAGGCCTCGAAGGCGTCGCACAGGCCGTGGCCCAGGGCCGGACCCGGGCCCGCCGGATGCGGCAGCACCCGGCTGTCCGGACCGAGCCGAACGACCCCCGTCTGGATGAACAGCCCGGCCAGCAGGCTGGCCTCGCCCTGGCGCCGGGCCGTGCTGAGGAACGGGGCGATCTGGGTCGGCGACTTGCCCCGCCGGCGGCGGAGCGCGTCGTGGCCGGGAAAGTAGCTGGTGTAGATCTTCCGGATGCGGTCCTCGGTGAAGCCCGTGCACAGGCGGATCGTCCCGGTCCGGGCCTCGTGCCCGATCATGCGTACCGCCAGGTCGAAGCGCTCCCGCTCGGCCGCGTAGCGGTTGTCCGTGGCTCGCATCTTTCCCCCCATTGCCACTGGTTTTGGTCCTTTTTGATCAATTCTGGAGTTTATGGACCTTTATTTGGTCCTTTTGGAGCATTTATAGTCCGGATCCGTTCCTCCCGAAAGCCCCAAATGAACGCCAAATGGCCGGATACGCAGGTGTGCCAGGAGATCCGGGACTTCAACCGGGAGTTCCTCGACCTGGCCCGGGCGGACCTGCGGCCGGGCCTCGCGCTGGGACTCGCCCACCCCCTCCGGGAGCGCCTCGCCGGGCTGCACCCCACCCAGCTCGACGCCATTGCCGAAACCCCCTGCTTGCTGGCCGGCTTCGCGGTGCTGCCCCCCCGCTGGCCGCCCGGGGTCGTGGCCGACGGCGGACCGCCGGCCCGGACCGACGCCCTGCGCCTCTACGCCGCGGGCCTGCTCACCTGGCTCTGGCACACCTCCCGGGAAGATCCGCTGCTGGCGGCCCTGTGCATCGGGCCCGGCCCGGGCGCCGCGCGGCAGCTGGCGGGTGCGGGCGTCCGCGACCTGCAGCGGGCGGCGGCCAGCGCGGGCGATTCCCTCGAGGCGCGCTTCTGCCGTCACCCGCGGTTGTGGCCTGACCTCGTGCGGGCCGCCTCCCGGGCCGATCCGGAGGTGCTGGTCGCCACCCGGCTGTCCGTGGTGCAGCTGACCCTGGTGAGCCGCGGCTGAGAAGCGCCGGGCGACATTGTTTCCCCGCGCGCAGCAGGCACAATGCCGCGCCATGCACGCGCTCTCGGTCCGCCAGCTCACCAAGGTCTATGCAAATGGCGTCCGGGCCATCGACGGTATCGACCTCGAGGTCCCGCGCGGTGACTTCTGCGCGCTGCTCGGGCCGAACGGCGCCGGCAAGACCAGCCTGATCGGCATCGTCACCTCGCTGGTCAGGAAGACCAGCGGCGAGGTGCGCGTCTTCGGCCACGACCTCGACACCGAGGCCAGCGCGGTCAAGGCCTCGATCGGCGTCGTTCCCCAGGAGATCAACCTGAACCTGTGGGACAAGGTCGGGAACATCGTCGTGAACCAGGCCGGCTTCTACGGCCTGCCCCCTGCCCGCGCCCGCCAGCGGGCGGAGGTGTGCCTGAAGCAGCTGCAGCTCTGGGACAAGCGCGACGAGACGGCACGTACCCTCTCCGGCGGCATGAAGCGCCGCCTGATGATCGCCCGGGCGCTGATGCACGAGCCCCGCCTGCTGATCCTCGACGAACCCACTGCCGGCGTGGACATCGAGATCCGCCGCTCCATGTGGGAGTTCCTCCGGGCACTGAACGGGGCGGGCACCACCATCATCCTCACCACCCACTACCTGGAAGAGGCGGAGAACCTCTGCCGGAACATCGCGATCATCGACCGGGGACGGGTGATCGAGCGGGGGCCCATGACAGAAGTGCTCGCCAAGCTGAACGAGGAGGTCTTCCTGCTCACGCCCCGCCAGCCGGTCGACGTGCCGCCTTCACTGGCGGGCTTCGAGGTGCGGCTGAACGGCCCGCAGGAGCTGGAGGTCGCAATGCCCCGGGCCCGGAGCGTGAATGACCTGTTTGCCGCGCTCTCCGCTGCCGGAATCGAGATACTCAGCCTGCGCAACAAGGCCAACCGGCTCGAGGAACTCTTCCTGGCCCTTACCGAGCGCAAGGGCGAGGCGGCACCCCCGGCGGGACGGGCGAGGCCATGAGCCTCAGGCAGCAGGCGGTCGCGCTCGGGACCCTGAGCCGCAAGGAATACCACCGGGTCGTCCGGATCTGGGGGCAGACCATCCTGCCGCCAGTGATCAACATGGCCCTCTACTTCGTGATCTTCGGCAACCTGATCGGCAGCCGCATCGGGCGGATGGACGGCTTCGACTACCGGCAGTACATCGCCCCCGGGCTGATCATGATGGCCGTGATCACCAACGCCTACGGCAACGTGGTCTCGTCGTTCTTCTCGGCGAAGATCAACCGCCATCTGGAGGAGATGCTCGTCGCGCCCATGTCGAATGTCACGATCGTCCTTGGCCACATGGTCGGCGGCATGATCCGTGGCGTGCTGGTCGGGCTCGCGGTGACGCTCGTGGCGCTGTTCTTCACGCCGCTGCCCTTCGCCCACCCGTTCATCACCCTGTCGGTGTTCCTGATGTGCGCCGCGATCTTCTCGCTGGGCGGGCTGATCAACGGCATCGTGGCGAAGAACTTCGACGATGTGTCCATCATCCCGTCCTTCGTGCTCCAGCCCCTGATCTACCTCGGCGGGGTCTTCTATTCCATCTCCCTGCTGCCGGAGCTGGCCCAGCAGGTATCGCGCCTGAACCCGATCCTCTACCTCGTGAATGCCTTCCGCTTCGGGATGCTCGGCGTGTCGGATGTGCCGATCGGGTTCGCCTGGGCGATGATGCTGGCCTCGCTTGCGGTGCTCTTCGCCACCTGCGTGCTGCTGCTGCAGCGGGGCTACCGGATCAGGGAGTAGCCGGCGGGGGCGGGGCCTCGTACTCCTGCACGGCCAGGGCCAGGGCGCCGGGCCCCGCGTGGACCCCGTAGGCCGGGCCCAGGTCGGCGATGCGGATCGACTCGATGTTCGGGAAGGCGACCTCGCAGGCGGCCCGCAAGTCGTCCGCGAGCTCCGGTGAGCTGGCATGGGCGATCGCGAGGCGCAGCGGGATCTCGCCGCCCTTCAGCAGCCGGTCCTGGGTCGCGACCCGCACCAGGGCAGACACCCGGTCCCCGTTCCGGGCGAGCATGCCCCGCACCCGGATGCCGCCCTGGTAGTCGATCGACAGCAGGAAGCCGAGCGGCAGGATGCCCGCCAGCCAGCGCCAGGGCTGCCGGATCCGGCCGCCGCGGACCGCGTAGCTGAGGTCCGGGATCGCGCCGTAGGTGCGGGTTCGGGCGGCTGCGCCCTCGGCCGCGGCCACCACGGCCTCGGCCGGTGCGCCCGCGCGGGCGTGTTCCGCTGCGGCGAGCACGACGAGTCCCATGCCCACGGAGACGTTCCGGCTGTCCACCACGGTGACCTGCACGGGCCTGGTCACGCGGCTAGCTGCCGACAGGGCAGCCTGCAGCGTGCCGCTCAGCCGGCCCGTGAGGCTCACGGACACCACGTGCTCGAAGTGGGACGAGAGCAGTTCGTAGGACCGCCGGAAATCCCCCGGCGGCGGCTGGGAGGTCTTCGGGTGGACGGGATTCCGGGCCAGTTCGGCCCAGAAGCCCGCGGCATTCATGCCCACCTTGTCCATGTGGCTCTCGCTGCCGAAGTTCACCCGCAGCGGCACCATCTGGATCCCGAACTCGTCCCAGGCCGCGGCGGGCAGGTCGGCGCCGGAGTCCGCGACGATGGCCACCCGCCGCCCGTCGGCGAGCAGGGAGCGCTCCTGGCGCAGCATGTCGTCGGCCTTCTCGGAGGTCACGGCGCCATAGCGGCGCGCGATGGCAAAGGCCTCGGCCGGATCGTTCACGTGCACGTGCAGCCGCGCCTTGGTGCTGCCGCCCACCACCACGACGCTGCTCCCGATCGCGGCCAGCTCGGCTCGCAGGCCGTCCCGGTCGACGCGGGCGCCGGTCACCAGGCACTCGGTGCAGTACCGGTGCTCGGGCGGTCCCACGTGGCTGTAGTCCGCCGGGCTGCGCGCGGCCGGATCGCCGTCCTCGGTCACGGCGATGGCCGGGGCGAGGCCGGGCTGCAGGGCGTCCGCCATGCCCTCGAGCAGCACGAGCAGGCCCCGGGCGCCGGCATCCTCGACGCCCGCATCGCGCAGGCTGGCAAGCGTGCTGCGGGTGGCGGCCACGGCCTCCCGCGCCTGGGTCAGGAGTGAAGTCAGCAGGGTCAGGAAGTCGGAATCGGGCGGCAGGCGGCCGGGGGCGACGGCGGCGGCGATGTCCCGCATCACCGTCAGCACGGTGCCCTCGGCCGGATTCTGGATGGCGCTCCGCGCAAAGCCCTCGGCCGAGGCCAGGGCCAGTGCCAGCTCGCCGGGCCGGACCCGATCGTGGCCGGCCAGGAACTCGGCCAGGCCCTGCAGGTACTGGGCGAAGATCGCGCCGGAATTGCCCCGCGCGCCGTCCAGCGCCGCATCGGCGGCGATGCCGAGCAGTTCACCGGCATGCCGGGTGTCGGCGGCCGCCAGCCGCTCGCCGACCGCCGTGAAGGTCAGCGCCAGGTTCGTGCCGGTGTCGCCGTCCGGCACCGGGTACACGTTGATGCGGTCCAGGTGGCCCCGCTCGCCGATGAGCCGGCTGATACCCCCGAGCAGCAGCCGCTGGAAGCGGCGGCCGTCGAGATAGGCCACGCGTAGGGGCAGGCGGGGCTTCATCGGCGGGACAGCGTGAACCGCCGGCCCTGGTTCGAGAGGATCACGCCGTCCGCCGTGATGGTGTCGACGGTGGGACCCTCGGCGGTCTGGGCACCTTCCTTGTACTTGCGGGAGTTGATCACGACGAAGCGGCCCGCCGGGGCATCGCTGTACACGTGCAGGTCCAGGTTGAGCAGCGGGACGTTCAGCCCGCCGCGGGCCATGAGTTCCTCGGCCGTCGGCAGGTCGTCCCCCGGCACGATGCGGGACGGGGCGGCCGGTGCCGGGGCGGGTGCCACCGCGTCGGCCATCGTTGCGGGCGGGTCCGGCTCGGCCGCTTCGACCACGACGGGGGCCGGGACCGGTTCCGGCCCTGTCACCGGTGCGGGGGCGAACTCGGCCTCCACGTCGGTCCCGGGCAGTTCGGCTTCCCGCGCCAGCGGCCGGATGACATCCGTGGCGGGCGCGACGGCAGGCGGCCCCGGCATCACCGGTGCTGGCGGTACGGGCGCGGGTTCCTGGCCAAACCACTGGATGCCCAGGAAGACCGCATTCGCCGCCAGCACCAGCACCAGGACCGGCAGCCAGAGGTTGCGCCGGCTGGTGTCCGGCCGGGCGTAGCGGACGTCCGCGAGGCCGGGCGTCGCGGCCCGCTGCCGTTCGGCATCGCTCTTGCGCAGGGCATCCAGGATGAAGGACAAGGGCGCTTCCTAGCCGGCGTCCGCCAGGCGCGGCATGTCGGTGCCGCCCAGGTCGGAGCTGATGGCCACCTGGGTGGCGTACCCGGCCATGCCGTCGATGGGCAGGCGCCGGTCCCGCTGGTAGTCCCGCAGGCGGGCCGCCAGGTTCTCGTCGAAGAGGTCCGAGTCCATCGGCTCCACGGGCTGGCCCTGGATCTCCGCGAGGCTCTGCCGCAGCCAGCGGATGTCCGGGTCACGCATGCCGGGCAGGAAGGACTTCACGCTGGTCGTGCCGGGGCGCCAGAGGAGCAGGTACTCGCCGAACCAGAGCTGCTCGAGGTCCCGGTTGCCGACCCGGTAGGTCGTGCCGCCGACGTCGATCCTCGCGGATTTGGTCCCCAGCCCGGAGAGCACGACCTGGTGCGGGTTGCTGTCCGCGTCCCGCAGCGTGAGGATCACGGGCCGGCCGAGGGTCCGCACCTGGTCCAGCGTGCCCCGCTGGTAGAGGCAGTGCAGCCCGTGTTCCTCGGCCTGCACGCAGGGCCGGCGGGCGTCGGTCGCGAGATCCACGTTCCACAGGCTGAAGAGGCGGCCAAAGGCGGTGTCGGTCCCCGTGCGCCCGGCGTTGTTGCGCAGGACCGGGGCCAGCGGCACCACGGGCACCTGGTCCCCCGGGGCAGCGAGGGGCGCGGGCTGGCCCGTGCCGGGCGTCGTCGCGGCCCCGGCGGCGGTTGCGGCAACAGTCGCCGGGGCCGGCTCCCGGCTGGTGCGCAGCCACTGGAGGCCGGCGAACGCGGAAGCGAGCACGATGAGCAGGCCGGTGAGGCCGAGGCCGGCGAGGGCCGCGGGGTGGGCCCACCAGGGCCGGTGCCAGGCGGCAAAGCCGGCGGGTGGCCGGTCGAAGACCTCCTGCACCGCGGAGCGCACCAGCTCCGGCGTCACCTCGCGGGCCTCCACGGTATAGGCGCCGAGCAGGGCCCGGTCGGCAATGACGTTGATCATGCGGGGCACACCGCCGGACAGCCGGTAGAGCTCGCGCTTCGCCGCAGCCGAGAAGATCGGGCCGATCGCGCCGGCAACCTTCAGGCGGTGTTCCACGTAGGCAATGGTCTCGTCCCGGGTGAGAGGCTCCAGGTGGTAGCGGCCCGTGATGCGCTGGGCGAGCTGGCGCATGTCGATGCGGGCGAGCAGCTCGCGCAGTTCGGGCTGGCCGATGAGGATGATCTGCAGCAGCTTCTGCTTCGACGTCTCCAGGTTGGTCAGCAGGCGGACCTGCTCCAGCACCTCGACCCGCAGGTTCTGGGCCTCGTCCACGATGAGGATCGTGCGTCGCCCGCGGCTGTGGTTCTCGAGCAGGTAGGCATTCAGCGCGTCGGTCAGCGCCTTGATGCTGCTCCGCTGCTCCGGCAGCGGCACGCGCAGTTCCTCGCAGATCGAGGTCAGGAACTCCACCCGGGACAGCTGGGAATTCAGCACCACCGCCACGTCGGCGAAGTCCGGCAGCTGCTGGAGCAGGCTGCGGACGAGGGTGGTCTTGCCGGTGCCGACCTCGCCGGTCAGCTGGATGAAGCCGCCGCTCTCCTTGACCCCGTAGATCAGGTGGGCGAGGGCCTCCGCGTGCCGCTCGCTCAGGTAGAGGTAGCGGGGATCCGGCGTGATCGAGAAGGGCTTCTCGCTGAGACCGAAGAAACTGGTGTACATCCCCGCCCAGCCTAGCAGCCCTCAGCCCCGCTGGCGCAGCACGATATAACGCGCTGCCCAACGCAGCCCGTCGTACGACGGGCCGAACGCGCCGAGGGCACCCATGGCCTGCTGCAGCAGTTCGTCGGCCCGCTGGCGGGCCCGGGGCATGCCGAAGAGGTGGGGATACGTGGCCTTGTCCTTGGCCTGGTCCGAACCGCCGGTCTTGCCCGTCTCGGCCGTGGTGCCCTCGATGTCGAGGATGTCGTCCCGGACCTGGAAGGCGAGGCCCAGTGCATCGACGAACCGCTCCAGCGCTTCCCGGGTGGCATCCGGCACCTCGTCGGCCCAGCAGGCCGCGGCCAGCACGCTGGCCCTGAGCAGGTAGCCCGTCTTCAGGCGGTAGATGTGCTCGAGTTCGGCGGCGTCGAGGCGCCGGCCCTCGGCGGCAAGGTCCATCGACTGGCCACCCGTCATGCCCCGCGACCCACACGCGTCGGCGATCAGTGCCACCAGGCGTACCTGGGCCGCAGGCCGGGCCACGAGCGCCGGGTGGGTCGCCAGGATCTCGAAGGCCAGCGGTTGCAGGGCATCCGCCGCGAGGATGGCGGTGGCCTCGTCGAAGGCCCGGTGCGTCGTCGGCCGGCCACGCCGCAGGTCGTCGTTGTCCATGGCCGGCAGGTCGTCATGGATCAGTGAGAACGCGTGCATGAGTTCGATCGCGGCGGCCGGCGCGTCCAGCACCTCGACCGGCACCTTGAGCGCCTCGCCGGTGGCGTAGACGAGCAGCGGGCGGATGCGCTTGCCCCCGCCCAGGCACGAGTAGCGCATCGCCTCGTGCAGGCGCTGCGGGGCCACGGTGGCGGCGGGCAGGTGGTGGTCGAGCACGCTCTCGATGCGGGCCACGTAGTCGTCGGCGCGGGTCGCGAAACTCATGCGGTGCTGGGGTCTGGCCTTGGGGAGACCGGCCAAGGATAGAGGGTAGGCCGGGAGCGAGCCAACCCCGCCAGGGGGCGGCCCGCAGCTATACTTCCCGGCTGGCAGCTTGACCCGCGGAGGTCCCATGCAGGCGGTTGCGGTGGCACACCCCAACGTCGCCGTCGTGAAGTACTGGGGCAAGCGCGCCCGGGCCGGCAACCTGCCGGCAACGGGCTCTCTGTCCCTGGTGCTGGGCGGGCTGGCCACGGTGACCCGCGTGGGCTTCGACCCTGGCCTGGCTGAGGATGAGGTGCTCCTCGACGGCCGCGCGGACGCGGAGACCAGTGCCCGGGTGACCGCCTGCCTCGACGAGCTGCGCCGCGAAGCGGGCGTGACCACCCGGGCCCGGGTCGAATCCCGCAACGATTTCCCCACCGGCGCCGGGCTCGCCTCCTCGGCGTCCGGATTCGCGGCGCTCGTGACGGCCGGTGCCGGCGCCCTCGGACTCGGGCTGCCCGCCCAGCGCCTGGCCGAGATCGCCCGCCTGGGCTCCGGTTCGGCGCCCCGGTCGCTGCTCGGCGGGGTCGTGTTGCTGACCAACCGGGACTCGACGACCGTCTGCGAGCAGGTGGTCGATCCCGACGGCTGGCCCCTCGAGATCGTCGTCGCCATCACCACCACGGGACCCAAGGACACCAGCTCCCGGGCCGGCATGGCGCTCTCGGAGCAGACCTCGCCCTACTACGATGCCTGGGTGCAGACCCACGCCGCCGACCTGGCGGACGGGCTGGCCGCCGTGCGCACCCGGGACTTCGCGGCGCTGGCGGAGCTTGCGGAGCACAACTGCCTCAAGATGCACGCCGTCATGCTCACCACCCGCCCGCCGCTGATGTACTGGACGCCCGCCACCGTGGCCTGCCTGCACCGCATCCGCGAGCTCCGGCGGGACGGCGTGCCCGTGTTCTTCACGGTGGATGCCGGACCCCAGGTGAAGGCCGTGTGTCTCCCGGGTGCCGCAGCGACGGTCGCGGACGCCCTCGGCAGCCTGCCGGGCGTGCTCGGGATCCTGCGCAGTTCCCTGGGTGAGGGAGCCCGCCTCCGTGCCAGCGGTGATTGAAGCCGAAGCCCCCGGCAAGCTCGTCATCGTCGGCGAGTATGCGGTCCTCGAGGGTTCGCCGGGCCTCGCCGTGGCCGTGGACGTCCATGCCCGAGCCACCATCCGCCAGCTGCCGGGATCGGGCAACCAGCTGCTGATCCCCGACACGGGCCAGGCCTTCCGCTTCCGGTGGGTGCCGGGCAGCGGGCCGCGCTGGGAGGGCGAGTCCCCGGGCGCCTTCGGGCTGCCCCTCGAGGCCTGTGCCGAGATCCTCGATGCCCGGGGGCTCCTGCCCCGGGCCGCGGACCTGCACGCCTGCCAGGTCGAGCTGGCCACCGCGGCATTCCAGCGCGCTGGAGCCGACGGCCAGCGGGTGAAGCTCGGCCTTGGCTCCAGCGCTGCCATCGTCGTCTCCCTCGCCGGGGCGCTGCTCCGCTTCACCGGCGCCGGCGCGCTGCCGCGCCAGACCCTCATCGCCATCTGCCACGAAGCCCATCGCCGCCTGCAGGGCGGCGCCGGCAGCGGCATCGACGTGGCGACGGCCATCACCGGCGGCACGGTCGCCATCGAATTCGGCCGCGGGCCCGCCATCGAGCCGGGCGTCCCGCAGGCCCGCCCGGTAGCCTGGCCCCGGCACCTGTCGATGCTCGCGGCCTGGACCGGCCAGAGTGCCTCCACCCCCAACATGCTCGGGCGACTGCGCGCCTTCCGGCAGCGGGACCCGGTGCGCTTCAAGGGCCACATGGAGCGGCTGGGAGCCAACGCGGGCCAGGCCGTCGCGGCCTGGCAGGCCGGCGATACCGGCAAGATCCTCGGCGCGATAGCCAACTACGAGGGCGGCCTGCGGCGCCTCGACGAGGCTGCCGGCATCGGCATCTTCTCGCCGGCCCACGAGCGGCTGCGCGCCATGGCCGTCGCGCGGGGTGCGGTGTACAAGCCGTCGGGAGCGGGCGGCGGCGACTTCGGCATCGTGCTCACCGACTCGCGCCAGGTCGAGCAGGCACTGCGGGCGGATTTCGCGGCTGCCGGCGTGGACTTGCTGGCGGCGGACCTGTGCGCGCCGGGACTCGCCGTGCATGGAGAGGCGCCCAGGGGCGGCCTCCGCCACGCCTGACCTGGCGCAGGCGACTAGTTCACGTAGCGGTAGTACTCGACGCCGGCGTCCTGGAATGCCTGGCTGGTGGCGGCGCCAATCCGCTCCACCACGAACTCCGCCGCCGGGTGGATGGCGAGCCCTTCGGGCTCCTGCCCCTCGCGCAGGGCGAGGTACTGCTCCTTCGTGAGGTCCAGCGCCGGGCACAGCGCCTCGGTCACGCCGATCCGCCGGGCCGCGGCCTCCCAGCCGGGGACGACCTCCAGCGGGATGGCGTCCGCCGCATTCCCGCTGCCATAACCAATGGCCAGCAGTTCGTGGCCCGCGAGCGTGGTGCCCCGTTGGGCGGCGTCGGCGAGCCCGGCCGCCAGCCAGGCAGGCAGCGCCCCGGTGTAGAGGTTCCCCACTTCGCGCATCCAGTTGGCGCCGAGCTCCATCTTGGCGTGCACGTGGCGGGCGAAGGACTCGCTCTGCCGGAACACCTTCAGTACTGACATGGTCAGCGGGAAGACCTCGTCCTGGATCCGGTCGCAGACGGCGAGCAGGCCGAGTTCGGCCGGCCCCCGCATCTCGGCCAGCAGGTCCGCAGGCAGCAGGCCGGCGCCGCGGCAATAGGTGGCGAGCTCTTCCTGGTCGGCGGCATCGCCGCGGGCCAGGGCGAACAGGTACGCGACGCCGAGGCCGGTCTCGGGCATGCGCGCGTAGGGACGGTGCATGAAGATCGCCTCGACGCTCCGCAGGTAGGCGGGTGCCGGCACCTGGCGGCGTTCATAGAGGTCATCGAGGGCGTGGCGGACCTCGTCGACGTAGCAATTGGTCGAGTAGCGGCCGTTGTAGACGGGAATGTCGAGTGAATGCGCATGGCCGTTCAGGCGGCCCGTGAGTGGCTTGCGGAAGTCGATGCCCCGGTACTCCGAGGCGGTGCCGGCCTTGCCGAGGTCGATGCGCGCGATGCGCGGCTCCGGCTCGAGCAACATCGCCACGGCGCCCGCGCCCTGGGTAGGCTCGCCGCTGCTGCCGAGCTCGTAGAGGGCCTTGTCGGCGCAGACGACCACCGCGACGCCATCACCACCGTCGGTGGCGAGGAAGCGCACGGCGCCCTTCAGCGCATAGATGCCGCCGAGGCACGCGTGCTTGAACTCGGGTACCTCGCAGTGGCGTGCGATCGGCGCCATCCCGAGGGCGCGCAACGCCTCGTCGACCATGCCCTTGACGATGATGGCGCCGGCCGAGTTGTCCGTGCTCGATTCGGTGCCCAGCGCCAGGTAACGGATCCGCCGGGGATCGACGTCGTAGTTGCGGATCAACCGCAGCACGGCGTTGGCGGCCATGGTGTAGACGCTCTGGTTCGGACCGAGCAGCCGGAATCCGGAGCCGACGACCTGGCCGATCTTCCGCCAGTCATTGCCGGTCCAGTCGCACCACGCCCGCAGGTCCACCCGGTAGGCGGGCAGGTACAGAGCCATGCCGCTCAACCCGGGGACACCGGGAGCAGGTGGAGTTTTCGTATTGCGTCGGGAGATTGGCGCCATGGCGTGCCGTCGGAGGGGCGATGGCGGTTCGCTCAGTCCGCCCTGCCGGATTTCATCGGCTCATATTAACCGACGACCCCCGCGGTGTCATGGAACGGCGCGGGCGCCGGCTGGGTGAACCGCCGGAGCTCGGCGGGGTCGAAGTCGTCCACGCCGGTGATCGTCAGGACCAGGTTGTCGTAGTCCCGGAGCTGGCGGGCCTCGTCGGCGGAGATCACGCCCCGGTCCCGCGCGTCGTCAATGCGCTCGTGCACCGCGCCCGCAGGCAGGATGCCGGCCCGGATGGCCTCCCGCACCCGGGTCTCGACGGGGATCAGCCGCTCCGCGGCTTCCAGGGCGGTCTGCAGCTGGCCGAGCGGCGAGTCCGGCAGGCGTGCGGCGTAGATGCCTTCGCACAACCGCTCCCGCGTGGCGGTCGGGCGGGTGATCAGCTCGACCACTTCACGACCGAGCTCATCCGACGGCGCCGAGTACATTCGTCCCCGTGGGAAGATGCACACGCGCAGGGCCGCGGCGACGAAGCGGTTCGGGAAGTTCCGCAGAAAGCCATGCAGCTGCTCCTGCGCCTGGTAGAGCAGCGTGCGGCAGGCCCACTCCACCAGCGGCAGGTCGCCGGACTGGCGGCCCTGGTTGTCGAAATGCTTCAGCACCATGCTCGCGAGGTAGATGCTGCTGAACACGTCGCCGAGCCGGGCGGAGAGGGCTTCCTTGCGCTTCAGCTTGCCACCGAGCACCAGCATGGCCACGTCGGCCGCCAGGGCGAAGGCCGCGCTGTAGCGATTGACGTGCTGGAAGTACCGCGCGGTGGGTCCCTCGACGGGTGACCCACTCGCCTCGGCGTTGGTCAGGGCCAGCACGAACGAGCGGGCCGCATTGCTGATGGCGTACCCGACGTGGGCGAACAGGTACCGGTCGAAGTCGCGGAGCCCGCGATTGAAGTCCGGGTCCTTCGCGGCCTCCATCTCCTTCAGCACGAAGGGATGGCAGCGGATGGCCCCCTGGCCGAAGATGATCAGGCTGCGGGTCAGGATATTCGCGCCTTCCACCGTGATGGCGATGGGTACCCCCTGGTAGCCGCGCCCGAGGTAGTTGGACGGCCCCAGCATGATGCCCTTGCCGCCATGGACGTCCATGGCATCGTTGACGACCTTGCGGGCCATCTCCGTGCAGTGGTGCTTCAGGACGGCGGATGGCACCGCGGGCTTCTCCCCGCGCGCAATCGCCGTGGCGGTGACGGTCATGCCGGCATTGATGATGTAGGTGTAGCCGGCGATGCGGGCCAGCGCCTCACCGACGCCCTCGAACTCGCAGACCGGCAGGTTGAACTGCTTGCGCAGGCGCGTGTAGGCGCCCGACGCATAGACCACCGCCTTGCTGCCACCCATGGCGCTGGATGGCAGGGTGATGCCGCGGCCCGCCGACAGCTGCTCGACGAGCATCTTCCAGCCCTGACCGGCCCGCTCGGGCCCGCCGATGATCGCGTCTAGGGGCACGAAGACGTCCCTGCCCCGGGTCGGGCCGTTCTGGAAGGGGATGTTCAGCGGGAAATGCCGGCGGCCGATCTCGACTCCCGGCGTGCGGACGGGGATCAGTGCCGCCGTGATGCCCCGGTCCGGCTCACCGCCCAGCAGGCGGTCCGGATCGTGGAGCTTGAAGGCCAGGCCGAGTACCGTCGCGACGGGCGCGAGGGTGATGTAGCGCTTGTCCCAGTTGAGGCGGATGCCGACGATTTCCTGGCCCTGCCACAGGCCCTTGCAGACGACGCCCGTGTCCGGGATGGACGCCGCGTCGGAACCCACGCGCGGGCCGGTCAGCGCGAAGCAGGGAATCTCGTCACCCGCGGCCAGGCGGGGCAGGTAGCGTTCGCGCTGTTCCTCGGTGCCGTAATGGAGCAGCAGCTCGGCCGGTCCCAGCGAGTTGGGGACGCCCACCGTCGAGGCCACCACGGCGCTCCGGCTCGAGAGCTTGGCCAGAACCGCCGCGACACCCACGGGTGAGAACTCGAGTCCCCCGTACCGCTTCGGGATGATCATCGCGAAGAAGCGGTGTTGCCGGATGAACGCCCAGACCGCCGGCGGCATGTCGGCCAGTTCGTGGGTGATCTGCCAGTCGTCCACCATCCGACACAGCTCTTCCGTGGGGCCGTCCAGGAAGGCCTGTTCCTCGGCGGAGAGTGCCGGCGCCGGCAGGGCCATGAGCTTGCCCCAGTCCGGCAGGCCGGTGAACAGCTCCCCGTCCCAGCCGACCGTGCCCGCCTCGAGGGCCTCCCGCTCCGTGTCGGAGAGGGTCGGCACGACGGTGCGGTAGAAGCGCAGGAGCGGCAGCGTGATGCGCTCCCGCCGGAACCCCGTGGAGTTCAGCACGACCAGCCCCGCCAGCAGCACCCAGAGCAACAGTTTCCAGGCGAGCCAGCCGGTGCCGAACAGGGAGTACACCGCCAGGGCGAAGAATAGGACCAGGGTGGACGTGGGCAGGTCCACCCGCCGGTAGGCGACGGTGATGACGACCGCCGCGAGTCCGGCGGTCCAGAGCAACCAGATCAGGACGTCAGCCATGGCCAGATCCCTGCGGATGGCCCCTGACTATAGCCGGTAGGAGCGCCTTTGGGCGCTCCCACGGGCCAAAGTGTGGTTTTACAGCAACGCGGCGATGGCGTCGCGCTCCTGGCGGAGCTCATCGTCGGTCGCCTGCATCCGCTCCCGGCTGAAATCGCTGATGGCGAGGCCCTCGACGATCTCGTACTTGCCCTTCGTGCAGCGCACCGGGAAGGAATAGATGACCCCTTCCTTGATGCCGTAGCTGCCGTCGGACGGCACGGCCATGCTGACCCAGTCGTCCCCGGGGGTCCCGAGGGCCCAGTCCCGGATGTGGTCGATGGCCGCCGAGGCCGCCGACGCGGCGCTGGACAGTCCCCGGGCCTTGATGATGGCCGCGCCGCGCTGCTGCACGGTGGGAATGAAGTCGCCGGTGAGCCACTGCTGGTCGACGAGCTCGCTGGCGCGGCGCTCGTTGACCAGCGCATGGCTGATGTCCGGGTACTGGGTCGCCGAGTGATTGCCCCAGATGATCATGCGGCTGATCTGGCTCACATGGGTGCCGGTCTTGGCAGCCAGCTGGGCGAGGGCCCGATTGTGGTCCAGGCGGGTCATGGCCGTGAAGTTCGCGGGATTCAGGCTCGGGGCATTGGCCTGGGCGATCAGGGCATTGGTATTCGCCGGGTTGCCGACCACGAGCACCTTGACCTGGCGGCTGGCGTGCTGGTCGAGGGCCTTGCCCTGGACCGAGAAGATCTTGGCGTTGTCGCGCAGGAGGTCGCCCCGCTCCATGCCGGGACCCCGGGGCTTTGCGCCGACGAGGAGGGCGTAGTCCGTGTCCCGGAAGGCGACGTCCGCCTGGTCGGTGGCCACCACGCCCTGCAGGGTCGGGAAGGCGCAGTCGTCCAGTTCCATGGCCACGCCGTTCAGGGCGCCGAGGGCCGGGGTGATCTCGAGGAGCTGCAGGATGACGGGCTGGTTCGGCCCCAGCAGCTGGCCGGAGGCGATCCGGAAGGCGAGCTGATAGCCGATCTGGCCGGCGGCGCCGGTGATGGTGACTCGGGCAGCTTTGGTCATGGGCGGTCCTCGGTTGGGGCCGCGGATTCTAAACCGGGGGTCCGGCGCAAGCCAGCCGGCATTAGCCCGTAGGAGCGGCTTCAGCCGCGATCCCGGGCGGATTCGCGCCGGTCGGCGCTCCTACGGGTAATTCAGGGGTTCTTCGCCTTGAACGCCCGCAGTTGCTCGTTGAAGGCATTGGCCGTGGCCACCTTGGCATCCTCGGCGGCGTTGTAGCGCTTGTTGACCATGGCCTTGGCGTCCGGGGTCTGCTGCTCCGCCGGGAGGGCGGCGAACTCCGTGTCCAGGCAGTTGGCATAGGCCTCGATCGCGGCGACGTACTGCCTGACTGCCGCGCTGGCGGCGGTCATGTCGGCTTCGGTGGCGGTCGCGCCGTCGGGCAGTTTGACGTCACCCGGGTATTCACAGGCCGCCTCCGCCTGGGGCGCGAGACTGCAGGCAAGGACCAGGGCGGCGAGCGTGATGCGATGGCGCATGGCGGGGCTCCGGCGGGGAAGACGTCCGCGGATTATGCCGCAGGCTTCAGCCCCGGGCGAAGAGGGGCCGGTACCGCCCCGGGCCACCCCGCTGGTCCAGCACCAGGTCCCGGAAGTCGTCGGCGGCCATGGCCCGGCCGAACAGCAGCCCCTGGGCATAGTCGCAGTTGAGCGCCCGCAGGAAGCGCAGCTGCTCCTCGGATTCGACGCCCTCGGCCACGACCTCCAGCTTGAGGCTGTGACCCATCTCGATGATGAGCGCGACGATCGTCGCCTGGTCGTGGTCCTTCGTGGCGTTCTGCACGAACGACTGGTCGATCTTCAGCGTGCTGATCGGGAACTGCTGCAGGGCCGACAGCGACGAGTACCCCGTGCCGAAGTCGTCGATGGCGAGGCGCAGGCCGAGGCCATGCAGTTCCTTCAGGAGGTGCAGGGTGCGCTTCGGGTCCTCCATCAGCGTCGTCTCGGTGATCTCGAGCTCCAGGGCGGTGGGTGGCACCTGGTGGCGCGCGTAGACCGCCTGCACCCGGTTCAGGAAGTCGCGCTGCTTCAGCTGGCGCAGCGACAGGTTCACCGACACCCGGCCGGGGTTGTCGGGGCGCAGGGCCCAGCTCTGGAAGTCGGCACAGACCCGGTCGAGGACCCACTCGCCGATCTGCAGGATGAGGTTGCTCTCCTCCGCGAGGGGGATGAACTCCGACGGCAGCACGATGCCCCGGTCCGTCAGCTCCCAGCGGACCAGCGCCTCCGCGCCGGCGATCGTCCCGTCCCGCAGGTTCACCTTCGGCTGGTAGTGGACGCGCAGCTCGTTCTTCTCGAAGGCCTTGCGCAGCCGGCTCTTCAGCATCAGGCGCTCGACGGCCGCCGCGTTCATGTCGGCGTGGTAAACCTCGAGCGCGCCACCCCCCTGGCGCTTGGCCCGGTACAGCGCTGCGTCCGCATTGCGGATCAGGTCGATGACGTTGTTGCCATCGGAGGGATAGAGCGCAATGCCCGCGCTGGTGCTCACGTAGAGCTGGTGGCCCTGGAAGTGCAGGGGCTCGGTGATCGTTTCCTGCAGCAGGCGGGTGGTGGCGACCACCTCGGCCCGCAGGTTGCGGGAGGGATCCAGGTTGTCGAGGATCACGCCGAATTCATCGCCAGCGAGTCGCCCGATCACCGAGGAGTCCGGCAGGATGCTGCGCAGCCGGTCCGTCATCGTCTCGAGGCACAGGTCGCCGGCGGTGTGGCCGAAGGTGTCGTTGATCTCCTTGAACTTGTCCACGTCCAGGTAGATCAGCGCCAGCCGGTGGTCGCCCCGGCGCGCCCGGGCGATGGCCCGCTGGAGCAGGTGCTGGAACTGCATGCGGTTCGGCACCTTGGTGAGGGAGTCGATCCGGGCGAGATAGCGGATGCGCTGCTCGGCGATCTTGCGTTCGCTGATATTGCGGGCCGTGATCACGTAGCCCCGCAGGGCCGGGTCGTCGGCGGC
>CALGMY010000160.1 GCA_937958785.1 uncultured Gammaproteobacteria bacterium | reverse complement strand
CCGACCTCTACGCCGAGGGGGCGGTCTGCGCCGCCGCGATCCGGCCTGCCGACGCCGCGTCCCTGGCCGCGGCCGTGCAGGTGGCCACCTCGGCCGGCTACGGGGTGATCCCGCGCGGCGGCGGTCTCTCCTACACCCGGGGCTACGTGCCGGACACGGACCGGTGCATCATCGTCGACACCCGGGACCTCGCCGGCATCGTCGAGCTTGACGCCGGGGGCATGACGCTGACCGTGCGCATCGGCACCACGTGGGAGGCCATCGACCAGGCCCTCGCCCCCCGCGGGCTCCGCCTGCCCTACTTCGGCACCTTCTCGGGCCGGGCCGCGACGGTGGGCGGCGGCCTGTCGGGTGGCGCCCTCTTCTATGGCACCGCGCGTTACGGCGCGGCCGCGGACAACGTGCTGGACCTCGAGGTGGTGACCGCCGACGGCCGCCTCCTGCGCACGGGCCAGGCGGCCCTCCGCAACGGCAAGCCCTTCTACCGGACCCATGGGCCGGATCTCACGGGCCTCTTCCTGCACGATGGCGGCGCGCTCGGCATCAAGACCGAGGCCACCTTCCGGCTGATCGAGCGGCCGGCCCACACCGGCTACCTCTCCTGGGCCTTCCCCGGGGCCGGCAGCGCGGCGGCGGCGGTCTCCGCCATCGGCCGCAGTGGGGCCACCGAGGAGGCCTACGTCTTCGATCCCGCCACCACGGCCCGGGGGATGGCGGCAAGCACCCTCGCCAGCGACCTCCGGCGGCTCCGGGGCATCGTCACGGGCCAGGGTGGCCTGCTGGCCGGCCTCAGGGCCGGTGCCCGCGTGGTCCTCGCCGGCAAGCGCCTGGTCCCTGCGGGCTGGTACTCGCTGCACCTCGTGTGCGCCGCGCGGACCCCACCCGCCCTCGCCGCGGACCTCGACCAGTGCCGGGAGCTGCTCGCCCGCCACGGTGGCCGGGAAATCCCCAACTCCATCCCGATGGGCGTGCGGGCCCAGCCCTTCGACAACCTGAATGGCGTCGTGGGGCCCCGGGGTGAGCGCTGGATGGCACTGAATGCCAAGGTGCGCCACGGGGACGCGGCGCGGATCATCACGCGCTTCGACGAACTGATCGGCAGCTACCGGGAGCGCATGGCGGCCGCCCGGGTCACCTACTCGACGCTCTTCACGGCGATGAACACCCATGCCTTCAGCTTCGAGGTGGTCTACCACTGGCCGGACCGCTGGCTCCCGCTGCACCGGGCGACCGCTGACCCCGCGTTCCTCGCGAAACTGCCGCCGGACACGCCGAACCCCGCCGGCTCGGACCTGGTGGCGGAACTGCGCGAGCGCACCCTCGATCTCTACGATGAGCTCGGCGTCGCCTCGAACCAGCTCGGCCGGACCTATCGCTACTACGAAAACCTGGCGCCCGGGACCCGGCGCCTGCTGGATGCCCTGAAGGCGGAACTGGACCCGGAGGGCCTGATGAACCCGGGGGTGCTGGCGCCCCGCCCCTAGCCCTGGCAGGCCCCTTGCCGCTAGCATGCAGCATGAACCCTGCTGCAGAGGATCAGACCGTGCTCAAGCATTTCCCGCCCGGCTCCTCGCGGCTCCTGCCGGCAGCGTCTGCGCTGGCCCTCCTTCTGGGGACCATGCCTGCCCGGGCGGACGACGGGGCCAACCTGCTCTCCAACCGGTTCCAGGTCGCTGCCGGTACCTTCGTGCTGGAGACCGACACCGACGTCCAGCTCAACGGGGACTCCGGGGAAGGCTCGGCAATCGACTGGGAGCGGGACCTCGGTGACGACGGGGACGAGACCCGCTTCCGCATCGACGCCTACTGGCGCATCGCCGACCGGCACAAATTGCGGGCGCTCTGGTTCAACAACTCGACCGACCGCTCCCGCACCCTCGATGAGGAGATCGTCTGGGGCGATGTGACATACCCGGTCGACGCCGAGATTTCGGCGGAGTTCGACTTCGACGTCTACGAACTGGCCTACGAATACGCGTTCCTGCGCCGGCAGGACTACGAACTCGCCGTGACGGCGGGCTTGCACTATACGACCCTCGGACTCGTTCTCGAGGGCGAGGCGTCGCTGGATGGCGGACAGCCCGTTTCCGGCACGGTCCGTGAGGAAGGCAGCGTGGACCTGCCCTTGCCCGTGTTCGGCCTGCGGGGCCTGTGGCACCTCGGCCGGAATTTCTGGATCGACGCGTCGGCCCAGTACTTCACGCTGTCCATCGACGAGTACGACGGCAGCCTGCAGGACTTCCGCGCGGCCGTGATCTGGCAGCCCACCCAGTGGGCAGGCGCCGGCCTCGGCTACAACCAGCAGGGCGAGCGCGTAGACCATCTGACAATGCGCG
>CALGMY010000159.1 GCA_937958785.1 uncultured Gammaproteobacteria bacterium | reverse complement strand
TCCGCCACTGCCTCACGGAAGCGGGCGTGAACCCGGAGGAGGTGCTGGCGGTGAACGCGCCGGCCGCCGTGTATCTCTATGTCGCCGGCGTGCCCCGGCTCGTGAACACCCTGATGGATGCCGCGCTCGGGGAAGCCCAGGTCCGCCAGGCCGGCAAGGTCGACGCGGAGCTGATCCGGCAGGTCGCCGAGCAGCTCGGCTGGAAGCCGATTGGCGCCAGGGGCGTGGCTGACCTCGTGAAGAAGCCCGCCGCCACCCCCACCCGGCGGACGGCGGACCGGCCTGCCCAGCGCCAGCCCCGGCCGGAGGTGCCGCCGCCACCGCCGGCCGAACCCCTGCCAGAAAGCGATGCGACCCGCCGGCTGCTGGCGGGCGCCCCGACAGTGCCCGCGCCGGCGCCGAAGGCGGCCGCGGCCGAGGCGCCTGCACCGGAGCGACGCGGGGCCGCGCCGCCGCCCGTGCCCATGGACGAGACCGACACCGGCGCCACCGGCATGCTGCGCCTCGAGGACCTGGACGAGCGCTTCGCCGAGACGCTCTTCTCCGAGGACTCCGGGCACTTCAAGGCCCTCGTCGACGCGAGCCGCGCCGACTGATTACACTCCCCCGGTCGTTGCCTGCCGGGGAACCCATCGATGGCTGCGGATTGCCCGCTCTGTGGCAGCCGGAACGGTCCCGCGCTCTGGCGGGACGAGCGGTTGCGGGTCATCAGCGCCGGCGACGCGGACTATCCGGCCTTCCTGCGGGTCATCTGGGCGGGCCACGTGCGCGAGATGACCGACCTCGGGCCCGCGGACCGGGACCACCTGCTCCGGGTCGTGCTCACGGTGGAGGAGGCGTTGCGCGCGCTGCTCCGGCCGGAGAAGGTCAACCTCGCAGCCTTCGGCAACCAGGTCCCCCACCTGCACTGGCACGTGATCCCGCGGTTCGCGGACGACGCGCATTTCCCGGAGCCGGTGTGGGGTGTGCGCCAGCGCGCTGGCACGCCGCGGCCGCTGCCCGCGGGCGATGTCACCGCGCACCTCGCCCGGGTGCTCGGGCCGGGCCTGGCGCTCAGCCCCTGAGCATGGTCCGCTCGCCGTCGTCGTAGACGAGTTCCCGCTCCGGCCAGCGGACGGCCGCGAGGCGCCCTTCGTAGCGTCCACCGGGCAGCGGATGGCCGCGCTCCCGGTACCGCACGCCCACGGAGTAGTCCACGCAGAACGCGCTGCGACGCGGGCCGAGCCATTCGTCGTGGGCGATGCCCGCGAAGAGGTCCCGCTCGCCCCGGGAGTAGCGCGCCGCGCCCGTCGGCCGGGACCAGCGCCAGTAGTGGCCGAAGATCACCGGCACCTCGTCCCGGTAATCGTCCCACCAGGGCACGCGGTCGACCATCCGCCACTTGCCGCTGGCGTAGAAGGGCTCGTCGGCGATGCGCTCGACGCCCGAGGTCGGCACCCGTACCGGGTTCGACATCTGGAACTGCTGGTCCATGGCGGCGATGCCCCGGAGCAGGGGCACCCGCACCGCCTCGTCGGTGAGGTGCCGGCCCCACTGCCGGTACTCGGCGCCCGCCAGGTCCCGCACGCCCGCGCCGGATGCCCAGCGTTCGGAGGCCTGCGCGTGGTCCCGGTACACGTCGAGGACGTCCCGGGCCGGCAGCAGGCGGTCGAGCTCGGCGAGGGAGGGTGCGTGCCAGGCGGCGTGGACCACCCGGAGGTCCGCCCGTTCGAGCGCGACCGGCAGCGTCGCAAAGAAGGCGAGGATGCGGGGCCGTTCCTCCACGCTGGCGGGACGGCAGGCCAGGAACCTGCCGGCGGCGCGGTCGTGGTCCGCGGGGAAGAACCAGCCGTTCGCGGGCTTCGGCGCCTCCCGGAGGATGTTGAGTTCGTGGTTGCCGAGCAGGCAGCTCGCGTGACCGTGCGCCACGAGGTCCGCGACCAGCCGGATGACACCCGGGCTGTCGGGGCCCCGGTCGCACAGGTCGCCCACGAAGACCAGGTGGCGGTGGCCCGGGTGGCTGCCATCGGCCCGGTAGCCGAGTTGCCGGAGCAAGTCCCGCAGCGCCCCGATCTCCCCGTGGACGTCGCCGACGACATCCAGCGGGCCGGGCGCCAGGGGGGCGGGCGTGCTCACACGGCCACGGTCACCGCATCGTAGGCGGCGAGGCCGAGGGACTCCTCGTTCCGGTGGTTCGCGGCGTCATAGCGGTCCGGGTCCGCGGTGGTCAGGTTCAGCCCGTTGTCCCGGGACGCCAGCAGCACGCCGTTGGCCCGCGCCACCCGGGCCCGCTCGTAGCGCGCCAGCGCCTCGGCGACGGACCCGGCATCCGCAACGGCGCGGGCGAGCACCAGCCCATCCTCGATGGCGATGGCGGCGCCCTGGCCGAGGAACGGCGTGGTGGGATGGGCGGCGTCGCCGAGCAGGGTGACCCGGCCCCGTGACCAGGCCGGCAGCGGGTCCCGGTCGAAGATCCCCCAGCGGAAGCACTGGTCGGGCGGCGTCGCCATGAGGATCGAGCGGGCGCTGGGCTCGAAATCGCGGAATTCGGCAAGGAGGGCGTCCACGGTGGAGCGCACCGACCAGCCTTCCTCGACCCAGCTGCTGGTGCGGGCAATTGCGATGTAGTTCAGCAGGTCCCCGCGCCGGATCCTGTAGCGGGTGAGGAAGTGCCCCGGGCCGATCCACACCGCCGAGTCGGGGACCACCAGCGACGCCGACAGGCGTGCCATGGGCACGAGGCCGCGCCAGGCGACGTAGCCCGTGAAACGCGGGTCCTCCGTGCCGAAGAGCCGTGACCGGACCGTCGAGCGGATGCCGTCGCAGCCCACCAGCAGGTCACCCCGGACGGTGTCGCCGTTGGCAAAGGCGACGGTGACACCATCCGCGTCCTGGCCGAAGTCCACCAGCGTGGTGCCAAGGTGCAGGCAGCCGGGGTCGGCGCTCCGCACGGCCGCCACCAGCCCCTGGTGCAGGTCGTTCCGGTGGATCTGGCAATAGGGGGCGCCGTAGCGCTCGACCTGGTGCTGGCCGCGGGGGATGTCCACCAGCGTCCGGCCCGTGCGGTAGTGCTTCACCGCGCCGCTTCCTGGAATCACGCCGAGGTCATCGAGCACGGGGCCGACGCCCAGGTGCGCGAGGATCCGCGTCGCGTTCGAGGCCAGGGTGAGTCCGGCGCCCACCTCGCCGAGCGCCGGGGCCTGCTCGTGCACCGACACCCGGATGCCGGCTCGTTGCAGGGCGAGCGCGAGGGTCAGCCCGCCGATGCCGGCGCCCGCGATGATGACCCGGCAGTCGCGCACCGTCTCAGTTTCCCCCGTGGGGCGGACTCACCGGCGCGTCCGGAGGTGCCGCTGCCACCACGTCCCGGCCCACGACGAGCCCGGGCCGGGCCTTGCCGGTGACCAGCCGGGCCAGGTATTCCGGCGCCACCAGGTGGCAGTACTGCACGCCGCGGAAGCGCGCGGGCATCGCCGCAAACCGCGGGTCCAGCCAGTCCACCCGGAAGCCCTTGCTGTGCAGTTCCAGGGTACCGGACGCGTTGCGCGTGGTGATCTGGTAGGGCCGCAGCCAGTCCGGGCCGGTCATGCCGGGATTGGCCTCGTTGCGCACCTCCTCGGCGGGATCGAACGCGACGGTCGCGACGTTCTCCGCCCCGAGCGCGGCCCGGACCCGGTCGTAGGTGAGCCGGTTCATGTCCTGGCAGCGGCCATCGCCGCCCGAGGTGCCCGCGCCCAGGGCGTCGTTCAGGTGATCGGCGCTCTTCAGCTTGCAGGAAACCATCACCGGCCGCGCGGGGTCGTCGTCCTCGTACCAGATGTACTGCTGGATGGTGAGTGGCTCGATCCCGGCCTTGGATTTCACGAAGGCGTCGAAGTCCTTGTGCAGAACCAGCGCCGGTCGCACGTCGGTCCGGACGATCACCCGCTGGGCCTCCAGGCAGAACTCCGCGAGGGGTGGCCCGGCGATCGGGGCGGGTCGGGCGGCGCAGCCCGCGGCGATCGCGCCGGTGACGGCAAGGACGGTGATGGTCGCAGCGCGGATGGGAGCCATCAGGGAGCCAGCCTTTCGATGTTCCAGCCGGACCCGTCGCGGCTGTAGAGGAAGCGGTCGTGCAGCCGGTTCTCCCGGGCCTGCCAGAATTCCATCTGGTCCACGGCCACGCGGTAGCCGCCCCAGAACGACGGCAGGGGCACCTCGCCGGCGGAAAACCGGGCCTTCATCTCGGCGAATTTGCCCTCGAGGAACTGCCGGCCCTCGATGACGCGACTCTGGTCGGAGACCCACGCGCCGATCTGGCTGTCCCGGGGCCGGGACAGGAAGTAGCGCAGGCTCTCCGCCGCCGTCACACGGGCCGCCCGGCCGGTGACGCGCACCTGGCGGCTGAGCTCGGCCCAGTAGATGAGCAGGGCGACCCGGTCGTTGCCGGCGATTTCCCGGGCCTTGCGGCTGTCGTGGTTGGTGTAGAAGACGAAGCCCGCGGCATCGAAGTGCTTTAGCAGCACCATGCGCTGGGACGGCTGGCCGTCGGGCCCGACCGTGGCCACGGCCATCGCGTTGGGATCCAGGACGTCGGCCTCGAGCGCCTCGGCGAACCACTGCTGGAACTGGGTCACCGGGTCGGCCGCGAGGTCGGCGCGCTCCAGCGGCCGGGTCCGGTAGTCGCGTCGCAGGCCGGCGAGATCCACGGGCAGGGTCATGGCGGCATTCTACGGGACGGCGCGGCGCTGTGACCCCGGTCTCACCGTCGCAGTTCGCCAGCTTGACCTAATCCATGTGTGACGGGGGCACCGGTTGCCCGGGCCTCGATGGGGTATCTAGTCCCGATGAAGCCCCTACGGCAGATACCCCTGGCTGCGCGCATCACGCTGGTTCTCCTGGCCGTGTTTGCCGTGGCCGCCGGGACACTGGGCTGGGTCGGGCGCCAGGTCGTGCTCGACAGGTTCACCGAGACCGAGCTTGGCCTCGTGCGGCAGAACCGGGCCATCCTGGACCGGGTCATCGGCACGGAGGTCGAGCACCTCAGCGCCATCGCGACCGACTGGGGCCAGTGGGACGACCTCTACGAGTACGTGCTGGGCCGCAATCCGGATTTCGAGGCTTCCGAACTCGGCAACGTGGTGCTGGACCGCCTGGAGCTGGACGCGATCCTGCTGGTGGCGACCGACGGCAGCCTGCGTTACGGCGACGTCCGGGCTGCAGGCGTGCCCCTCGCGGGCGTGCCGGACGAGGCGACCGGCCTCGTCACGCTCCTCACCGGAACCTCGGCGCCGGGCACCATCAGCCACCCGGCCCGTGCCACGCTGCTGCCCGAGCCGGGCAGCCGCACGACCATAGCCGGCCTCATGGACACGCCGCGGGGACCCATGGTCCTGTCGCTGCGGGCGGTGTCCCGCACCGACGGCAGCGGCGACCCCGCCGGTACGCTGGTCATGGGGCGTTACCTCCATGCCAGCGAGCTCTTCTCCGAGGTGAGCGTGCTGCCCTCGACCGTGATTCCCCACGGGAGCGGGCCGGACCGGATGTCGCCCGCCATGCATGACCTCGCCCGGGATCTCGCGGGCTCTCCCGCCGGCTCGCGCCTGGTGACCGGTACCGACGAGATGTCGGACTTCAAGATCTTCCCCGACCTCGCCGGGAAGCCCGCCTTCATGCTCGAGACCCGCATGCCGCGGACCATCGTCTCCACCGGCCGCGAGACGGCCGCGGCGCTGATGACCGCCGTCCTGGTGACGGCCGGCGTGTCGCTGCTGCTGCTGGTGGTGCTCGTGCGCGCGATGGTCTCCGTGCCCCTGCGCCGGCTGACCCGGCACATGCTGGCACTGCGGGAAGGCGGGGTGCTGGGCGCAACGCCCGGCGTGGACCGCAACGACGAGATCGGCACCCTCGCCCGGGGGTTCGACGGGCTGGTGGCGGCCCGGCGGCGGGCCCAGGAGCGGCTGGAGATCCTGGCGGCCGCCGTGGAGCACGCCGGCGATGCCATCGCCATCCTCGACGCGGACGGCCGCATCAACTACGTCAATCCGCGCTACGAGAGCCAGACGGGTTTCAGCCGCGATGAAGTCGTCGGGCGCGCCCCGACCCGGGGTCACAGCCCGGCGGGGACCTACCAGGCGCTCTGGCAGACGGTGAACGAGGGCCGCGCCTGGTCCGGGATGCTCCACACTGCCACCAAGTCCGGCGACCCGCGCGTGGAGGACGTGACCGTGGCCCCCATCCGGGACGACGCGGGACGCGTGACCAGTTTCATCGCCGTGATGCGCGACATCACGGCCCGGCGGGCCACCGAGGCCGAGTTGCGCAACCTCTCGGCCGTGGTCGAGAGCACCGCCGAGTGCATTGCCGTCCTCGACGCGAACGGGCTGATCCGCTACGTCAACCCGGCCTACGAGCGCAGCCGCGGCATCCGTGCCGCCGACCTGACCGGCCGCCCGCCGGGCGAGGTGATCCGCGGCCGGGATGACCCCGGGCTCTACCAGTCGATGTGGCGCACCGTCGTGGCCGGTCGCACCTGGCACGGCCGGGTCACCACCGAGGTCGCCGGTGGCCGGGTGATCACGGAAGACGCGGTGGTCTCGCCCGTGATGACCGAGGGCGACACGCCGAGCAGCTACGTGATCATCCTCCACGACGTCACCGACCGCATCCGGCTCGAGGAGCAGCTCGGCCAGGCACAGCGCCTCGAGGCCGTCGGCCGCCTGGCGGCGGGCGTCGCCCACGAGATCAACACGCCGACCCAGTACGTGGGCGGGAACATCCGCTTCCTCCGGGAGGCCTTCGCGAGCCTCACGGCCCTTCTCCGTGACCTCGCGCTGCTGGTGGGCCGGGCTGGCGACCGGCCGGTGCCCGCCGCAGACCTCGCCAGACTGCTGGAACGGGCCGAGGCGGACTACCTGCAGGCGGAGGTGCCGGTTGCCATTCGCCAGTCGCTCGAGGGCGTGGAGCGGGTGGGGGAGATCGTGCGCTCGATGCGTGAACTCACGCACCCCGCCCGGGAATTCTCGCCCACCGACCTCAACCGGGTGGTGGAGAGCGCGGTCCGGATGGCGACCAGCGAGTGGCAGGGCATCACGGACATCCGCACCGAGCTCGATGCGGCACTGCCGCCCGTACCCTGCCAGGCCGGCGGGATCAACCAGGTGCTGGTCAACGTGCTCGTCAACGCCGCCCATGCCGTCGAGACCCGGGTGCCCCGCCAGCCGGGGCTGATCGTCGTCGCCACCCGGCTCGCCGGGGACGAGGTGGAGATCCGCGTCACGGACAATGGCGCGGGGATGCCGGACGAGGTCCGGGCCCGGGTCTTCGATCCTTTCTTCACCACCAAGGAAGTGGGGCAGGGCACCGGCCAGGGTCTCGCCATCGCCCACAGCGTCGTGCAGAAGCACGGCGGCACGATCACGGTGGAGAGCGAGCCCGGCCGCGGCAGCTGCTTCACCATCCGCCTGCCCCTCCGGCAGGAGGTCAGGCTGGAATCAGCACGCGCAGCTTCTGGCTGATCACGGTATCGGCCGCCGGATCGGCGGGGCGGATTTCCTCGAGCAGGGTCCGGGTGATCTCCTCGCCCCGGAACATCAGCGTGTCACCCCGGTCGGTGACGACGTCCTCATCCAGCACCATGCCCGGCGCCAGCTCGTGGAAGCCCACGAAGCGCACGTCCATGTAGGCGCTGTGCAGGTGCACCGACCGGACCGCGGCCATAACCGGCTTGGGGATGCCGGGCAGCAGCTGCTCCAGCCGCTGCAGGGCCGTGGCCGGCTGGTCGCCGGTCGCCAGCAGTTCATCGAGGGTCGTGGCCACGGCCAGGATCACGCCCGCCGTCGTCTGCGCGTCCCAGGCGCCCACGTCGGCGGGCAGGCTGGCGAAGTCGATGGACTGCTGCCTGCCGATCATCTCGGCCACCGGACCCAGCTGGGGGATGCGGCCGATGAGCCCCGCGGCAACCTGGGGATGGCGCGCATACATGGCCTGCTCGTCGGCGGAAAGCGCATCGCCGGCGTAGAGCTTCTCAAGGATCGCCTCGGGCAGCGTGATGCAGCCGAGCTGGGACAGGAGGGTGGCGAGCCGCAGGTCCCAGGGCATCGGGAACTGCAGCGCGCCGGCGATCGCGGCCGCGTACTGGCGGACACGGGAGGTCCGGCGGCGCGCCATGGGGTTCGTCAGCCCGAGGATGTCGTTGAGGGTCTCCACGAGGCCCTGCAGGGTCTTCTCCACGAGCTCGTTCCGGGTGGTCACGAGCTCGTACTGGGCGATCCCCGCGCCCACGGCCGTGCGCAGGGCGTCCTCGCTGCACGGCTTGGTCAGGAACCGGAAGATGTGCCCGTCGTTGACGGCGGCGATGGTGGATTCCAGGTCGGCCTGTCCCGACAGGATCATGCGGACAGTGTCCGGGTAGAGCTCCCGCACCCGGGTCAGCAGTTCAGCGCCGGACATCCCGGGCATCCGCATATCGGACACGACCAGGGGGACCGGCCCGAGTTCCCGCAGGAGGCGCAGCGCCTCGTCGCCGCTCTCGGCGGTATGGACCTCGATGGTCTTGCGCAGCTGGCGCCGGATGCTCGCCAGCACGTTGGGCTCGTCGTCTACGAACAGGACCCGCATCGGCCGCCTCCGGCCGGCGCCGCCGGCCTACGCCTCCTTATCGGCCTGCGGGCGGATCTCCTTGATGATCCAGGTCACAGATTGCTGCCAACGCTTCAGGGTGCGGCCGGTGCCTGGTACGGGAACTTCGTGAAGATCTGGGCCACCACGGCGTCCACCGCCGGCTGCAGGTTCTGCCGGTCGGCTTCACGCACCCGGCCGACGGCGGTGCCATCCCAGGCCAGCTGCTTGCGGGCCGCATCGACCACGTCGACCGTGAGTGTGCCCTCGGTGTACTGGGTCACCGTGGTCTCGTACCCGCCCCAGACACCGTAGTACCCGCGGCGATAGCCGTAGTACCCGCCGTAGGCCGGGCCCGTGGGCGTCGTGCTGCTCTGGACCTTTTCCTGGGTTTGCAGGTTGAAGTTGATCAGGAGGTCGGGGTTGTCGCTCTTCCGGTAGCCCCGGGCCTCGAGCTCCCGCGCGGCGGCGATGCGCAGGAATTCGCTGAGCACGGACGAGTAGCCGGGCCGGTCGGTGCCGAGCGGCTCCATGAAGTTGTAGGTCCGGTAGGTGGAGAAGCTCGCGGACGGATCGGTGTTGACGTAGATGGACGGACCGGATGTGCAGCCGGCCAGGGCCAGCACGGCCAGCAGGATCGCCACGCCGGGCCGCCGAAGGAATGCAGGATTCACGCTGGGTCTCCCGGCCCCGTGCGGGCCGCTGAAGGACAGGCGCCTAGATTAAGTGGGCCGCCGCTGCCTGTCACTCTGTCAGCGCGGCCGCACGGCCTGCGCGCGCAGCGTCACGTTGCCCAGCAGCTTCACCGAGCCCGACAGCTGCAGGGGGGCGCGGGTGACGGGGTCCAGATACAGCTCCAGCCGGCCCCGGAGGCCGAGGATCTCCACGGTGTCTTCCGGGTCGCTGCCCGGCACGGGCAGGGCGGTCAGTCCCAGGCGCAGCGGCCGGACCCTGCCGCGCCGCTCCACCGCGCCCCGGGGCCAGAGTTCGTCGTAGCGGACGCTGATCTCCCGGGGCGCCAGGACCTCGGCGCGGACGACCTGGGTGTCGCGACGCCGGAAGACCAGCACCTCGATGGCGTCTCCCGGTTCGTCCAGGCTGGCGGCGGCCAGCAGGTAGAGGAGTCCGGTGGACTCGACCACCGGTACGTCCCCCGGGGCGACGGGATAGGCGCGGAGCCCCTGGTCGACATCCGTCCAGCGGGCCGGGGGCAGGGACTTCTCGGCGCCGGTCGCCGGCCGGAGCGTCCGCTGCCAGGCGCCTTCCCGGCCGAAGCGGTAGGTGCGCAGGCGCAGCTTGCCCTGCTGGTCGTGCTGGACGCGCTGGAGGGCGGCGCCGGTACGCGGGTCCATGAGCAGGGTCAGGCGGGAGGCCCGGCCCGCGCCCCGGGCCTGGTAGACCAGTTCGACCAGGTCGGCGGCGGGCGGGAGCGGCGTGAAGTCGGCGGACGGTACCACCAGCAGGTCCGGGACCACGTGAGGTCCTGCCACCGGACGCAGGCTCAGGGTGGCGTCGGCGCTGATGAACAGCTTGCTGCCCCCGAGCCGGACCTCGGACCAGCCCACCCGGGCGGGGTCGTAGTCCGGCGTTCCGCGCGGGGCCGGCGTGGCGCCGCTCCGCCCGGCGGCGAGGACCAGCAGGGCGACCGCCAGGATTCCGAGGGGGGCCGGCGTCCGGGTGCGCATTTCGGGATAATAGCGCGCCCGCCCGTGGGCATGGATCGGCCTTTGATGCGACGCTTCCCGCCTGGTGCCGCGCTGTCGGCTCTGCTGCTGCTCGCTGCGCCCGCTCAAGGCACGGTGGAGTTCGAGGGCCTGAGTCGCACGACGGAGCGGGTGGTGAGGGCCACCGTGGCGCTCGGGTCCGAGCCCTGCGAGGCACCCGACGCGCGGGTACGCCGGCTCTACCGGCGCGCGGACCGGCAGATCCGCGAGGCCCTCGAGGTGTACGGGTACTACGCGCCCGAGATCGACAAGTCCCTGGAGCGGGACGACGACTGCTGGCGCGCGACCTTCACCATCAAGCGCGGGCCCCGCGTGAAGCTGCGGGAGGTCCGTCTCGGGGTGACGGGGCCGGGCGGTGCAGACCCGGGCCTCACGTCCACGCTCACCGCCGCCGACGACCTCGTGCCGGGCGAGGCGCTGAACCAGCGCGCCTACGACCAGTTCAAGGCCGAGCTGGCCGCCAATGCCCAGCGCCGCGGCTACTTCGAGGGCCGGTTCGCGGCCAGCCGCATCGACGTGTATCCCGGGGAACTCGCCGCCGACATCACGGTGGAATACGTTTCCGGCGAGCGCTACCGCTTCGGTTCCGTGACCTTCGACCAGGACGTGCTGAGGCCGGAACTCGTCCGGAGCTACATTGACTTCGAACCGGGCGAGCCCTACGACGCGGAACGTCTCAACGAGCTCTACACCGACCTGCTGGCGGGCGGCTACTTCCAGAACGTCGAGCTCACCACGACCCCGCGGCCCGCGCCAGACCTGGACGTGCCGATCACCATCACGCTCTCGGCGAGTGACCCGCGGACGTGGAAGGCGGGCGTGGGCTATGCCACGGATACCGGCGCGAAGATCCGCATGGACTTCCTGCACCAGCGGCTCAACCGCAAGGGACACCAGCTCGAGTTCAACAGTTCCTTCGCGGAGATCAAGGGCGAGGCAACCCTGAGCTACCGGCTGCCCCACGGCAGCCCCCGGGACGAGTGGCGCAGCTTCGACACCGGCTACCAGTACGACAACCCCGAGGACAGCCGCAGCGAGGAGTTCCGCCTCGGCGTGAAGGACGTCCGGCGACGCTGGCGAAACTGGCGGGAGACCCGGTCGGTCGACTACGTGCGGGAGAGCTTCCGGGTGGGCACCGAGCCCGAGGGCACCAGCAACCTGGTGCTGCCCGGGATCAGCTGGTCGAACCAGCCGCGCCTGGTGCCCAGCCGGCCCCGGCGCGCGCAGCGCGTGAGCTTCAGCGTGAGCGGCACGGACGAGATCCTGGGCTCCGACACCGCGTTCCTCCAGCTCGAGTCAGGGGGCAAGATCATCCTGCCGCTGGGCGAGACCGCCCGCCTGCTGGCCCGCGCAGAGGCCGGCTGGACCATCAAGGAGGAATTCAAGGAACTGCCGTTCTCCGTGCGCTACTTCGCCGGCGGTGACAACAGCGTGCGCGGCTACGACTACAAGTCCCTGGGACCGACGGACGATGCCGGCAACGTCGTCGGCGGCGCCGACATCCTCGCCTTCAGCGTGGAGTACGACCAGCGGGTCTTCGGCAACTGGTCGGTGGCCGCGTTCGTCGACATGGGCAATGCCTTCGACTCGTTCAAGGACATGTCGCTCAAGACCGGCGTCGGCGCCGGCATCCGCTGGTACTCACCGCTCGGCCCGATCCGCGTGGACGTCGGCGTCCCGCTGGACGATGCCCCGGACTCCTTCCGCATCCACGTCACGCTGGGACCGGACCTGTGAACCCGTTGCGCGCCTTGCTGACGCTGGCCCTGGCGCTGATGGTGCTGGCGGCCATGAGCCTTGCCCTCGTCGGGACCCGGTCCGGCAGCGCCTGGGTCGTGGGCACGCTCTCCGAACTCGCCGGCGAGCGCCTGGAGGTCACCGGCGTGCGGGGCACGCTGCTGCAGGGGCTTGGTGTGGACCGGCTGCGCCTCGTCGCCGGGCGCACCACCGTCCTGATCGAGCCGGCCGAACTGGCGGTGAGCTGGCCCGACCTGCTGCGGCTCCGCCTGCGCCTGACCACCGCCCGGGCCGGTGCCGTCCTCATCGACGTGGGGCCCGCGCCACCGGACGCCCCCGATACGCCGGTGGAACCCCTCAAGCTGCCGTTCGTGATCGTCGCCGATCCGCTGGAGGTCGGGCGCCTCCTCATCCGCACGGCGGGGGAGGCGGGTTCTGCCGGCAACGAGGTCGAGCTCGGCCCGATATTGCTGGCGGGCAGGCTCGTGGACGGCGAGATCCGCTTCGAGACCCTGCGCGCCGACGGCTTCGGCCTGCAGGTCAGTGGCAGCGGCCGGTTGGGCACCGGCGAGCCCTTTCCCCTGGAGGCCGAGGTCGACTGGCGCCTGGCGGAGCCCGGCGTCACCGGCAACGGGACCCTGGCCGGGGACCTCACGGCATTGCGGTTCGCCCAGGTGGTGCGCCTGCCGGCACCGGTGGGCGTGGGCGGCGTCGCACGACTCCTGGCCGACGAGCCGGAAGTGATCGCCGAGGCCCGCTGGCGCGACTTCAGGTTGCCGGGGGACATCGATCCCGACCTCCTCGTCACCAGCGAGACGGGCCGTCTGCGGCTCCGGGGCTGGACGGATGGCTACCGTGCGGAGACCGATGCCCGGCTCCGCATCGGCGCCCGGCCGCCGCTCCGCCTGCGCGCGGCCGGCACCGGCGACCTCGACGCGCTGTCGGTCGCCGGGCTGCGGGTGGAGGGCTTCGGCGGCCGGGTGGAGGGGAATGGGCAGGTGCGCTGGCGCGAGGCGGTGACCGCCACGCTCAGGCTGCGGGGCACCGGACTCGATCCGGGTACCTTCGACCCGCGCTTCCCGGGCCGGGTCGACTTCCGCGGCGAGGTGCAGGTGGCGGGGTCCGGCGACTTCAGCCTGGCCCTCGCCGAGGCCACGGGCACGCTGCTCGACCGACCGCTGCGCGCCGCCGGCACCCTGCGCCGGCAGGGCGAACAACTCGAGGTGGCGGGCCTGCGGGTCGCGGCGGGCCCGAACCGGCTCGAGGTCGACGGCAGCTGGGGCCCGCGGGTGGCCGGCCGCTTCCGGGTGTCGGCCCCGGAACTTGCCACCCTGTGGCCCGGCGCGTCCGGAGAGCTGCAGGGGTCCGGCCGGTTCGGCGGCAGTGCGGCCCGGCCGACGCTGGCCGTCGACCTCACGGGCCGGAACCTGGCGACCGGGGATCTCGGCATCCGGGCGCTGGCGCTGGACGGGTCCGTCGGCGCCCGCCGGCAGCTGGACGTGAACCTGGGTGCGGAGGGCGTGGCCTGGGCCGGCCGGGCACTGGGTGACCTCACCGTGGCGCTCGCCGGTCCCCCGGAACGATACCGGGTCGAGGCCCGGCTCGCGGGCGGCGACGTGGGCGTTGCGGTGACTGCGGCAGGCACCTACCGGGACGGCGTGCTTGCCGGCACCCTCGAGTCCGGCGCGCTGACCCTGCCCGGGGACGGGGAGTGGCAGCTGCAAGAGCCGGCCACCCTGCGCGTGGCCGTCAACGGGTCCGCCGTCTCGGCCCATTGCTGGGTCGCGACCGGGGAAGGGGAGGTCTGCATCGCAGACAGCCGCTACGGGCCGGCGGCGTTCAGTGCGGGCATCGAAGTCCGCGGCCTTCCGCTGGCTGCCTTCAACTACTGGCTGCCACCGGACGCGGCGCTCGCAGGCGCCGCCACGGGCAGCCTCGTCGCGAGCGGTGATCCGCGTCGCTGGGCCGAGTCGCTGCAGGGGACGGTCAGCGCCAGCCTCGCCGGTGCGACGGTCACCTGGCGCGTGCCGGAGGACGAGGACCTGCGCACCGGGCTCAGCCGCTTCGCCGTCGAAGCGAAGCTCACGGACGGCGTCCTCGACTTCGCCGGGGACCTCGCCGGCGAGTTCGGCCTTAAGCTGGCGGCCTCGGGGCGCGTCACCGGCGTCCTGGGCGCGGACCCGCAGGTGCGGGCGGAGATCACCGGCGGGGTGCCGGACCTTGCGGCGCTGGGTCCGCTGCTGGAGCGCTTCGTCGACGTGGGCGACGTGGCGGGCCGGGTCACGATCGACGCAACCCTGTCCGGCGATGCGCGCCGCCCTGACATTGCGGGCGGGCTCGAACTGGACGAGGGCGCGCTGACCGTGCCCGTTGCGGGCATCCGCGTCGACCGCATCTACCTCGGGCTCACGGGCCTGCCCGACGGCCAGGTGGGCGTCGCGGGCAACGCCCGCTCCGGCAAGGGCTTCGTGGCCATCGACGGCGCACTGGCCTGGCGCGACCAGCTGCTGCCCACGGCCGAGGCGACCGTGAAGGGCCGCGTCTTCGACGTGATCAGGCTTCCCGAGGGCTTCGTCCAGGTGTCCCCCGACGTGCGGGTCCGGCTCGCGGACGGCCAGTTCCGCGTCAGCGGTGCCATGCTGGTGCCACGGGCGGAGATCAGGCTGAAGAAGCTCGAGGAGAGCCCGGTCCGGCCCTCGCCTGACACCATCGTCCACGGTCGCACCGTGGAGGACGAGGTGAAGTCGCCGCCGCTGTTCGTGCTGGACGGCCTTGCCGTGCGCCTCGGCGAGCGGGTGAGCTTCGAGGGCTTCGGCCTGAAGACCGGCCTCACGGGCGGCCTGCGCCTCTCCCAGTCCCTCGCGGCGGACCCCACCCAGGTGACCGGCGACGGCGTGGTAAGCCTCGAGGACGGGCAGTTCACCGCCTTCGGCCAGGAGCTCTCGATCGAGCGCGGGTCGCTGATCTTCTCCGGCGTCGTCACGGATCCCGGCCTGGACGTGAAAGCCAGCCGCGACGTGACCTACGAGGGCCGCGAGGTCACCGTGGGGGTGCTGCTGTCGGGCACGCTGTCCCGGATCCAGACCCGGGTGTTCTCCGAGCCGGCCATGGGCGAGCTGGACGCGCTGTCTTACCTGACCACCGGCAAGCCGCTGTCGGCGGCCGGTGCCGGCGACCGCTCCCTGGTGGCGAGCTCCGCCATCAGCCTCGGCCTCTCCCAGGCGCTGCCGGTGGTCCAGCAGCTCGGTTCCGCCCTGAGCGTGGACGAGGTGTCGTTCGGCACCAGCGAGTCCGGCGACACCGCGGTGGTGGTTGGCGAGCAGCTCGGCAAGAACCTGTTCATCCGCTACAGCTACGGCATCTTCGACAAGCTGGGAACGGTCGAGGCCACCTACAAGCTGGGCCGCCGCGTCAGCATCGAGGCCAGCTCCGGCCAGGAGCAGGCGCTCGACCTCATCTATTCGGTGACCTGGTGAGCGCGCCGGTGAACGTCCTGGTCCTCGGGCACGGCGAGATGGGCCGGGCCATGGAACGCCTGCTCCGCGACCGCTGCACGCTGGCCATCTGGGACGCGTTTCCCCGGGCCGGATTCCGGTCGGCGGTGCTTCCCGAGGCCGCGCCCCGGGCCGACGTCGTGATCTTCTGCCTGCCCACGTCACCCCACGCTGAAGTGCTGGCCGGGCTGGTCCCGCTCCTGGCGCCGGGCTGCATCTGCCTCAGCGTCGCGAAGGGGCTCGACCAGGCGGGACGGCCGGTGGCGCGCATCCTCGAAGCGGCACTCGGCGAGCGTTTCGGCTACGGCGTGCTGCACGGCCCGATGATCGCCGAGGAGATCCAGGCTGGCGGCTACGGCTTCGCCCAGCTCGCCGGCCACGGCGCCGACGTGGTCCCGCGGGTGACGGCGCTGTTCGCCGGCACGCGCCTCAAGCTCACGGTGGCGACGGACCTCATCGGGACGAACTGGGCCGTGGTGCTGAAGAACGTGTATGCGCTGGCCTTCGGGATGGCCGACGAGCTTGGCCACGGCGACAACGTGCGGGGCTGGCTCGCCGCCACCGCGCTCGCCGAGATGGACGTGCTGGTCCGCCGCTTCGGCGGCGAGGCGGGCACCGTGCAGGGCCGCGCGGGACTCGGCGACCTCATCGCCACCGTCACCAGCCACCACTCGCGTCACCACCTGCTGGGCCGGCGCCTGGCCCGGGGTGACCTGAAGGGCCTGGATGGGGAGGCGTTGAACACCCTGGCCGTGATGAGCGAGCATCGCCTGCTCGACTTCAGCGGCCTGCCGCTCCTGCGCTGCATCTACCGCGTCGTGCGCGACCGCGCCGACGCCCGTGCCACCCTCGGGGAGATTCTTGCGTGATGAACCGGATCCACCGCCTCGTCTGCCTGGTCGTCGTGCTGATGCTGGCCGGCGGTCCCGCCCGCGCCGTCGACCCGCCGCCGGCTGCCCCCCGTGACGTCCTCCTGCTCGGGGGAACGGGCGGGCTCGGTGCCGAGATTGCCCGCCGCCTCGTCGCCCGGGGCGACCGGGTCACGGTCTTCACCCGGCCCGGCTCGGACCGGGCCCGCCTCGCGAACCTGCCCGTGACCTACGTGGAGGGCGACCTCCTGAATGCGCCGGACGTGGCCGCGGCGTTCCGCGACCGGCGCTTCGGCTACGTGGTCGTCGCCGTGCGGGTCGAGGACGGCGATCCCCGGTTCTACGCGACCTTCCTGCCCGCGCTGACGACGGCCGCGAAGGCCGCGGGTGTCACCCACCTGGTCCACCACGGCGCCGTCGGCGCCGGCCGGAACGCGGAGAAGTTTCCGGGCCTCGGCTGGGAGAGAGTACCGGGGCTGCTGGACCGCCTGAAGGACCAGGGAACGGGCGAGGACATCATCCGGGAGAGCGGCGTGCCTTTCACCATCATCCGCAACACCCGGCTCTGGCCGGACGGCACGCCGGCCACCGGCAAGGCGGTGCTCACCGAGGACGACACGGTGATCAATGCCATGACCCGCGCCGACCTGGCGGATCTCACCCTGGCCTGCCTCGGCAACCCCGCTTGCCTCGGCAAGACCTACCACGTCAGGGACGGGTCACTGGCCTGGCCGCCGCCGCGGCCGCCGGGGGGCTGACGGAAAAAGCCCGCAAGTCGAGCGGAAGGGACAGGCGCACGCGCGTCGGCTGGCTAGGATGCGGTTCACCATGCGCGACCTGGAACCCATCGCCGGCATCTTCCTGTGCGGCGCGGCCTGCCTGGCCTTCTGGCTGGTGGTGCTGGCGTTCTACTGGGCCTGATCGCCGGGCTCGCCCGACGGGCCACGCTGCTTCCACCGGCGCATCGCCCGGGAAAGATTGCTCTGGTCCGAGAAGCCGAGCAGGAAGGCGACTTCCGCCCGGCTGAAGCGCGGGTCACGGAGGTAGGCCGCGGCGAGTTCCCGTCGCGTTTCATCGAGCACCTCCCGGTAGGACAACCCCTCTGCCTGCAGTTGCCGCCGCAGCGTGCTCGGGCTGCAGTTGAGCCGGCTGGCGACGGCGTCCTGGCCCGCACGGCCGGTGGGCAGCAGTTCCCGCAGCAGCTCGCGCACGCTCGCGGCCACCGGTGGCGTTTGCAGCCGCTCGACGTAACGGCTTGCCACCGCATCGACCGCGGCAACCACGTCCGGATTGTCGGTGGGCAGGGACCGGGCGGCCTCCCCGGCGTCGAACACGAGGGCGTGGGCGGCAGCGCTGAACTGCACCGGGATGCCGAACGCCGTGGCATAGGCCGCCGGCGACCCGGCGCAGGCGTGCCCGAAGCTGGCCGCCCGGGGCTGCACCGGCCGCCCGGCCGCGAGTCCCGCCAGCGTGACGAGCCCGGCCAGCGTCGCCTCGATGCCCGCCGGATGGGGCTGGTGCTCCGGATCCGGGAAGGCGAGGGAGAGACGGCAGCCGTTGGCATCCG
>CALGMY010000158.1 GCA_937958785.1 uncultured Gammaproteobacteria bacterium | reverse complement strand
TGGGCGGGGCGACCGGGCCGCGCCCGGACGCCTCGGGCGTGCTGGACGTGCCCTTCCCCGGCTTTGGCCCTCCCGTGGACCCCTACAACCCGGCCCAGGGCGTGGCCTTCTCCGGCGTCGAGCGCGACCTCTTCTACCTGAGCCTGCAGACCGAGTGGGACATCCAGGGCAGTGGCTGGACGGCCGTGGCCGCGGGCGCCTACCGGGACGACGACCGCAAGACCGGCTCCGACAGCGACCATACGTCCGTCAACTACATCTCGACCGCAGGTGGCGAGTGCGGCCTGTGTGCGTCCGAGCGCGATGACGTGTCCGACTATTCGGTGGAGCTGCGCCTGGAATCCCCCGTCCAGAACCGGCTCCGGGGCCTCATCGGCACCTACTACTTCGACCAGGAAATCGACGGCAGTGACATCACGTTCACCGATCTGGACGGCGGCGACGTGAACGAGCGGGAGACCACCAAGAACTGGGCGGTGGTCGCGCAACTGGAGTACGACATCCTGGAGAACGTGACCCTCGGCGTCGAGGGGCGCTACTTCGACGAGGAGAAGTCCCTGTTCCAGCGGCGCACGACGGTCGATCCGACGCCAACCAACGAATTCGACGACTCCATCGACTTCAGCGAGTTCGCGCCCCGGGTGACCCTCGACTGGCGCGCCACCGATGACCTGCTCGTCTACGCCATCTACGCCAAGGGCTTCAAGCCCGGCGGCCTCAATGGCCGGCCGGGGGCCACGGCGGTCCCGCCGGCTCCCACCTACGACCAGGAGGAATCCGACAACTACGAGCTCGGCCTGAAGGCCACCCTGTTCGACGGGCGCATGACCCTGAACACCTCCGTGTTCTACATCGACGTGTCGGACATCCAGCTCACCACGCCCCTGGCCACCGGTGCAGCCGGGACCCTGACGTCCATCGTCACCAACCAGGGCTCGGGCGAGGTCACGGGTGCCGAGGTGGAGGCCACCCTTTACCTCACGGATGCCATCACCGTCGGCGCGACCTACGCGCTGGCCGACACGGAATTCACCGAGGGCTGCGATGAGTTCCAGTGGACCCTGACCTCCGGCGGCGGCATCCTGAACGATGCGGCCAATTGCACGGGGTTCGACCCCAACGGTGAGGGCGACGGCTCCATCAAGGGCAACGCCTTCCCCCTGAGCTCCAAGAACCAGTTCAGTGCCTACGCCGATTTCCGCACCGCCGTGTTCGACGCCATGGAGTTCTTCGCCACCGCCGACGTCAGCTACGAGGACAAGAAGCCCGTGCAGGTCCACAACCTGGCGTTCGTCCCGGAGGCGACCATCCTGAATGCCCGCCTCGGCATCGACACGGGCACCAACGTGACCATCTCGATCTACGGGCGGAACCTCACCGACGAGGATGCGCCGTCGATGGTGACCCGGTGGCTGCAGGATCCCCTGACCACGTTCCAGGCCGTGGGCCAGGCGAATTTCGCCAACATCACCGGCGCCGGGGCCTGTACCACGACGACCTGCGCCCGAAGCTATCCGCGGGCGTTCTTCGGCGACATGCGGCGGGGCCGGGACTTCCCGACGGGAGCGTGTTCATCTAGCGACCAAGGGAAGTCTGGAGCCGGTCGCGGCTGAAGCCCCTCCTACGGGGCAAATTCCAGCAGCTCCACGATGTTCCCGTCCGGGTCCCGGCCGTAGGTGACGAAGCCGCCGTCCTGGGCCTGGGGCGGGGCGTGGAAGCGCATGCCGGCGGCCTTCAGCCGGGCGTACTCGGCCTGGCTATCCCGCACTTCGAGGCAGAGGTGGGTGATGCCGTGGTCGCAGGCCGGCCGGTTGGGGTCGCCGGGCTTCGGCGCGGGTGAGCTGAACTCGAAGATCTCGAGGTAACTGTCGCCGAGCTTCAGCATCACGGCGCGGGCGGCGGAATCCTTGAGGCCCGTGAGGGCATCGGCCTCCGGGATGCCCGCCGGCCAGCCGAACTCCCGCACGACCGTGCAACCGAACAGCTCCCGGTAGAAGCGCACCGACCGGTCCAGGTCGGGTGTCGAGATGGCGGCATGGTGGAAGCCCTTCAGCATGGCCGGATTCTACCGGCGCCGGGCGAGCAGCACACCCGCGAGCACGAGGCCGCCCGACAGGATCGCCAGCGGCCCCAGGCGCTCGCCGAGCCACCACCAGCCGAGGACTGCCGCGACCACCGGCTGGATCAGGATCACCACCGACGACAGGGCCGCCGGCAGCTGGCCCACGGCCCAGACGATGCCCCCCTGGCCGACCACGTGGACCAGCAGGGCGAGGCCGGCGAGCACCAGCCACCCGCGGCCGGAGCCCGGCCAGAACACCTCGCCGGTGGCGAGGGCCACGCCGCCGGTGATCAGCGCGGCGACCGTCGTGCTCGCGAGCATCACCGTGAGGCCTGCCGCCGACCCGCGGGCGCGCTCGACGGCGAGCAGGTAGCCGGCGTAGGCGCAGGCGGTCAGCACCCCATAGACATCGCCCAGCAGGTCGCTGCCCTCCAGGGATTGCCCGGCCAGCGAGAGGCCGGCCGCGCCGGCCAGGGCGAGGAGGGCGCCGGCCGCGAAGCTGCCCGTCGGTCGCTGGCGCCGGGCCAGCCAGCACCAGAGCACCACGATCACCGGGGTGAGGTTCGCGAGCAGCGTGGCGTTCGCCACGGTGGTGAGGGCGATGGAGGCATGCCAGAAGCAGAGGTCCAGCGCGAAGCAGAGCCCGGCGAAGGCCAGCACGCCCCCGTCGCGGCGGGGCAGGACACGGGCGCCGGCGGCCCGGGCCAGCAGCCAGAGGGCCGGCACCGCGAGGAGGAGACGCCAGAAGGCGGTGGCGTTGGGCCCGACCTCGCTCCAGCGCACCAGGATCGGGGCGAGCCCGATGGCGATGGCGCCCCCCACGAGGGCGAGCATGGGTCGGGGGTTCGCCGCCGTGCCGGGGGTGGTGTTCACGCCGCGCAGCTTAGCGGGTCACGGCCTATACTCGCCAAGCGGTCCGTCGTCACCCCCTTGAAGCGAGGATGCCCGTCATGCCGACCCCCCGTTCGTCGCGCCGCCTGGCGCCCCTCTTCCTGCTCGCCACGCTGCTGCTGTCCGGCTGTGGCTACAACGCCATGCAGGGCGGCGATGAGGCCGTCAAGGCGGCCTGGGCCGAGGTGCTGAACCAGTACCAGCGCCGCGCCGACCTCATCCCCAACCTGGTGCGCACCGTCGAGGGCTTCGCGCAGCAGGAGCGGGACGTGCTGATCCAGGTGACCGAGGCCCGCGCCCGCGTCGGTGCCGTGCAGGCCTCGCCGGAGACCCTCGGGGATCCTGCCGCGTTCCAGAATTTCCAGGCCGCCCAGGGCGAGCTCAGCAGTGCCTTGTCCCGGCTGCTGGTGGTCGTCGAGCGCTACCCGGAACTCAAGTCCGACCAGAACTTCCGGGACCTGCAGGCCCAGCTCGAGGGCACCGAGAACCGGATCACCGTGGCCCGCAACCGCTTCATCGAGGCCACCCGGGAGTACAACACCCTGGTGCGCACCTTCCCCAACAACCTGACGGCCATGGTGTTCGGGTACCAGCCGAAGCCGACGTTCACGGTCGAGAACGAGGCCGAACTCAGCAAGCCGCCGGAAGTGAAGTTCGGCAGCCAGGGCTGACGTGTACCGGCGCCTGGCCTGGCTGCCCCTGGCGGCGGCCCTGCTCCTCACGGCCGGCGGCGGCGCGGCCCAGGCGCTGCGGCCGCTTCCCCCGCTCACGGGCCCCGTGGTGGACACCACCGGCACCCTGACCGACGGGGGCCGGGCGGACCTCGAGGCCCGCCTCGCGGCGCTCGAGGCCCGCAAGGGCAGCCAGGTGGCGGTATTGCTGGTGGCCACGACGGCGCCGGAGGCCATCGAGGCCTACGCGATCCGGGTCGTGGATGCCTGGCAGCTGGGCCGTGGGGACGTGGACGACGGCGTCCTGCTGCTGGTGGCCATCGACGACCGGGCGGTCCGGCTCGAGGTGGGCTACGGCCTCGAAGGCGCCATCCCGGACGCGACCGCCAACCGGGTGATCGACGAGTACATCCTGCCCCGCTTCCGGGCCGGCGACTACGCGGGGGGCATCGACGCGGGCGTCGACCGGGTGATCGCCCTCATCGACGGCGAACCGTTGCCGCCGCCGGCGGCCGCGGCGCCTGACCCGCTCGCCGAACTGTTCCCCCTGATCTTCATCCTCGCGCTGGTCCTCGGCGGCCTGCTCCGGCGCCTGCTCGGTGCGCTGCCGGGGGCGCTGGCCACGGGCGGCATCGCGGCCCTGGTCACCTGGTTCCTCGCGGGCGTCGTCGGCCTCGCGCTCTTCATGGGCGTCGTGGGC
>CALGMY010000157.1 GCA_937958785.1 uncultured Gammaproteobacteria bacterium | reverse complement strand
GGTGACGGGGCACCCCTCGGTGACGACGAAGTTTCCGCTCCTGCCTGGCCGGGACGTGATCGGCGATGGCCACGTGTTCCGCCATGCGCCGGACGGGCGCCTGCTCGAGGAGTACGCCACGGCAGCAAACGGGGGACTGTTCGGCTTCCTGGCCGTCACGAGCACCGTGCTCGCGGACGACGACCGGCGCATGATCTTCGTCTCCGAGACCGGCAAGAAGGTCATGCAGTATGACCTCGCCAACCGGCGGCAGCTGCCGGATCTCGCGGACTTCACCGGCAACCCGGACGTGCCCATGGTGCTGGTGATGAACCCCCTCCCCGATGGCCGGCTGCTCATCAGTACCGGCAAGGGCTTCCTCGTGATGGACCCGAAGACCGGCGCCGTGCTGCGCAACTACCCGCTCGAGGGCATGGGCTGGGCCGCCGTGAACTCGTCCGCGGACGGCGGCCACGTCATCATCGGCAACTTCTTCACCGGCGACATCGTCAAGGTCCGCCTGGCAGATGGCGCGATCGTCGCCCGCAACAACGTCGGACAGAAGGAATCCCTGTCCGGCATCGCGGAGTACCCGGGATGAGCACGACAACCCACCAGAACGGATTGACCCGGCGCCAGCTGGTGGCCGGCGGCACGGCCCTCGCCGCGACGGGCGTCCTCGCCGCCTGCAGCGGTGGCGAGGAGCAGCCCATCGTGCGACCCGCGGGCGTGCCCCTCGGGCCCTTCGGCGCCGAGTCGACGGCCGAGCAGGTCGTGGAGGGCATGGACCTCCGCGGCAAGACAGCGCTGGTCACCGGCGCCAACTCCGGCCTCGGTTACGAGACGATGCGCGTCCTCGCCCTGCGGGGTGCCCATGTGATCGGCGCGGCCCGGACCCTCGAGAAGGCCGAGCAGGCCTGCGCCACCATCGACGGCCGCACCACGCCGGTTGCCATCGAGCTCACCGACTTCCCCTCCATCGTGCAGGGAACCGATGCGGTGCGCGCCCTCGGTATCCCCCTCGACATGCTGATCCTGAACGCCGGCATCATGGCGCTGCCGGAACTCGAGCAGGTCTACGGGCTCGAGAAGCAGTTCGTCACCAACCACCTCGGGCACTTCATCGTCGGCAACCGGCTGCTGCCCGCGGTCCAGGCCGCGCCCCAGGGACGGGTCGTGGTGCTGACGAGCAGCGGCTACCAGTGGGCACCGGAGGCCGGCATCGAGTTCGACAACCTGTCGGGCGAGCGCGACTATGACCCGAACAAGATGTATGGCCAGTCGAAACTGGCGAATCACCTCTACGTGCGCCAGCTCGGGAAGAACCTTGGCGGCACCACCACGACGGCGAACTCGGTGCACCCGGGGGTGATCATGACCAACCTTGGCCGCAGCTTCCCGAAGTGGCAGCAGGTCGCGGCAAAGCTGATCGGCTGGACCTTCATGAAGAGCGTCGAGGCGGGCACGGCCACCACGTGCTACGTCGCCACGGCGCCCGCCCTCGCCACGGTGAGCGGTCACTATTTCGCGGACTGCAACCCGGAGGTGCCGGGGGGACGGATGGAGGACGACGCACTCGCCGCGCAGCTGTGGCAGGTGTCCGAGGACCTCACCCGCCCCTACCTGCTGGCATGAACCGTCGCGAACTCCTGCTCGGCGGCTCGGCCGCCCTCGTGGCCGGCACCACGGCTGGCTGCGGCCAGGCCGAGGTAGCCCGTCCCGCCGGCGTCCCGCTGGGACCCTTCGATGGCGACTCCACCGCCGAGGAGGTCACGGCGGGGATGGATCTCGCGGGCCGGACCGTGCTGGTGACCGGGGCCAACTCCGGCCTGGGATACGAGAGCATGCGGGTCCTCGCCCTGCGGGGGGCCCACGTGATCGGGACCGCGCGCACGCTCGAGAAGGCTGCCGCCGCCTGCGCCAGCGTCACGGGGCGCACGACGCCCGTGGCCCTGGAGCTCACCGACTTCGACTCGGTGGTGGCGTGCGCCGGCACCGTGTCTGCACTCGGGGTGCCCCTCGACGCACTCCTGTGCAACGCGGGCGTCATGGAGGTGCCGACAGCCGAGCAGGTCAACGGCATCGAGCGCCACTTCGTCACCAACCACCTGGGGCATTTCCTGCTCACCCGCAGGTTGCTGCCCCAGCTGGCGGCCGCGCCCCAGGGGCGGGTGGTCGTGGTCTCCAGCGGAGCCTACAAGCAGGCGCCCGCGGCAGGCATCGAGTTCGACAACCTGTCCGGCGAGCGGGACTACGAGCCCCGCAAGGCCTACGGCCAGTCGAAGCTCGCCAATTACCTGTTCGTGCGGGAACTCGCCCGGCGGACTGCCGGGACTGGCGTCACGGCGAATGCCCTGCAGCCGGGCGTCATCATGACGAACCTGGGCCGCTACCTCCCCTGGTACCAGATCGTCACGGCCAAGCTCATCGGCTGGACGTTCATGAAGAGTGTCGAAGCCGGCGCGGCCACGCAGGTGTACCTCGCGACCTGGCCCGGCCTGGCGACGACCAGTGGACACTTCTTCAAGGACTGCAACCCCTTCCTGCCCGGCGGCAACATGGAGAACGACGAACTTGCCGCCCGCCTCTGGGCAGTTTCCGAAGACCTTACCCGACCCTGGCTGGAGAAGCCCGCATGAGTCCACACACCAACCGGCGCGGCCTGCTGCTGGCTGCCGCACTGCTCGCCCTGGCGGGCCCGGCGAAGGCTGCGGCCCCGGAGCACACCGTGCTCATCACCGGCGCCAACCGGGGCATCGGCCTCGAGTTCGTCCGCCAGTACGCGGCGCTCGGCTGGCGGGTACTGGCCACCGCCCGGGATCCGGGCGAGGCCACCGAACTCCGCGCCCTGGCCGCCAAGGACCCGGACATCATCGTCGAGAAGCTCGACCTCCTGGACCACGCGGGCATCGACGCCCTCGCGCAGAAATACTCGGGCCAGCCCATCGACGTGCTGGTCAACAATGCCGGGCTGATGCGCGGGCCCGACAAGGGGCAGATGGTCGGCACGATCGACTACGCCGAGTTCGACCGCTTCTACCGCACCAACGCGATGGGGCCCCTGAAGGTCGCCGAGGCCTTCTACCCCAACGTCAAGGCAGGCCAGAAGAAGGTCATGGCGGCCCTCACCACCGGCAAGGGCAAGCGCGGCATCCCCGTGCCCGGGTTCACGCTCTACAAGACCAGCAAGGCAGCCCTCGACGCGATCCAGCAGGAGATGGCCCTGCGCTGGAAGAACCAGGGCATCAAGGTGGTGACACTGAGCCCCGGGCGTGTACTCACCCACGGCGAACCGGCCGGGCCGGGGCAGGAGACGGTGCCCATCGAGGACAGCATCCGCGGCATGATCGGCGTCATCGAGCGGCTGACCATGGACCAGAGCGGCCAGACCTTCCAGTGGGACGGCGAGCAGCGGGAGTAGCGTCACCCCCGCCCGTTATGTGCCATTGGCGCCCCGCCGGGCCGGGGAGCGCCGATACTGGGCCCAAGAACCAGACAGGGTCCACCCTGCATGCGTCCCGCCCTGCTCCTCGTCGTGCTGCTTGCCGGGTTGCCCCGCGCGCCCGCGGTCGCGGCCACCTGGCAGCTGGCGGCCGGCCCCACGCGGAGTGACGGCAGTGCGGTCGAGCTCGCCCGCGCCTCCGACCGCTGGGACGTGGCCCTCGGGTACATCAGCCGCCAGTCCGTGAACGTGCGGACCCTGCAGGACACCTGCTACGCGACCCTCGGCGGGCCCACGTGCATCACCGAGGCCTGGACGGCCACCCGCGCCGTCGGCAGCTACGGCTACCTGAGCATCCAGCGGAGGCATTCCTTCCGCCGGCGGGGCAGCCTGCGCCCGGCCGTCGGCCTCGGCCTGGTCGCGAACTCGGACACCAACCCGTACGTCTCCTCCCCCGTGACCTTCTCGCTGTCGGCGGGCCTCGCGATCGGGGACCGGTGGTCCTTGGAATGGCGGCACTTCAGCAATGCCGGCCTGGAGCAGCCGAATCTCGGCCAGGACATGCTGCTGTTCCGGGCCCGCTTCGGCAGCGACTGACGCGCTGCGGGGTCGTGGGTGCTGCGGCGCCCTATTGTCATATTGGCATGACATTAGTACCTTTGGGGTTCGCACCCCCGGAGAAGCCAGCCCATGTCACTCACCGCCACCCAACCCGCTGCTACCCGCCTGGAGGTCCGGCCGCTCACCGGCGCCCTCGGCGCCGAGATCTTCAACGTGGACCTCGCCCACCTCGACGATGCCACGTTCGCGGAGATCCACGCGGCCTTCCTCGCCTACTCGGCGGTGATGTTCCATGACCAGCACCTGACCCAGGAGCAGTTCGCCGCCTTCGGCCGGCGCTTCGGCGAACTGGAGGACGAGCCCTTCCTGCCCCACCGGGCCGACGTGCCGGGCGTGTTCTACCTGCGGGGTGCGCCCCGGGACGCCAAGGTGCTCTCGACGCAGAACCTCGGCTGGCATGCCGACCACACCTACCAGAAGAACCCGAGCAAGGGGGCCATGCTCTACGCGCGGGAAATCCCGGCGGCCGGCGGTGACACCCTGTTTGCCAGCAACTATCTCTCCTACGAAGGTCTCTCCCCTGCCATGCAGGCGTTCCTCGCGGACAAGGTCGGCATCCACGACGTCCTGCAGTACGGCCTGAATTCCGGGCACCACTCCACCGCCTCGGTGAAGGCGATCGAGGTGCTCGCGAAGATGCGCGCCATGTTTCCCCAGACGGAGCACCCCCTGGTGTGCCGCCACCCGGAGACCGGCCGCAAGATGCTCTACCTGAACCAGGCCTGGACCGTGGCAATCAAGGGCCTCAACCGGGACGAGAGCCAGGCCATCCTGGACATGCTGAAGCGCCACTCGGTGCGGGACGTGTTCTGCTGCCGGTTCCGGTACCGGCCCAACTCCCTCATGCTCTGGGACAATCGGGCGGTGCAACACAGCCCGAACTCGGACTACTCGGGGCACCGGCTGATGTGGCGCATCGCCCTGCACAGTGACTGGCAGCCCGGCACGCCCTGACCGACTGATTGCTTATGTCAAATAGCGGCACATTACCGATTGGAAAGCCCTACAGTCGGCGAAAGAACGATAAGTACTAGGCTTATAACAACGACCAATATCCTGGAGGGGATCCCGTGAAGAAGACCATTCTGGCCAGCGCCACGCTGGTGCTGCTTGGGCTGTCGGGGGCAGCCAGCGCCATCCAGGTCGACCTGGTGGCCCACAACCAGCGCAGTGGCAGCGGCGCGCTCAGCACGCTCAAGTGGAGCGGTTGCGCGACCTTTGGACCCACCACGCCCTGCATCAATCCGGGCAACGCGACCCTGGCGGCCATGGGCATCACGCCCTCCACCGCCGTGTGGGACTGGGATCCGGTCAACGGCATCCTGTCCATGACGGGCACGTTCAACACCGCATCCACGATCGGCAGCAGCGGCGGTGCCGCAGCATCGGTGGTCATCGGCGACAAGGTCACCAACATGGTGATCAACACGGTCGCGGACACCACGACCGCCAGCAGCTACTTCTGCGCCGAGGGCAATTTCCTCAGTAACGTGGGCGCCAACGGCTGCCTCAACCTGTCCACCGGGGACGACTTTGGCCTCAGCAGCTCGGCGGCCTACAACGTCGGTGGCAATGCCAACTGCATCAACCGCACCATGGGCGGTGATGACGTCAGCACCGGCAACCCGCGGGGCCTCAGCTCCCTTGCTGCCGGCGGGGGCTGCGACGCCACCGACGGCGCCTTCATCTTCTACACGGTGGTCACCTATACCGGACCCGGCGGGCAGCTGATAGTTTCCAACGGCGTCGACATCACCCAGGCCGGTACCAACTACCTGACCTTCAACGTGGCGACCGTGCCGGTCCCCGCCGCGGTCTGGCTGTTCGGTTCGGCCCTTGGCCTGCTGGGCGTCGCCCGGCGGCGGAGCGCCATCAAGGCCTGACGCTTTCCCGGTACCGGGAAAGGAAAAGCCCCGCTTCGGCGGGGCTTTTTTTTGGCGTCGGGTTCGCCCGGGAAGGGATCGCGCCTGAAGGCACTCCTACAGCTGGAGGGCACCGGGGTTCATGAGGTTGCGGGGATCCAGGGCCTTCTTGAGCTCGCGGAGTACCCGCGCAGCCTCCGGGTCCCGGCCCCGCATGTAGGGGTAGCTCTTGCCCACCTGCATGTGGATGGCGCCGACCGAGGCGAAGAGCTCGGCGATCCGGTCCCGCAACTCGGCGACCAGGGCCCGCCCTTCCGGGTTCTCCGGATACTCGGGCAGCATGGCGAGGTACTCCTGGGGAAGGAAGCGCTTGTGGAAGCTCGTGCGGCTGTCCTCCCAGTAGAACACGGGCTCGTACAGGAAGCCGTGGGTATTGACGGTCATGTACATGGTGCCCTTGTCCACCTTGAGGCGGCGCATGCGCTCGGCATTGTCGGCGTAGAGCTTCTGCAGCTTCCCGTGGAATTCGGCCATCTTGGAGAAGGGCAGGATGCCGTGCTGGGGCACCCACCGCTCGCCCTTCGGCCCGAGGATCGGGTACAGGGGAATGAAGGGCATGGCCCGGATGACGGTCGGGATCGTGTTGGCGGTCTCGGTACCGATGCCGTCCATCGCGCCACGCAGGATCGCCAGCCGGGCATTGACCTCGGCCTGGCAGACGCCCTCCACGGTGTAGTGGGCCGAATAGTTGTGGCCGGCGAGGAAGCGCTTGCCGGCGGCGGCCATCTTCACGAGCTTGAACGCGGCCTCGACGGGGTTGCGGGACGTCTTCGCCACGGCCCAGGCGGCGCCGATGGCGTCGCTGGCATCGGTGCTGGAGAGCTGCCCCTGCTGCAGCTTCGGGTCGAGGCCGAAGTTGTCGGAGGCCACGCCCTCCCGGGCGGCGGCAGCCATGCCCCGGGACATGGCGTCGAAGGTGTCGAAGCCGAACGAAGCGGTGCCGAAGTACGGCGGTGCCTTGATGAGCTTCAGGGAAATGCGGGCCTTCACGCCCAGCGCACCACCGTCGCCGGTGAAGAGGCCCGTGAGGTCGGGGCCGTACCAGCGGAAGAAGCCGGAGCCGTTCGCCGCGGCCCGGGAGCCGGTCTTCAGGAGCTCGCCGCTGGCAAGGACGACCTCGAAGGTCAGGACCGCGTCGGCGGAGATGCCGTTGATGCCTGAGCCGAGACTGGCGCTGTTCTGGGACATGGAGACGCCGACCGTCACGAGCGCGAGTGCGATGAACTTCTTCATGGTGTGCCTTTCGTTATTTTGTCGCTGGACGACGGCACCACGCCGCCAATCACGAAAAAGGATTTACCAC
>CALGMY010000156.1 GCA_937958785.1 uncultured Gammaproteobacteria bacterium | reverse complement strand
CCCCTGCCGCAGGCTCGAGGCGAGCCGCTGGTGCAGGGGGCTGGTACGGGGGATGTGGGCCAGCAGGAATTCCATCTGGTCGGCCAGGACCCGGCGACCCTTCAGGTAGATGTACTCGGCGTAGGTCGGGGTGAAGGGCACGGCCACCAGCTGCATGCCGGCCTGCTCCGGCGTGTGGCCACCCTTGTGGTTATTGCAGCGCCGGCAGGCGGTGACCACGTTGTTCCAGGTGTCTCCTCCGCCCTGGGACAGGGGCCGGACATGGTCCCGGGTGAGATCCCGCACCGGGAACTGGTGCGCGCAATACAGGCAGATGTTCAGGTCCCGCCGGAACAGCGTCTTGTTGTTGAGCGGGGGCACGTACCCGCCCATGAGCTCGGCTACCTCGGGGGAGCGGCCGTGGGTGGCGACGATGGAACTGACCTCGATGGTGCTCTGCTGCCGGCTGCGGGCATTGAAGCCGCCGTGGATCCGGAACAGGGGGGAGCCGCAGCTGTAGGCCACCTGGCCCAGGTAATAGAGGCGCACCGCGTCCCGGTAGTCGATCCATTCGAGCGGCATGCCCGCCGCGTCGGTTCGCAATACCTGCTGCGAGAAATCGCTGACGTCTTCGTGGAGGTACAACATGTCCCGGGTCGGCCCTGCCGGGGCGTATATTGCGGGTTCCGGGTGGAAAATCCAACGTGGCCGGTCCCGGCACCGGCATCTTGCAGTGCATAGTCACTGCGGCGATCCAGGAAGGAGGCGCACGGCCATGCATGCACGGTCCAGGGGATGGCTCCGCCGCGGAGGTACGGCGCTCGTGCTGCTGGCGCTCGCCACAACAGCCACCCGCGCCGCCGACTCGGACAGCGACGGCATCACCGACGCCACCGACAATTGCACCCTGGCGGCCAACACCAGCCAGTGCGACGCGGACGGCGACGGCATCGGCAATCGCTGCGATGCCGATCTCAACAACGACCTGGTGGTGAACGCCCAGGATACCGTTCTGTTCCGGAACCGCCTCGGGCAGTCCGGCGATGGTTTCGACGTCGCGGACCTCAACTGCAACGGCTCCGTGAATGCCCAGGACACCGTGCTGTTCCGGCACCTCCTGGACAAGGCGCCAGGCCCCTACGCCGCCGCCGTGGGCCTGGACGCCCGCCCGTCGAACACCACCTGCGTGGCCCCGGCCCGGCCCACGGGGGCGCTCAACGTGACCACCGTGAATGCCTTCCCGACGGCCCCGGAGTTCCAGGAACCGCTCAAGGCACTGCAGGCCCCGAACGACCCGACGCGCTGGTTCGTCCTCGAGAAGTCGGGCTTCGTGAACGTCTTCCCCGCCAGCAATCCGGCGGCGAACACGACGTACCTCAACCTTTCGGACCGGGTGAACGACAACTCCGCGGAGGCCGGCCTGCTCAGCATGGCCTTCCACCCGAATTTCCCGGCAACGCCCGAGGTCTACGTGTCGTACACCGGGGAGCCCGGCGGCGGCTTCGTGTCGAAGCTGTCGCGCTTCGTGCTGGACAGCACGACGGCGCCGGTGAGCCCGGTCGAGCAGGTGCTGCTCACCATCAACAAGCCGTCGGGGTTCCACCACGGTGGAGACCTCGCCTTCGGCAACGACGGCTTCCTCTACTGGAGCATCGGCGACGGTGGCGATGCCGACGATCCCCTCAACTCGGGCCAGGACACCACCACGCTCCGGGGCGCCATGCTCCGCATCAACGTGCAGGGCGTGCCCTTTCCCAGTCCCGGCTACACGATCCCGGCCAACAACCCCTTCGCCGCCAATCCGAAGTGCGGGCCGGACAATAACGCCAGCCCGTGCCCGGAGATCTATGCCTGGGGCTTCCGCAATCCCTGGCGCTTCAGCTTCGACCGCCCGACCGGCCAGCTGTGGCTGGGTGACGTGGGCCAGAACTCCCGGGAGGAGGTCGACCTGGTGCAACTGGGCGGGAACTACGGCTGGCGCTGCCGGGAGGGCCTGCTGCCCTTCAACATGACGGGCTGCCCCACCGGCGGCTTCGTGGAGCCGGTGCTCGACTATGGGCGCAACGACGGCAGCTCGGTCACGGGCGGGTTCGTGTACCGGGGCAGTGCGATCCCGGGCCTGGTGGGCCGCTACGTCTTCGGCGACTTCACCCAGCGCATCGTCTGGGCCCTGCAGCCCAACGGCCAGGGCGGCTACACCAAGCAGACCGTCGCCCAGACCAACTTCCTGATTGCGGCGTTCGCCGAAGGCGCCGACGGGGAGATCTACATCGTCGACTACAACACCGGCCGGCTGCACCGCCTCGTGCCCGGGGGCGCACCGGTACCCGACACCATCCCGGCGAACCTGGCCGACACCGGTTGCGTGAACCCCGCCAACCCGACCGAGCCCGCGGCGGGCCTGGTGCCCTACGGCGTGAATGCGCCGTTCTGGTCGGACGGCGCGACCAAGACCCGCTACCTGGGCCTGCCCAACGGCGCGACCATCAATATCGGATCGATCAGTGGCGGGGTCGGTGGCGACTTCACGCTGCCGAACGGCTCGGTGCTCGTGAAGAACTTCGCGCTCAACGGCCTGCCCGTGGAGACGCGGCTGCTGATGCGGCATCCGGACGGCATCTGGGCGGGCTACACCTACGAGTGGAACGCCGCCGGCACCGCGGCCACGCGGGTGATCGGCGGCAAGGCCCGGGAGGTGAACGGCCAGACGTGGCTGTATCCCAGCGAGAACGACTGCATGCGGTGCCACACGCCCACGGCGGGGTTCGCGCTCGCCGCGGACACGGCGCAGCTGAATGGCCACTTCATCTACCCGGCCACGAACCGGACGGCCAACCAGCTGGCCACGCTCGCCGGCATCGGCATGTTCAGTGCCGCCCTGCCCGGCGCCCCGGCGACCCTGCCGGCGCTGCCGGACCCGGCGGATGCCACAGTGCCGCTGGCGAACCGGGCCCGGGCCTGGCTGCACACCAACTGCGCCCAGTGCCACCAGCCGGGCGGCCCGACGCCGACCAACCTGGACCTGCGTTACACCACGACGCTCGCCGCCACCAACACCTGCAACGTCACGCCAACGGCCGGCAGCCTCGGCATCACGGATGCCCTGCTGATCGCGCCAGGCGACGCGGCCCGCTCGGTGCTGGTGTCCCGGATGAGCCGTCGGGATGCCCAGGGCATGCCGCCGCTCGCCTCGACGCGGGTGGACACCGCGGGCGTCAGCCTGCTGACGGCCTGGGTGAACAGCCTCGGGGGCTGCTAGGGATCAGCCGAAGGCGGCCGCGTGGTCCCGGATGAACCGGTCCAGGCTGATCGGGTCCCGGCCCATGAGCCGGCGGAAGGTGCCGGTGGTGTGATCGAGGCCGATGTCGGCAATCTCCTGGAACAGCTCGCAGACGGCGTTCAGGTGCCAGGGCTTCAGCACGCCGGTCATGCGCTCCCGGAACTGGGCCATGGGCATGGGCACGTAGCGGATGGGCCTGCCGAGCACGGACGTGAAGCGCTCCGCGACCTGGTGGAAGGTGAGTACCTCGGGCCCCGTGATCTCGTAGCTCTGGCCCGCGTGGCCCTGGCCGGTGAGCACCTCGGCGCAGACGGCGCCGATGTCCCGGGCGTCCGCCATCCCCGTGGTCCCGTCGCCCATCGGCAACGAAAACAGGCCCTGCTCCCGGATCGACTTGGCACTCGCCAGCAGGTTCTGCATGAAGAAATTGGGCTTGACCATGGTCCAGGCGAGTCCGGATGCCCGGATGTACTCCTCCACGGCCCAGTGGGCCCGGGGGATCGGGGTCTGCGCCGTCGGCACCGCTTCCATGGACGACATCTTCACGAGGTGGCCGACGCCCGCGGCGCGGCAGAGGTCGGTGAACTGCTTTTCGCTGGCTTCCTGCTGCTCCCCGTTCGGCAGCAGCAGGAAGGCCTGGCGGACACCGGTCAGGGCCTGCCGGACCGCCGCGGCATCGGCGATGTCGCCGACCGCGAGCTCGACGCCGGCAGCCTCGAGTGGTGCGGCCTTCGCGGCGTCCCGCACGAGCGCCCGCACCGGCGCGCCCTTGCCCACCAGCTGCTTCGCCGTCTCGGCCCCGATCTTGCCGGTGGCCCCCGTCAGAAGAATCATCGTCTCATCTCCGGGCCGCAGGCCCTATTGTCGATCTCAGGTGGAACCCGTGCCCGTAAGCTCGCCGCCATGGGGCATCCCGGCCCGGAGCAGGTGGCCCGCCGCCCGGCCGAAGTGCACGAGGGACCCGGCCTTGAGCGCCTGGCGCATGACCTTGAAATAGCGCCAGCGCAGCCGGGACAGTACGGCGGCAAGGCCTGGGAGGTCGTCCCTCGCGCCGGCCAGGAAGGCCTCGGCCGAGAGTGCCGCGCGAAGGCGGGCATCGAGGGCAGCCAGGCGGTTGCGACGGAGGTCGTCGATGCGACCGTGGTCGTGCAGCCGCACGGCGTAGAGCGGGACCCGCAGGCGCAGCGCGCCGTCCAGGTGCGCGATGAGGCGCGTGGTGAACTCCCAGTCCTGGTGTCGCACCAGCGACTCGTTCCAGCCACCGGCCTGGCGGCAGAGGTCCCGGCGGACGAAACCGAGCACGGCCTGGGCGGGCAGGCGGGCCAGGCGCCGGCCGGTCAGGAGGTCGGGAGGCCGCGCATCCGGCAGGGTGCCGGGGCCGGCCCCGCGCATCTGCTGCACGGCCTGGTCATTGACGAAGATCCGGCCACCGGCCACGTAGCCCAGACCCGGCTGGGTACGGAGGGCGTCGACCGAGCGTTGCAGCTTGTCCGGCAGCAGCAGGTCGTCGGAATCGAGGAACTGCACGAACTCGCCACTGGCTTCGGCGAGGCCCGCGTTGCGGGCCCGGCAGGCACCACCGTAGGCCTGGCGGATCACCCGAAGGGTCAGCCCGGCCCGGCCGCGCCACCCCTGCTCCCAGCGTTCCAGCTCGCCCGGGGTGTCGTCGGTCGAGCCATCATCCACGACGATGCACTCGATGGGCCGGAAGGTCTGCCACTCCACCGAGGCCAGCGCGTCGGCCAGCATCCCTGCCCGGTTTCGGGTGGGGATGATCACGGAAACCGGTTGTGCCTGGGCTTCTACCGGCGTGCCTCCGACAGGTCGAACAGGTAGATCTTGCGGCGATGGCGGCCCACCCGGGGGACCTCGACGGTCTCCAGGGGGCGCAACCCGCCGGTCCAGCGACTGACCACCGCGTCATCGATGTTCGAGTGGGACGGATTGCTCTTGCGCCGCCACTTGTAAGGCAAGCTGAGGATCGCGTATCGGGCAATGCGCGGCAGCTCGTTGAAGGCCTCGACCTGCCGGTCGCCGAGGTGCTCCCAGACCTGCAGGGCGATGACGAGGTCGTAGGACTGGTCGGGGATCGGCCAGGGCGTGACCGTGGCGTCGTGGAGGAACTTCGGCTGGAACTTCTCCTGGTAGTCCAGGCGGTCGCTGTCCGGGATCAGGGGCGTGAAGGCGGCGCCCACCTCGAGCACCCGCCGGGGGGCGAGCCGGCGCACCATGGCCATGGCCTCCCGGTAGTAGCGCCAGCGGCGCTTGAGGTAAGGGGTGGTGCTGCGGGCGTCGAGGAACTGCTCGTGGCTGATGGTGCGCAGCTTGCTGTCCGCGTACATCGGCTGAGGCACGTAGTCGGGCCGCCGCTCGTGGACGAGCTCCAGCCTGCGGATCCAGCCGGCGAGCAGGCCCTGATCCTCGTCTTGCACCACTGCGGGTCCCCCGGCCTTGCCAGTCCTGCCGACGGCCCGGAGTATAGACCAGGCATTGGGACAACGCGGGTGGGGTCAGGGCGGGCTGCAGGCCTTGCCATCGTATTCCCAGCGTTGCCGCGTGTACTCACGGCCGTTCCAGCGCAGTACCGGGAAGCAGAGGCCAGGACCACCGATGCTGAGGTCCGGGTAGCCGCTGGTTCCTTTCGTCCCCAGGACCTGCATCATGCCCGTCCCGCTGGCCATCAGCTGCCAGCGCGCGTCGGCCTGCTGGCTCAGCAGCCAGTAACCCTGGCCGGTCATGCCATAACAGTAGGTACCCCCTTCGACGATCACGGCCTCGGGCCGGCCATCGCCGTTCAGGTCCGCCACCTGGTCGATGGAGCCGGCGCCGTAGCTCGCAGACGGGTCCTCTTCGCCGCAGGCGCTGCGCCACTGGTTGCCGCGCTGCCTGAAGCCGGCGGCGACGAAAGCGGCGCTCGTCTCGACCGCGGACAACGCCGACGATCCCGCCGGCGCTGCTGCGGCCGGCGCTGGCGCGGTTGCCGGCGGCGTTGCTGCCGGAATGAGTGAAACGGCATCGAGGCCGTTGCTGTTGTCGTTGCCCGGGTCACGATTGATGAAGGCCAGCGTCAGGGTCCTGCCGGTCGCCGTGACCTGCATCTGGAACAGGCCCCAGCCCTGTTGCCCCGGAGTGACCTGGTCGTTGCGCGCGAGCCCCAGGGACTGGCCATCCGCCAGGACCTCGACGGTGCTGACCGTGCCAAAGCCCCCGGCCGACACGTTGCCGACCCAGAACGCGAGGTCGTAGACCTGGCCGGGCGTGGCCGGCACGGCCTGCTGCACGCCCACCCCCGTGGTGGCGCCGGGCCCGGTGAGGTCCAGCCACTGCCGGCCTTCCCGCGCGACGAACCGGACGCCGGCATTGGTGTAGTTGCCGCTGATGGGCGAGGCGCCGCCGGCGGGCCCGATCACCTGCCAGCCGGGGAATGACTGGCCGGGGGCGAAAGTGACGTACCCGCCATCCCGCACGACCGGTTCTTCGAAGCCGCCGTTGACGATGAGGCTGCCCTTCGGTCCGGCGGGCGGCTTGACGAGTGCGTTGAGGACGTCCGTGAACTTCTTCAGCCCGTTGTCGGCGGTCGCGACGCCCGGCGGCAGGGCCAGTGCGATAGCCAGCGTGAGAGTGCAGATGGTGTGGCGCATCATGATGAAGGTTGACCGTGCCGCGGCTAGGGTACCAGTCCGGACGGCCCGGGCGGCGCGCCAAGCAGCCCACGGAACAGGGTCGTGTCCTGGGCGTTCACGGCGCCGTTGCAGTTGAGGTCCGCCTCGTTGAATACGGGCCCCACGCTGGGCTGCCCGAGCTGCTGCCGGTACAGAGTGGTGTCCTGGGCGTTCGTGGCGCCGTTGTTGTTCAGGTCGCCGTCGCACCGGTTGCCGTAGTTGTCGGCGTCGCTGTCGCACTGGCTGGCGTTGGCCACCAGCCTGCAGTTATCCAGGTTGTCGGCAACGCCGTCGCCGTCGGTGTCCGTTGGCAAGGCCACGGCGGTTCCCGCCAGTCCCGCGACCCGGAGCCCGGTCGGGTTGGCACCGCCGCCGGCAAACTGGTTGACCACGAAGTCCAGCGTGTTGGTCCCGGCCACGAATCCGGATGTGAGCGTGAACGGCGTGAGCGGGGTGTAGCTGGGCGTGGTGAACCCCGTGCTGGCCCCGTTCAGGAGGATGGCGGTTCCCGTGTTGTCGGCAGCCCAGTAGCCCGACACCTGCGCCGTGCCCGGATCGAAGCCGGCCAGGCTGAAGGTCAACCGGTAGGTGTAGTCGCCCGCCGTGTGGGTTGCAGCCCCCGACGGGTAGCCCTGGTTCTCCGCCGGGGCGATCCAGCGGGACGTGGCGGTGTTCTGCGCCCAGTAACCGGAGGCGATGGGGTTGGCGACGATGGCGTCGGGTCCGGGATAACCGCCGTCCGGGCTGACGAGCAGCGTGTAGTGCAGGTCGACGCTGCCCGACGGCGCCTCGGTGTGGTCGGCGAGCACCCCGGTGTCGTAGAGGCCCGGGATGTCGGCGGCGGAGGTGGGGACAATTGGTGCGAGCCCGAGGAACAGGCCCGTGAGCAAACCGCGCAGCGAGGGAATCGTCATCGCGAGCTCCCGTTGGCCGGGGACGCTTCCGAGCCTACGCCTGCTGGGGCGCAGCGACAATGGGAACAGTCAAGGGGATTACATAAGGAGACCGGATCTGGCCGAATTGACCAGTTTCCCGGGCTGAAGCCGAACGCGGGCTCAACCATCATTCACGGGCGTGGAGATCCGCTTTGCCCCCTACTTTGAGAGCTGCGTCCTCGCAGAGCGACCTTACCTGCGCCGGGAATGGTGCGAGCAGGTATTGCGTCACCCCGTGCGGGGAATCCAGCAGCCTGACGGGCGCTGGCGCTTCTGGGCGGCCATCCCGGAGCTCGGCGGACGTTACTTGAGGGTCGTGACCCTGGAGGATAGAGTCACGGTGCTCAATGCGTTTCCGGATCGCAGGTTCAAGCCATGAAGCTACATTACGACGCAGCGACCGACTCGCTCTACATCGACCTCTGCGATCGCCCGAGCGTCGACAGCGACGAGGTGGCGGACGGGGTGGTGCTGGACTTCGACGCCGCCGGGCGGCTGGTCGGCATCGACATCGAGCACGCGAGCGAGCGCGTCGAGATGCAGCGGCTGGTGCTGGACCGGTTGCCGTCGCGGGTGGAAACCAGCGCGGCCTGACGGGTCGCCGGATGGTGGGCTGACGTCGCTCAGCCGAACCCTGCGCCGCCGTACTCCAGCGGCGCGAACCGGATCAGCCGGCTGGTCGCGACCGCCGCCTGCCGGTGCACCACCGCCAGCCGGTACTCCGGGTCCGTGACCATCGCGAGGAAGGCGCGCGCGTCCGGGTACCGGGCGATGAACGCGAGGTCCCACTGCTTGTCGTCCGGCCCGATCACCATCGCCTCCATCCGGCCCCGCCAGGCGATGTGCCCGCCGACGCGCGCGAACACCGGCGCGCTGGTGCGCCCGTACTCGGCATAGGCCTCGCGGCCCGTCCAGCCGCGGTTCGCGCAGGGATGGCCCGCCGGGTAGGCCGAGACGTCGCGAAAGCGCAGGAGGTTCAGCATGTCGATGGGCGTGTCCCGGGGCAGGGCCTTGAAGGCCTCGAACTGCTCCCGCGCGGGATCGATGTAGTGATCGTCGCCCATGCCCATGTTGCGCTCCATCGCATCCACCACTGCCGCTACCTGGAGGTGGAGCCGAGCAGCGTCCGCCGGAGTATCTCCAGCACGGCGCGATCCTTGTCGCGGCCGGCCTCCTCCTTGGTTCGTATCACGCCGGCGAGCCCAAGGACCTGGACGGTGACACCACCCAGGTCGACTGTGAGGGACTCGGGCAGGAGATCATCGTAGGTACGCCCCTGGCCAATGGCCCCGAGAACGTCCACCGGCCCACAGCGGGTGATCAGCAGGTGATGACCCGGCCCCGCGAGCGCCGCAAGCTCCGGGCGCAGGCGGCGACCTGACTGATCGTTGTACGTCGCTTCGAGCTCAGCCAGGGCGGCGAGCAGGCGCTCCAGGTTCCGGGCATGTCTGGCATGGACGACGTCGAGATCGAACGTCGCGATCGGCGCACCGCCGAGGACAGCCGCGACACCGCCGACGACGATCAGCTCGACGTGATGCCGTGCCAGAACCTCAAGCGCGTCTTTGAACCGTGGCGGATGGGTCACGACGCAACTCGTTGACGCTGTCCACGAAGCCTTGCAGCACGGCCAGGCGCTCGGCCGGCGTGAGTCCCAGCATCCAGCTGACGAGCGCGGCGTCGCCGTCCGGCTCGCTACGGTGGTCTGCTGAAGGGGCCAGGCCTGGGTTCATGCAGGGAGTATAAGCCAGGCCGGTTCCGCGTCGCCGGCCGGCTTCGCGGCTCACCCCAGCGGCATCACCCCGAGATACCGGCTCTCGCTCCCCAGCTCGAACTCGCCGGCATATCGCCCGGCCGACCCCGACACCTCCACCTGGTACTTCCCGCTACCCGGTTCCAGCCGGTCGATCTTCCACTCGCCGAAGGCGTCGGTGGTGGCGCGGCCGATCTCCCGGCCGCCCTGCTTCAGCACCACCTCGGCGCCGGCGACGCAGTCCTCGACGCCGTTCGTGGTCTTCACCACGGAGCCGCTGACGAAGCACTTCGTCATCAGGTGGAGGTTCTTGTAGTAGACGCGGGGCTTCGTGCCGAGCTCGGGTTTGAGGACTTCCAGGCCCTCCTCCGCCTTGATGCGCGCCATCTCGGCGTCCTCGACCTTCAACGAGCGGAAGACGGCGGTGGGGCAGCCCTGTTCGGCGCGGGTCTGCTTCCAGCCCGAGTCCAGCAGGTGCGCGTCGAAGATCCAGATCTGGGGGAGCTGCCGCTCCTCGTTCCAGGAGATGGAGCCGTAGGGGCAGGCGTCGACGATCTGCTTCTGACCCTTCGCCTTCTCCGGGTCGATGATCACGATACCGTCATCGCGCTTCTTGATGGCGCCGTTCGTTGCCGCCTTCATGCACGGCGCGTCGTCGCAGTGGTTGCACATCACCGGCATGAAGTGCGCGTCCACGATGGGCAGGCTGCCCCGTTCGTGGCGCCGGATGTCGAGCCACTTGTGGCCCTGGGCCGGCTGGGGCGCGGCGTAACCCGGGAAGTCGTTGCCGTTGTGCTCGTCCTTCACGGCGAGGAAGCACACCCGGCAGTTGTTGCACCGGGCGACGTCGACGACCATGTTCCACTTGCTAGCCATTGGCCACCTCCAGCGGGCGCCAGGTGTCCACGCCGGTCCACTTCTCCACCTGGATCAGCGTGGTGTTCGGCTTGATGCCGTGGGACTTCTTCGTGATCGGCTTGCTGGAGTTCAGCAGGTTGACGCAGCCGCCGAGGTCCGTGGACCGGCCCGGCTCACCGGCCGGCCGGTATTCGGCGGAGGCCGTGGAGGCGCTGACGACGCCCCGGGGCAGTCGGCTCGTGACCTGGGCGGCGCAGACCACCGAGCCCCGGTGGTTCCAGAGCCGGATCAGGTCGTCGTCCCGGATGCCGCGCGCCTCGGCATCGTCCTTGTTGATGCGCGCCACCAGGTAGTAGTGGCCATCCTTGAAGACCCGGTGCTCGCGGATGTCCCGGAGGCTCGAGCCTTCGTCGTCACCCATCAGGTGGAACGGGTAGCGGGAGTGCGGTGACAGGAGTTGCAGCGGGAAGCCGGCGAGCTCGGGGTCCCGGCTCTGGTCCTCGAAGGTCGGCAGGTACTGGTTCAGTGGCGGCCGGTCCGGGTCGTCGATGCGCTTCAGCGAATTGGCGATGAACTCGAACTTGCCGGACGGCGTCTGCAGGCCCTCGCCGTAGTTGCCCACGTAGTCGGACGGCAGCGGGTAGGGTTCGGGCGTGTCCTTCTTGCGGCCCTCGTAGAACCAGCGGTTGGCGGTGGGCGCCCGGGCGCTCTCCGGGTCGTTGGGGACCACGAAGTAGCCCTTCTTCAGGAACTCCCGCCAGGTGGTGTGCTGGGCCATGTCGGAGGAGTCGAACACCCGCTTGCACCAGTCCAGCTCGGTGGTGCCGCCCTCGGAGTACACCGAACCGAGGTCCAGCTTCTCGCAGATGGCGGTGAAGATGTCGTAGTCGGACTTCGACTCGCCGAGGGGCTCGATGCACTTGTGCTGCAGCGAGATCACCCGGTGGTTGTTCATGGAGAACATGTGGTGCACGTAGCCGGCGCCCACGTTGTACCACTCGCCGATGTCCCAGCGCTCGAAGACCGTGCAGGCGGGCAGGATGACGTCGGCGTAGGGCGTCTCGCCCTCCCACCACACGGACTGGTTCACCACGAACTTCAGGTTCTCGTGCTGGTACATCCGCACCCAGCGGTTGGACTCCACCATCGTGCCGAAGGACGCGCTGCCGTACTTGTAGAGCATCTGCACGGGCGCGTGGCCCGGCGACGGGTAGCGGACCGGGAAGAACTGGCCGTGCACCGACGCGACGTCGGTGAGGTAGCCCATAGGCGTGGTGCCCGTCATGATCGCCTCGGGGAACCACATGCGCGGGATGCCCTGGCGCACCGAGCTCATGGTGACGATGTGGGGCATCCGCTGGTAGTTGTTGGCCGAGTTGGCGCTGTACTGCAGGTCGCCGGAGAAGCTGCCCTCGGCGTAGCCCGGGAAGTAGAAGTTGAAGTCGAGGGGCGAGCCGTACTGCAGGTTGCCGAAGTTGACGCCGGGCCGGCCGTAGCCCTGCATGGCGCCGAGGATGGCCATCATGCGGGCCCACTGGGCGCCGGTCGGGCCACGGCAGGCGCCGCCGACGCCGACGCCCCAGCCGCCGGCACCGAGGTAAGTCTTCTTGGTGCCCCACTCCCGGGCGAGGGCGCGCACGTCGCGGGCGGGGACGCCGGTCTCCTTCTCCTGCCACTCGGGGGTCTTCGGCTGGCCGTCGGTCTCGCCGAGGATGTAGGCCTTCCACTCGGCGAAGCCGTTGGTGCGCTTCTCGACGAACGCCTTGTCGTACAGGCCCTCGGTGATCCAGACGTGGCACAGCGCCTGGGCGAGGGCGGGGTCGGTGCCGGGCTTCGGGGCGATCCACTTGCCGCCCAGGTGCGCGGCCGTGTGGTTCATGAAGGGATCGATGTGGACCATCTTGATCCCGAGTTCCTTCGCCCACGCCCGGCGCTGGGTGCCCTCGAAGCCGTAGGTGGCGTCCGGGTCGCTGGACCAGAACACCATCAGCTCGGCTTCCTTGAGGCAGTCCTCGACCGTGCCGTAGAACTCCGGGGCGCCGAGGCGCAGGGAGTTGCCCCAGTGGTGCATCGCGCCCCAGTACCAGCCTTCCCAGCTGTCCGGGTTGTGCACCAGCTTGGTGGCGCCGATCAGGTTCCAGAAGCGGTTGAAACCGGACAGGTAGTGGCCGAGGTTGCCCCACTGGTGGTGGGAGCCGTTGGCGACGCACACCGCGCCGGGGCCCACGGCCTTGGCGCGCTTGATCTCGCTGCTGACGATGTCGGTGGCCTCGTCCCAGCTGATGCGCACGAACTCCGACTTGCCGCGGTTCTGGATGTTGCGGTTGCCGTTGGGGTCGAAGTCCACCCGCTTCATCGGGTGCAGGATGCGGTTCTTGGAGTACACCATGGACTTCTGGCACATGGCGTGGGCGGCGGCCGTGGTCTTGCGTGGCGGGGTGAACTTCCTGCCGCGGGCCTCGATGGTCCAGGACTCGGGGTCGTCATCGGCGAGGTCCATGGGCGTGGTGCGCAGGATCTTGCCGTCCTTGACGTAGACGAAGATCGGGCCGCCGTTCGTGCCGTTGGTGTAGCGGGTGACGCCGTTGCCCATGTCGGTGCCGGCCTTCCAGGTGACCGACTCGAGCCGCGCGAGCGTCTGCATGAACCAGACGGCGAGCTCGTCCGGGCCGTTGAGCCCGATCTTGAAGTTCTTGGCCGCGTCCACCCGCTCCAGCAGGTTGAACGGCGGCGTGAGGAAGCGCTCGGCGATGGCGCGGTTCTTGAAGTGGATGTCCAGGTCGGGCTTCTTGTGCAGCCCGGAGCGGGTGGTGATCCTGCCGTTCTCGAGCTTGATCCAGCGACCCTCGGGCTTGTCCCGCAGGCGGAACTGGGCAACCAGGTTCCGCTCCTTGAGGCGCGCCGCGTACTCGGGGTAGACCTTGGCGGCCGCCCGCATGGCCTGGGGAATGCCCCAGAGCAGGACTGTCAGGTTCATGGCTGTCTCCTCGGGCCTTCGGGTATTGATTCTAGGTGGCGGCCGGGGGTGCCCGGTTAGCAAAAGTCAAAGGGCGGCCTAGAGGACCTGGAACAGCTCCTGCAGCACCCCGCTCCCCGGGTTCCGCACCACCATTGCCCGGCAGCGCCCGCGGCCGGGCAGGTCGAGCTCGAGGGGGCCGGACCAGATCTCGGCGCCCACGGCAGCGGCGCCCCGGGCCGTCTCGGCGAGGTCCGGCACCTGGAAGGACTGGGCCAGGTAGCCGATGTTGGGCGGGACGGCGTCGGGGACCAGGTCCGGGATCTCGTAGTTCAGCGCCGCGGCGAGGGCGATCTTGCCGTACTCATGGTGGCCCTGGACCAGCACGCTGCGCGTCCTGGCGTGCTCGGGCAGGCTGAGGGCCCGGTTGGTCACGGGGCCCTCCAGCACGGACTCGATGAACAGGAACATGTGCAGGGGGCCGTAGTAGAAGGCCAGCGCCTTCTCCATGTCCCTGACCGTGTGGGCCGTGGTGACCACCGACGTGAAGCCGGTCGGTGTCCGGCCGTAACCATTGATGAACTGGACGATGTGCCCGATGACCGTCTTGGGGTCCTCGGTGAGCAGCTGGATCAGGTTGATGACGACGCCATCCGGCCCGTCGAAGGATGCCTCGAGGGTCTCCCCGACCGCCGGCCCGAACTTGTTGTGGGCAGGCTCGCTCCAGAAGCTGAAGCCCTGGGCCTTCAGCCGGTCGTAGTCCCGGCGGATGTCGCTGGCATAGATGTTGATGTTGAAGAGCCCGTTGGCCCTGCGGATGTGGGGTGGCCGCACGCGCTTGCGGCCCTCTCCGCTGAATTCCATGAGCTGGATCCGGCCTACCGGGTCGGCCCCGTGCCCCAGGAAGGCGCAGCGGGCCGTCGTCCCCGGGGGCACCCGCCAGTGGCGCTCGAAGTCCGGCCCCTGCCAGGTGCGGGAATCGGTCACCGTGAGGCCCAGCGTCCCCCCATAGAACCTGAGGGAGGCGTCAAGATCTTCGACACCGATCACCACGACGCTGACCGGGGCGCCGGGGGTTGTTGCCTTGCCGTTCATGGATCGATCCTCCGGTGGGCCTCGGTGCCCGAGGGGGCGGATTCTACCCAGTGCGGTGCGGCCAGGGGCGACAATACGCCGCGTAGCCAGCCGCGCAGGCCAGCCTAGACTCCTCCCATACACCGGCCGGAACGCCGCCAAGGAGTCGCCATGTCCACCACCCTCGCCACCCCCGAATCCGGACCTGCCAAGAGCAAGCTCTGGAAGCCGCCCATCGTCGGCCTCGTGACCTTCGTGCTGATGTTCCTGGCCGTGGGCCTCGGCCACACCATGATGATCATGATCGAGCACGGCCTGGGTCGCGAGACCACCCTCGCGGTATCACCGCTGCTCGGCTTCACCGGCATCATCATGCTCTGGTACGGGGTGAAGTCGAAGAACGAGACCTTCCAGACCTGGATCGGCTTCTTCGGGGCGCTGATCGTCTGGATGTGCTGGATCGAGTTCTTCTACATGTGGTACGGCCGCATGAACTGGGGAATGCTGCCCCGGATGGACGGGCTGAACGGCGCTGGCCCGCTGGAGGTGAGCGGCACCTACCCCGAATACATGATCATGGGGTCCACCATCGGCACGCTGCTGATGATGTTGTGCTTCTACACCTTCGACAAGGACACCCGCTGCAACATGTTCCTGTGGTTCCAGGACAAGCTGGGCCTGCGGGAAGGCCTCGGGGTGAGCACCAAGACGGCGAAGGACCGCAACTACGCGATCATCACCTTCATGGAGACGATCTTCGTCACCTGGTTCTGCTACGCCTGGAACCTGCTCACCTTCGACCCGGCGCTGATGGGCAAGGGGGACCTCTTCGTCGCCGTCAACCTGGCCTCGGTGTTCGTGGCCGTGGTCTGGGCCGGCTTCTGCCTGACCCGCCTCATCCAGTTCAAGCGCACCGCCACGGCCCTGCGCTACGCGATCCCCGTGGGCAACATCGCCTGGGTGAACGTGGAGATCCTCGAGAAGCTGAACCTCATGAGCCACGAGGTCTTCATCGACCCCTGGAGCCACAAGCTGGAGGCCTCGGTGCTGTTCGGCGCCCTGCTGACCCTGATCGTGCTGCTGCTCATCGCGCCGAAGAAGCCTTCCGAGATCGGTCGTCGCATCACGCCCGCCACCGAATCCTGACAGAGGACGGATCCTGCCCCATGAGCGACTTCCGCCAGACCCGCCGCCAGACTCGCCGCCAAGCGTTGCCCGTCCTTGCCCTGCTGCTTGCCGCGGGCAGCGCGTCCGCCGAGAAGCTGATCATGCCGCCCGGCATGGGCGGCGTGCCCGACATCGGCGCGATTCCCTGTGCCGTCTACAACGACATGATGCGGATCGGGCCCCTGGGCACCCGCCACTCGCTGATCACCTGGTCGGCCGGTTACCTGCTGGCCGTCACCGGCAAGCCGCTGCAGGAAGCGGTGAACGCGGCCGACCGCACCGGCCCGCCCTGGACCTACGCGAGGCTGGGCGACGAGCTCACGGGCTACTGCGCCGACAATCCCGAGGCGATGACCCGGGACGCCGTGAAGGAAGTGGCGGCGCGGCTCAAGTCGACGACGCCGTAGCTCGCCGATCCGCTAAGCTGGGCGCCTCCCGCCGGAGGCGCCCATGACTGCCCTGCCACCCTGCCCGAAGTGCACCTGCGCCTGGACCTACGAGGACCGGGGGCTCTGCGTCTGCCCGGAGTGCGCCCACGAATGGGCGCCGGCGGGCGCCACGGCCACGGAACCGGGGGATGACGCCCGGGTGGTCCGGGATGCGGTCGGCAACGTCCTCAGCGACGGCGACACCGTCACCGTGATCAAGGACCTCAAGGTGAAGGGGTCCTCCGCCGTGGTGAAGGTCGGCACCAAGGTGAAGAACATCCGCCTCGTCGACGGGGACCACGACATCGACTGCCGCATCGACGGTGTCGGGGCCATGGGCCTGAAGTCCGCTTTCGTCAGGAAGGTGTGACGGCCTGACCCGCCGCCGGCAGCGGTGCGGGTGCCGCCTCGACCCGGTGCTCCCCCGCCAGCCAGAGATACACCGCCGGCAGGATCAGCAGCGTGAACAGCGTGCCGATGGCCATGCCGGCCACCAGCACGATGCCGATGCTGTTGCGGGCCGCGGCGCCCGGGCCGGAAACCAGCACGAGGGGCAGGTGGCCGAACACGGTGGCGGCGGTGGTCATCAGCACCGGGCGCAGGCGCTCCAGTGACGCCTCCCGGATCGCGCCGATCCGTTCCCAGCCCGCCTCACGGAGCTTGTTGGCGAATTCCACGATCAGGATGCCGTTCTTCGCGATCAGTCCCACCAGGGTGATGAGCCCCACCTGGGAGAAGATGTTGATGGTGGTGAACTCGATGAACGTGAACACCAGTGCGCTGGTCAGCGCGAGCGGCACCGAGGCCAGGAGGATCACCAGCGGGTCCCGGAAGTTGCCGAACTGGGCCGTGAGCACCAGGTAGATCAGGATCACCGCGAAGAGCAACGTGCTGGAGAGCGTGGCGCCCTCGGTGCGCAGCTGCCGGGACTCGCCCGCGTAGTCGATGGTGTACCCGGGCGGCAGGATCTCCTTCGCGGCCTTCTCGAGCGCAACCAGCCCCTGCTCCTTGGTCAGGCCCGGGTAGACGCCACCGTTGATCCGGAACGAGTTGCGCTGCTGGAAGCGGTTGAGCGAACGGGGCGCGGCGCCGCTCTCGATGCGGGCGAAGCTGGAGACCGGCACCAGGTTGCCGTCGGGCGCCAGCACCTTGAGGTCGAGCAGCCGGCTCGCATCCCGCCGCTCGGCGTCGCCGACCTGGGGGATCACCTTGTAGCTGCGGCCGTCCAGGTTGAAGCGGTTCACGTAGCCACCGGCGAGCAGCGCGCCCAGGTCCTGGCCCACCCGCGTGAGATCGAGGCCGAGGTCCGCGACCCGGTCCCTGTCGATGATCACGTTGGCCTGGGAGACGTCGATCTTGAGGTCCGTGTCCGCGAACATGAAGACGTTGGACGCCATGGCGGCCTGCACCATGGCCTGGGCCACCGGGGCCATCTGCTCGGCGCCGTCGGTGGAGGTGACCACCAGTTCCACGTCGAACTGGCCGGCGCCGGGCAGCGCCGCCATCAGCGACACGAAGGTGCGCACACCGGGCACCTGGCCCACGATCCCGTAGGCCTCCGGCAGGATCTCCTTTGCGCTGCGATCCCGGTCGGCGTAGTCCTTGAGCATGAGGCCGCCGAAGGCCGAGCTGGGTAGCGAGATTTCCCAGCTGATGTAGGCCTCTGGCAGCTCGAGCAACTTCAGCACCACCTCGGAGGTGCGGTCCGCCGTATAGCGCACCGAGGCGTCGGGCGCGCTCTCCACGTAGAAGCTGATCTCACCCTGGTCCTCGGTGGGAGCCAGCTCCCGGGGGGAAAGCAGGAACAGCGGCACCAGCAGCACCACGGTTACCGCGCCGACCCCCAGGGCGAGGTTGCGCTGGGCGAAGGTGGCGTCGAGCACGCCCGCGTACCAGTGGCGGGTGCGCTCGAAGCGCTCCGTCACCCAGGCGGACAGGCGGGTGCGCTCGCCACTGTCCCGGACCAGCCGGGCGCTCATGACGGGCGAGAGCGTGAGGGCCACGAGCCCGGACATGATCACGGCCATGGCCAGGGTGAAGGCAAATTCCTTGAACAGCACGCCGGTCAGTCCGGACAGGAAGCCGATCGGGGCATAGACGGCGGCCAGCGTGATGGTCATGGAGACGATCGGTGCAAAGAGCTGGCGGGCGCTGGCCAGCGCGGCCTCGACCCGGCCCATGCCCCGGTCCACGAGGCGCTGCACGTTCTCGACGACCACGATGGCATCGTCCACCACGAGACCCACCGACAGAACCACGGCGAGCAGCGTCAGCAGGTTCAGGGAAAAGCCGAGCAGGTACATGAACGCGGCGGTGCCGACCAGCGAGATCGGAATGGCGACCAGCGGCACCAGTGCCGAGCGCAGGGACCCCATGAACAGGAACACCACCAGGGCGACGATGGCCACGGTCTCGACCAGGGTGGTGGCGATGCCCTCCAGAGCATTCCGCATGTACACGGTGCCGTCGTAGCCGACCAGCATGCGCATGCCCGCGGGCAGCACCGGGCGGATCTCGTCGAGGCGCTGGTACAGCGCGTCGGCCACCTCGAGCTCGTTGACGCCCGGCAGGGTCCAGATGGCCATGAACACCGCGGGTTCGCCGTTCTCCCGGGACTCGACGGCGGCTTCCTCGGCGCCGAGCTCCACCCGGGCGATGTCCCGCAGCCGCACCGTCGCCCCCTCGACCTGGCGCACCACCAGGTCGGCGAACTCCTCGGGGCTGCGCAGGTCCGTGTTGGCGAGCAGGTCCACCTGCACGCCCTGCCCCTCGGTGCGCCCGAGGGCCGAGAGGTAGTTGTTGCGCCGGAGCGCGTCCCAGACCTCCGAGGCGCCGATGCCGAGGGCGGCCATTCGTTCCGGATCCAGCCAGATCCGCATGGCGAGCGCGGTGCCGCCCTCGACCTCGGCACGCTGGACGCCGGGCAGCGTGGACAGGCTGGGCTGGAGCACCCGGGACAGGTACTCGGTGACCTGGGCCTGGTCCAGGCGGTCGGACTTGAAGCTGATGTAGAAGGTGGCGTAGGGCCGGTCGGCGCGGAACACCTGGGTGGTGGGCGGCTCGGCCTCGGCGGGCAGCTCGGCCCGGATCTGGTCGAGCCGGGCGCCGATCTCGGTGAGCGCGACGTTGATGTCCTCGTTGAGCTTCAGGCGCACGGTCACCGTGGACACGCTGGCGGCGCTGGTGGACTCCACGTAGTCCACGCCGGACACCGTGGCGAGCACCCGCTCGATGGGCGTCGTGATGAAACCCCGCACGACTTCCGCGCTGGCGCCCACGTAGACCGTCTGCACCTGGATGGCGGCGCTCTCGATGCGGGGAAACTGCTGGATGGGCAGGTTCTGGGCGGCGCGTCCGCCGACCAGGAGGATGGCGAGGCTCGCCACGATGGCGAGCACCGGGCGATTGATGAAGGTGGCGAGCAGCCCGTTCACGACGCCGGGTCCGGGGCGGGCGCCCCGGCAACCTGCACGAGCGAGCCCTGGCGCAGCTTGAAGGAGCCCTCCGTCGCGACGCGATCACCGGGCGCAAGCCCGTCGAGGATGACGACGTCGGTGCCGACCACGGGCCCGGTGCGGACGAAGCGCTGCTCTGCCCGGGGGCCCTTCTCGCCCGGGGCTGCCGCGCCGATCACGAAGACGTGGTCCCCGTAGGCGGCCCGGCGGACCGCGGCGAGCGGGATCGCGAGCACGGACCGGGGCGCCTCGGCGGCCACCGTGACGTCGACGAAGGTGCCGGGCTTCAGCTGCTCCCCGGCTACCGCCACCTCGGCGCGGACCCGCACCGTGCGCGAAGCCTCGTCGGCGCGGGCATCCACCGCCCGCACGGTCGCCGTCGCCACCGCGGCGAGGCCACCGCCCGACACCTGCACCTCGGCCCCGGGTGCCAGCCGGGCGGCGGTCTCCTGGGGCAGGCGGAAGTCCACGTAGACGGAGTCCGCCACGCTCTCGAGGGTCGTGAGCTCGGTGCCCTCCGCAAGGTACTGGCCGGGGTGGATGTCCCGGAGGCCGATGCGGCCCCGGAAGGGCGCGCGCAGCGTCTTGCGGGCAATGGTGGTGGCGATCACGTCCCGGCGGGCCTCGGCCTGGGCCAGCTGGGCCTCGGCCCGGTCCACCTCGGCCTGGCTGGCCGCCTTCTCCTCGACCAGCTTGCGGGTGCGCTCTGCCGTGAGGCGCGCGAGCCCGATGTCGGCCTCGGCGCTGCGGAGTTCCGCGCGCTCAGTGCGGGTGTCCAGGTCGAGCAGGGGCTGTCCCGCGGCGACCACCTGGCCGGAGGTGAAATGCACCGCCGCCACGGTGCCCGACAGTTCGTTGCGGAGGGTGACGTACTCCCGGGCCACCACCGTGCCGGCAGCGCTCGATTCCGCCTGCCAGGTGATGGGCCGCGCGGCGGCCACCTGCACGGTCTCGGCCGGCTCGCCGAAGGCCGCGGCCGCCGCGATCATGGACGACACCCGCCAGTATTTGAACCCGGCGAGGGCCGCGACCACGGCCAGGATGGCGACGACGGCGATGACGAGGGCACGGCGGTTCATGGACAGGGGGAGCTCCGGGCGTTGGGCGGCCAGTGTAGCCGGCCCCGCCGGGCAGGGCACCCGCCGCGCGGGACGGCGGGCGTCCTGCCGGGGACTGGCTACTCCAGCGCGAAGCGGACGCGCAGGTCGGTGCACATGGGCACCGGCTGTCCGTTCTCGGTGCCGGGCAGGAGGCGGGTAGCTCCCGTGCGCAGGTGCCGAAGTGCGGCCTCATCCAGCCGCCGGAAGCCGCTGGTCTCCCGGAGAGTCGCGCCAGTGGCGGCACCGGTCTCGTCCACGCAGAGGTTGACGACGACGACACCCGTCTCACCGAGCCGCACGGAGATGGGCGGGTAGGCCGGCCGGCGGATGGGACGGTCGGGATCCTGGCGGGGCAGCGTCCTGGCGATCTCCTCCAGCGCCAGGCCAATGCCTCCTCCCTGATCCGACCATGCGGGTCCGGCGTCCGGGGCACCGGAGGCCTCGTCCGGGGTGACCGCCTCTTCCCATTCGGGAGGACTGGCCACGATCCGGGGAGTCTCCAGCACCGTGCGAATGTCCGGCGGCGGGGCTTCCGGCCGGGGCTCGGCGGGCGGCAACAGGATCACGTCGGGCGGAACGAAGAATTCGTCCGGCAAGTTCACACGGTCGAGCCGTGCGACCACGACGGCGACGAGCAGCAGGTGGAGGGCGGCAACCAGGAGCAGGATCACGGTGCGGCCGGAGAGTTCGAGGGCGGGGACCGGCAGGCGGGGAAAGCGCTGTACGTAGGTCATGGGAATGTCCTCCGTAGCGGTTGTTATCGGATCGTTGTCAGGTCATTAGAACGCCGCCACGCCGCGAGGTTCAAGGGCCCCTCACCCGACCGGCAGGGCGCGCCGGACCTGGCCCCGTAGCGGCGGGCCCGGCTATCCTCCCGGGACCAGCTGCCGCCGGATCTCCCCCATGCCCGCCCGTCACCTGCTTGCTGCGCTCCTCGCGCTGGTCGCCCTGCCCTCGCTGGCAGCCCGCCATTCGCCCGGGAGGAAACCTTCGAGTTCCTCCGGCGGCCGGACGGCGGCGTCTTCGTCATGGAGTTCGACCTCTGGACCGACGACGACGACCGCCCCATGGGCTACCGGATCAACCGGACGGGCGGCAAGGCCTCGACCGCGGGGATCGTGGGCTTCCGGAAAGGCTACGAGGACGTGCGGGACCGGCTAATCGCCGGCGCGAGGTAGGCCAATGAACGCCCCAGCTCCCGGTACCGTCGGCTCCTGGTCGGGAACACTGCAGTTTCTCGCGCAACGTGGCCTCCGCGCCGGTGCCTTCATCGACATCGGCTGCGCCGATGGCCACCACGGCCTGTTCGCGCTCCTGTCCGGCTTCCTGCCGGCCGCGCAGCTCGTCAACATCGATGCCAATCCGGTGTATGAGCCATCGCTCCGCCGGATCCAGTCCGTCGTCGGCGGCCACTACCGGATCAGCGCTGTCTCCGACCAGGCCGGCACGGTGGAGTTCCATGGCTCCGCCCACCCTTACTGGGCGTCCGCCGTCAGTGCGGACGATGACTACTGGACCAGCATCAACGGCCAGCGCGGCGAGGCCACCGTGATCGGGTGCCAGACCCTCGACGTGCTCCTCGCGGACATGGCGCTGGTCCCGCCCTACATCATCAAGCTGGACATCCAGGGCCTGGAAGCCGCCGCGCTGCGCGGCGCCGCCGCCACGCTGCCGAACACGGCGGTGGTGATCTGCGAAATGCTGATCGGTGAATTCAATCCACTGCACAGCCTGCTTGCCGAACGGGGCTTCGATCTCTTTGACATCACGAACCTGCACCGGACGCAGGCCGGGACCCTCGGCTGGTTCGACGGGGTGTACCTGCACCGTGCCTTCGCGGGCCTCGTCCCGCGGGAGACCTGGGCAGCCGAGCACAACGCCGAAGTCATCCGCCTGCAGGAGGAACGCCGGCGCGGTGTGCTGGCCGGAATCGACGAGCTGTTGGCCCTGGTACGCCGCGGCTGAGCGCTAGGGAACCAGGCCGGACGGCCCCGGCGGCGAGCCCAGCAAGCCACGGAACAGCGTGGTGTCCTGGGCATTCACGAAGCCGTTGCAGTTGATGTCTGCCTCGTTGAACACGGGTGTCACGCTGGGCTGCCCCAGCTGCTGGCGGTACAGCGTGGTGTCCTGGGCGTTGGTGAAGCCGTTGTTGTTGAGGTCGCCGTCACAGCGGTTACCGTAGCCATCGTTGTCGGAATCGCACTGGGCCGGGTTCCCCCGCAGGATGCAGTTGTCGATCGCGTCGGGGATCCCGTCGGCGTCCGAATCCCCGGAGGGCTGCCAGTCGGCATTGGCGTCGTCGGCGGGATCAGTGGTCAGGCGCGTCTGGGCGGAACCGTCGGCGTTCATCACGTAGATCTCGCGGTTGCCGTCCCGGGCACTGTCGAAGACGATGCGGGTGCCATCCGGTGACCAGGCTGGCTGGCGGTCCTCGGCAGGATGGTTGCTGAGGTTGGTCGGGGCCGTGCCATTGCTGTTCATCACGAACACCTCTTCGTTCCCGGCCCGAGCGCTGCGGAACGCGATGCGGGCGCCGTCGGGGGAC
>CALGMY010000155.1 GCA_937958785.1 uncultured Gammaproteobacteria bacterium | reverse complement strand
CCTGCCGGTCTATTCCGGCCGTGGCCGGGCGGTCCACTTGCGGAATGCTTCCTTCTGCACGTCGTCCAGGTCGGCGGCGTTGCCGTCGATCCAGAGCTGCTCCACTGCCGTGGTGGGCTCCAGCAGGTCACCGTCCGTCAGCACCAGGCTCGCGCTCTTGCCGGTGGCAATGGAGCCCAGGCGGTCATCAAGGCCCAGGATGCGGGCCGGGTAGAGGGTGATCGAGCGGTAGGCAGCTTCCCGGTCCAGGCCGTGGGCGGCGGCGATGCCGGCGAAGAGCGTGATGTGCCGGGCGTTGGCCGAGCCACCAGCCCGGGTGCCGCTCGCGATCGCGAAGGGCACGCCGGCCGCCTCCAGCTTCGCGGGCGTGGTGTAGAGCACATCGTAGGGGTCGTCCGGGCGCGGTGACTCGCCCACGATGTTGGTCAGCACCACCGGCACCTGGTGGGCCGCGAGCAGCGCCGTCACGAGGTACGCGTCCCGCCCGTCGGTGATCACGAGGCGCAGCTTGCGCTTCGCAGCCCAGTTCACCACCGCTTCAATGGCATGCTTCTCCCGGGCGGTGGCCCACAGGGGCCGCTCGCCCCGGAGCACCGGCTGCAACGCCTCGAGCTGGGGATCGAACTCGAAGCGCGCGCCGCTCTTCCGCGCCACGTCCCGGGCGCGGCCGTAGGCCCCGGCGTCGTCCATCAGCCTGTCGAGGGTCTTCACCCGCTCGTCGGCCTCCTTCTTGCGCTCCGCGAGGGTCTTCGGGGGACCCATGAAGACGGCGTACTGGGGAGGCGGCGGTTCGGGCCAGCGGATGGCCAGCGAGTGCTGGCGTACGGCGCCCATCTCCTCCCAGGTCCAGCCCTCGGTCCGGAGCAGCGTGGTGGTACCGGCCACCAGGCCACCGCCCGGCACGACGAGGGCGTGGCCGATGCCGCCGGAACGGGCCACCGCGAAGTGGGTGCTGGCCGCGTTCACCGCCAGGGACACGTCGGCGTCCGCGTTGGTGTCACCGGTCTCCGCCACGTCGACGGTGCCGGGCACGCTGTCGATCTCGCTGATGCCGAGCACCGTGTTGGTATGGATGAGGCTCGGCCAGAGGTGCTTCCCGCTGCCGTCGACGCGGGTGGCGCCGGCCGGCACCGGCGTGCCGGGCCCGCCCACGGCCGAGATGCGGCCGTCCTCGAAGACCACCACGCCATCGGCGATGGCGGGCCCCTCCAGGGTATGCACCGTCGCACCGGTGATGGCCACGGGGCCAGATCCCGGCGCACGGGGCAGCCGGTAGTCGAACCGCGGAGGCTTCGGATTCACGCTCACCGGACCGGCGGGTGCAGCGGTCCTGGGCGGCCCGCCCTGCACCTCGGCGGCCAGGCGCTCCCGCGCCGCGGTGACCCGGGCCCGGTGGGCCAGGTCCGCTTCCCGGCTGAACCTGAGCTGGCCATCCACGAAGGTGATGTCGGCCCGCGAGTAGACGCTCAGCGGGTCACCACTCCACACGACCAGGTCCGCATCCTTGCCCCCCGCCAGGGACCCGCCCCGCCGGTCGATGCCGAGCTGGCGGGCGGGATTGATCGTCACCATGGCCAGCGCCTGCTCCCGGCCCACACCCCCGTAGCGCACGACCTTGGCGGCCTCCAGGTTCAGGCGGCGGGCCAGGTTGGCGTCGTCGGAGTTGAGGCTCGTCAACACGCCGCGGCTCTCGAGGATGGCGGCGTTGTAGGGAATCGCGGCAAAGGCCTCGGCCTTGAAACTCCACCAGTCCGAGAAAGTGGAGGCATGGGCGCCGTGGGCGGCCAGCTCGTCGGCAACCCGGTATCCCTCCAGCACGTGCTGGAAGGTGCTGACCCGGAAGCCCTCCTCCTCGGCGACCCGCATCAGCATCAGGATCTCGTCGGCCCGGTAGCTGTGGGCATGGATGTCACGCTTCCCGGCAAGGATCTCGGCGAGCGGCTCGAGGCGCAGGTCCCGTCGCGGCGGCACCACCCGGGACTGCTCCCGCTTCGACAGGGCCCGGTAGCGGTCCCACTCGCGCTGGTAGGCCGCCGCTTCCTGGAAGGCGGACCGGATCAGCGCCGGGACGCCCATGCGGGACGCGGGGTAGCGCAGCTTCGCGCCCGGCATGCCGCGGAACGCGGCCTGGGTGGGATTCTCGCCGAGGGCGAACTTGATGGTGGCGGGCGCGTCCGCCAGCAGCAGTGCCTCCGGTGACTCCACGCCCCAGCGGTACTTCACGATGGCGTTCTGGCCGCCGATGGTGTTGCCCGAGCCGTGCAGCACGTGGGCGGTGGTCACTCCGCCGGCCAGCTGCTGGTAGATCTGGGGCGAGCGGTGGTTGAGAACGTCCCGGACGCGGACCTCGGAGCTGATGCTGTTCACGCCCTCGTTGAGGTCCAGCTGCTCGGTGGCGCTGTGGCTGTGGGCGTCGACGATGCCCGGCGTCACGTGGCGGCCGGCGGCGTCGATGACCAGCGCGCCGGGACTGGCACGGAGGCCGGTAGCCACCGCGCTGATGCGACCCTTCGCCACGAGCACGTCTGCGCCCGTGAGGATGCCCTGGTCGGTCATGGTCCAGACCGTGGCATTCCGGATCAGCACCTGGTCCGGGCCGGCGTCCGGCAGGGGATACGGGTGCTCGGCAAGGGCCAGGTCGAGATCGGTGGTGGCGAACGCCGCGGTGGCGGCGAGTGCCAGCAGCGCCAGGCCGGCGGAAACAGCTCGTACGGCGGTCACTGCTGCACCCCTTCCGGCCCGGTCGTCCGCCGGCCCTCGACCTGCATCGTGACCGAGCCCCGCTCCGACGTCATGGTGGTGCTGCCGGAGAGCTTGTCACCATCGACGATGACGGTCAGGCGGGTCTCGCCACCGGGGCCGCCGGCCGTCGTGACGGTGAGCGCATCACCCTGCTGCTCGATGCTGGTGAACGGCCGCTTGCCGGCCCGCTCGCTTTCGCTGTGGCCGCTGTATCGGCCGGTCTTGCCGTCGGGATCGGGCTCGCCCGTGATGGTCCACGTGGACTCGCTTGCGCGTCCCATCACGCGACTGCTGATATCCCAGATGCCCCGGGGGTCTGCCCGCGCATCGGGATTGCCAAGCGTCTCCGGGACCTCGATCTCCTCGTGCTCACCTGCCACGAACCGGTGCCGGAAAGCAGGCTTCGCCGTAAAGAGTTCGCCCTGGACGACCAGCACGTTGGCGAGCTTGCCGGGCTCGAGGGTGCCCATGCTGCCGGTCACGCCGAGCAGCGCCGCGGGCACGGTGGTGAGCGCGGCCAGTGCCCGGTCCGGTGGGAGACCTGCCTCGACCACGGCCGCCAGGTTTTCCTGGAAGCTGCGGGGGTTGTCCATGCCGGCAGTGACGAAGGCCACCCGGGCGCCCGCCGCGTCGAGCGCCGCGGGAAGCCGCGGGGCAAGCAGGTATTGCTGCAGGTCCTCGAGGGACGTCTCGATGACCTCATCCGGATCACCCAGCGCCGGCTTCTCCGGCATGGCGAGGGGGAGCAGCAGAGGCGTGCCGGCGGCGAGCAGGTCGGCGGGCCGGTCACCGAGTCCCCGGGCCACCGTCAGCGCGGGCAGGCCGAACTCCCTTGCGAGCGCGCCGAATCGGCCGGGGTCGAGGGCGTTGATGGCCACGAACACCGGCAACCGGTCACCGGCGAGCAACGCCAGGAGCGGCGCGTCGGAAGTGCGGTAACCGGGCGGCGCCATGCCGGCGGGACTCGCGGCATAGCGCCGCTGCCACTCGGCGAGGCGCTGGGCGTCGAGCAGCACCTGGCGCACGGTCGCCACCGCACCGAACTTCGACGAGGGGTACTGGCGCGCCATGAAGCTGGAGGTCTCGAGGGCCATCACCTGGCCCAGCTGGCCGCGCAGCACGACTTCCGGCGCCGGCCCGTCGTCCAGCAACAGCAGCGCGGACTCGCCCCGGAAAACGCCCTTGTCGGGCAGCACGTGGGCCACCGCGAAGCCCAGCTCCCGGTGGCGTGCAACGCTGGTGGAAGAGAGGTCGATGCGGTCGACCACCCGGTCCTCCGGGTGCACGGATTTGAGCTCGTGGCGGGAGCCCACGGGCCTTGGTTCGGCTCCGCGGGGCGCCGGCGCGGCGCCGTTCGGCTCGGGCTCCAGCCCGACGGCAGACGCCGCATCGATGAACGCGGGGTAGACGGTCCAGCCCTCCTCCGCGGCGACGACGGTCGCGTCGGGCGGCACGGCGACGCCGGGGCCCACCGCCTCCACCAGTCCGTCGCGGAGCACGAGGGTGCCCCGCTCGATCACGCGTCCCGGGCCAACGACGATCCGCGCGTCCGTGATGGCGTGGATGCGCGGGGGGGCGGCGGCGGCCGCGCCGGGAGTGAGCAAGGTGGCGGCCAGCACGCTGCTGGCCGCCACCCCGAGAGTCGCGGGCCGGAAGCCCACGTGGGCTATGGGCTGGGCGGCGTGATGTCGGGCACGCCCCGGAAGTTGTCAGGCCCCAGGTTGAGCGACGATACGTCCATCACGTGGGTATAGAGGTTGGACATGAAGCCGCCGCCGGTGCTGCGGGCAAAGAGCATCTTCTTCCCGTCCGGTGACAGGGAGGGGAAGCCGTCGAAGCCCGGGTTGTATGTCAGGCGCTGGGGCTCGCCCCCGGCGAGATCGCCCAGGAACACCTCCCAGTTGTTGTCCTCGACGATGCGCACGAACACGTAGTGCCGGCCGTCCGGCGCCGGGTACGGGGCCCAGTTCATGGTGGTGTCGAAGGTGCGCTGCGTGAAGCCGGTGCCGTCGTGGCGGATGGTGAAGACGGTCATCGGGGTGGGCTTCACCTTGCCGTACTCGCTGCGCTTCCAGGCCCGGTAGAGGATCGTCTCGTTGTCCGGCAGGTAGAAGGGCGCGCCCTCCTGCCAGTCGTCGGTGAAGGTGATCTGCTGTTCCTCCGTGCCATCCGGGCGCATGCGCCAGAGGTCCATCTTGCCGTCGATCTGCCGGCCAAAGACCAGCCATTCCCCGTTGGGCGACACCGAGACCTCGGCCTCGTACCACTTGTTGTTGGTCAGGCGCTGGACATTCTTGCCCTCAAGGTCGGAGGTATAGAGCTCCGCACCCTGGGGGTAATCGTTGGAATCGGACCAGTTGCCGATGGGCATGTCCAGGTTGTCCTTCGTGGACGTCCACACGAGGCGCTTGCCGTCCGGGAAGAAGTACGAGCAGGCGTCCTGGCCCTTGTCGTTGATGCGGCGGATGTCCGTGCCATCGTCTGCAAAGGTGTAAGTGAGCGCACCGGTCTCGCGCCCCTCGGCCTTGTTGGCGGCCGGATCCTGGGTCTGCGCGATGACGTGCAGGCTGTCCGGGCCGTAGTAGGCCTCCGCGTTCTTCGGCACGTTGGGAATGAGCCGCACGGGCAGCTCGGTGCCCACCGGGACCACGACCGGCGCCACGGCGGCGGGCGCCTCGGCCGGGGTAGCAGCACTATCGGCGGCCGGATCGGCGGGGGGGCGCTCCCCCGAGCAGGCGGCGAGCCCGGCGACGAGGCCGGCAAGGCCGAGCAGGCGGCGGGCGGATGGATGCTTGGACTTCATGATTGGACGGGCTCCACGCTGGGGGTTGGGAAGACGGCCCGGCTTACTCGACGCCGGCGGGATAGGTGAACGGTTCGGTCATCTCACCGTCACGCTTGGCAATGCGGCCGCTCTTCATGACGAAGTCGACCTGGCGCATCACCGAGATCTGCTCCAGGGGGTTGCCCCTCACGGCCACCACGTCGGCCAGTTTGCCGGGCTCGAGCGTACCCACCTCGGCGGAGAGGCCGAAGAGGTCCGCGGTAACCACGGTGGCCGAGCGGAGGGCATCCATGGGCTTCATGCCGAACTTCACCATGAACTCGAATTCCTTGGCATTGGTACCGTGGTCGAAGGTGCCGGCATCGGTACCGAAGGCGATCTTCACGCCCGCGGCGTAGGCCCGCTCGAAGGCCTTGTATTCGTTGCGCAGCTTCACCGACGGGGGGTCCGGGATCCGGAACACCGGGGGCGGGTAGCTGGCGGAGAGCGTGGGCACGAGGAAGGTGCCCGCCTTCTTCATCATCCGGATGCCCTCGTCGTCGAGCAGGAAGCCGTGCTCGATGGAATCGACACCGGCCCGCACCGCGTCCTTGATGGCGACGGGTGAATAGGCGTGGGCGGCGGCCTTGAGGCCATGCAGGTGCGCGGTGGAGACCACCGCATCGATCTCGTCCGGGAACAGCTGGGGATCGAGTCCCGTATTGGAACCGAAGCCGCCCGTGGACGTGAACTTGATGACGTCGGCGCCAAGCTTGTACTGGTAGCGGACGGCCTGGCGGCACTCCATCGGGCCGTCGCAGGTGCCCTCGGCGATGCGCGCCGCCGGATCGCCGGTGCTACCCATGGGAATGCCGTCGCCGTGACCGCCGGTGACCGCGATGGCGGACCCCGAGACGAGGATGCGCGGGCCGATCATCCGCCCCGCGTTGATGGCGTTGCGCACGGCGAACACCGACTGGTCGTCGCTGCCCAGGTCCCGCACGGTGGTGAAACCGGCGGCCAGGTTGCGCCGGGCGTACACCATGGCGTTCACCGCGCCCTCCGCGGTGGTGCCCGGATCGCCCGGCGACAGCGGATAGCGGTCACCCCGCTCGGTGCGACGACGGGCGAAGCTGGGCTGGCTCCGCAGGTGCACGTGGGCGTCCATGAGGCCGGGCATCACGAAGCGGTCCCGCAGGTCGATCACCTCCGCGCGGGTCCCCGGCGGCGCATCCGGCACGGCTTCCACGTAGCCCGGCAGCACCGCCGCCACCTGCTCGTTCTTCACCACCAGGGTCACCTGCTGCCGGGGCGCCTCGCCGGGCACGGCGAGCAACGTGCCGGCCTGCACCAGCGCGTAGCGGTCGGCGGGCGGCGGGCCGCCGCGGACCGGCGCGGGCTGGGCGAGTGCCAGGCCGGAAAGCAGGGTGAGCAGGCCAGCCGCGGCGATTCGGTTCATCGGTTGTTGCCCCCCGGGGCCAGCGATGCTTGTTCTTATAGGTGGTGGATCCGGCGACGTGGCTTCACCGTCATGCCGGACGCGCATATGATCATGCCACGACCGAATAACCCTCGTTAACCCCTGTGGCTCTCTGCCACACCGGCTGACCACATGCTGGAGGTCTGCACCATGTGCCGTCGTGTCCCGTTGCTGCTGGCTCTCGTGGCGCTGTCCTTGCATTCCCCGGCCGGTGCAGCGGACGAGGCCCCGCCCCCGGGACGGCTCGGTGGCGCGGTGCGCCCGCTCGCCTACCAGCTCGAGCTCACCATCCTGCCCGACCAGGCGGAGTTCACCGGCCGCACGGCCATCGACATCGACGTCGCGGCACCCACGCGGGTGCTGTACCTGCACGGCAACGGCCTCACGGTGCGCGCCGCGACCGCAGTACCGGCGTCCGGCGGCAACCTGGCGGGAACCTGGACACAGGCGGACCCCACCGGGGTCGCCCGGCTGGAGTTCCCCGCGCCGCTGCCGGCGGGCCGGGCCACGCTGCGCTTCGACTACACGGCGCCCTTCGGCAAGGCAGGATCAGGGCTCTACAAGTCGGTGATCGGCGGCGAGGCCTACACCTTCACCCAGTTCCAGCCCATCGACGCCCGGCGCATGTTCCCGGGCTTCGACGAGCCGGATTTCAAGACGCCCTTCGATGTCGCGGTGACCACCCGCACCACCAACTCGGTGGTGGGTAACACGCCGGTCATTGCCGAGCAGCCCGCGGGCGAGGGCCTGAAGCGGGTGCAGCTCGCCACGACACTGCCGCTGCCCACCTACCTCATTGCGCTCGCGGTCGGGCCGCTCGACATCGTGGATGGCACGCCGGTGCCGCCGAATGGCGCACGCAAGACCCCGCTGCCGCTGCGGGGCGTGGCCACCCGGGGCAAGGGACCCCGGTTCCGCTACGCGCTCGAGAACACCCACGCCATGGTCCTGTACCTGGAGGACTACTTCGGTGTGCCCTTCCCCTACCCCAAGCTGGACCTCATCGCCTCGCCGGACTTCGGCGGCGGCATGGAGAACGCGGGCGCGATCATCTACGGGGACCCGCGCATCCTGCTGGCAGACGACGCCTCGGTGGCCGACCGCCGCGGCTTCGGCGGCATCCATGCCCACGAGCTGGCCCACCAGTGGTTCGGCGACCTGGTGACGCCCAAGTGGTGGGACGACATCTGGCTGAACGAGTCCTTCGCCAACTGGATGGGCTTCAAGGCGGCCCAGGCCGGGCAGCCCGCGCTCCGCTTCAGCGTGATCCCGGCCCTGCAGACGCCGCCGGCCATGGAGCTGGACAGCCGCATCGCCGCCCGGCGCATCCGCAACCCCGTGGACCGGAACGCCGACATCGGCAGCGCCTTCGACGCCATCACCTACCTGAAGGGTGGCGCCGTGCTCGGCATGTTCGAGACCTGGCTGGGGGAGGCGGGTTTCCGGGACGGCATCCGCGTGCACATGGAGCGCTTCCCCCACGCCACGGCGGACGTGGAGGACTTCATGGCCTCGCTGGCGAAGGGCTCCGGCCGCGCGGACGTGGTTCCGGCCTTCCGCAGCTTCATCGACCAGCCGGGCGTGCCGCTCGTGACCGCGAAGCTCGCCTGCGGCGGCGGTGCCGCGACGCTGAAGGTGACCCAGTCCCGCTACCTGCCCGTGGGCTCGAAGGGCGACCCGAAGCAGGCCTGGCAGCTGCCGCTCTGCGTGCGGCACGGCTCGGGTGACACCTCCGGCAAGGACTGCGCGCTGGTGACGACGCGCGAGGCGAGCATCCCGCTGTCCACCACGTCCTGCCCCGCCTGGGTGATGCCGAATGCGGACGGCGCGGGTTACTACCGCTTCGCGCTGGATCCGGCGGGCTGGCAGGGCCTGGAGCAGGACTTCGACCGGCTGAACGAGCTGGAGGCGCTGGCGACGGCGGACAGCTTGTCGGCCGCTTACCAGGCAGACCGGCTCGGCACGCCGGAGTTCCTC
>CALGMY010000154.1 GCA_937958785.1 uncultured Gammaproteobacteria bacterium | reverse complement strand
CCTGCCACTCGGAGATCAGGGCAATCACGGGGTGGGGCGTCTGCCCGTCGAACTCGGTGCTGTGCGCCCCCTTCAGCCCCACCACATCCCGGGCGAACTCGATGATCGCCACCTGCATCCCCAGGCAGATGCCGAGGTAGGGCACGCCGTTCTCGCGCGCGTAGCGCACCGCCGCGATCTTGCCCTCGATGCCGCGCTCGCCGAACCCGCCAGGCACGAGCACCGCATCGACGCCAACCAGCGCGCCGGTGCCGTCCTTTTCCAGGTCCTGGGCCTCGATGTAGCGGATCTTCACCCGCGTCCGGGTCTTGATGCCGGCATGGAGCAGCGACTCGTTCAGGGAGATGTAGGAATCGCGAAGGTCCACGTACTTGCCAACCATGGCGATCGTGACCTCGGCTTCCGGGTTGCGGCGGGCGGCGACCACGGCCTCCCATTCGGCGAGGTCGGCCTGGGGCACGGACAGGCCCAGCCGCTCGACGACGATGGCGTCGAATCCCTGGCTGCGGAAGACCATGGGCAGCTTGTAGAGGTCATCCACGTCCACCGCCGAGATGACGGCACGCTCCTGCACGTTGGTGAACAGCGCGATCTTGCGCCGCTGTTCCTCCGGCAGCTGGGCCTCGGACCGGCACACCAGGATGTCTGGCTGGATGCCGATGGAGCGCAGCTCCTTGACGGAATGCTGGGTGGGCTTGGTCTTGATCTCGGATGACGAGGAAATGTACGGCACCAGGGTGAGGTGCACGTAGACGCAGTTCTGGGGACCGAGGTCCACGCCGAACTGGCGGATCGCCTCGAGGAAAGGCAGGGACTCGATGTCGCCCACCGTGCCGCCGATCTCCACGATGCAGATGTCGGCGTCACCGGAGCCGAGCCGGATGCAGCGCTTGATCTCGTCGGTGATGTGCGGAATCACCTGCACGGTGGCGCCGAGGTAGTCGCCCCGGCGCTCCTTGGCGATCACGCTGCCGTAGATGCGGCCGGTGGTGAAATTGCTGTTGCGGCCCGTGGTGGTGCGCACGAAGCGCTCGTAATGGCCGAGGTCCAGGTCGGTCTCCGTGCCATCGGCGGTGACGTACACCTCGCCGTGCTGGAACGGGCTCATGGTGCCGGGATCCACGTTGAGGTACGGGTCCAGCTTGATCATGGCCACCTTGAGGCCACGGGCCTCGAGGATCGCCCCGAGGGACGCTGCCGTGATGCCCTTGCCGAGCGAGGACACGACGCCACCAGTCACGAAAATATAGCGGGTCATCGCACCCATCTCCGCCGACGCCGTCGGCCGTTGATCACTGCCCGGAATAGCGGGACACCTTACCGGCGGTCAGGCTCGGGTAAGGGCGCGCAATGTTCCGGCTGGACTCTCCATCAAGGAGTCAGATGGGGAGAAAACGTTACCAGATCGGCCGGGCGCGGACAATCCGCGGGCACCGGTCCCCCGTCACTCGAGTGGCGAATGCCCGGTCCAGGCGATGGCAAGGCCGCGGGCACCGGGCGCAGCCGCCGCCCAGTCGGCGACCCACAGGTCGCCGACCGCCGCGAGGCGCCCGCCGCCCAGGACCAGGGGCACGTGGGGACGCATCCAGGGCACGACGCCCCGGGCCTGGAACAGGAACTTCAGCGTGCGGTGGTGGCGATCCGCGTCGGGCCGCACGCGCTCGCCGCCGCGGCGGAACGTCACCTCGAGCCCCGCCGCCACGACCTGCGGTGCAAGCCCGCCACCCGCCACCTCGCGCCAGGCCAGCCGGCCCCGCACGGGACCGAGGTCGAGGGTCGTGCCGCCCGGCCAGGCGCGCGGGGCGGTGGGCTCACCGCCCGGCGGGACCGCGGCGTCGAGCAGGTGCAGGTGGTCCCGGTAACGGCGGATCTCGCGCCCGCCCCAGGCGACGACGGGCTGGCGCCCCGGGGCTGGCGTCATCAGCTGGTCGAGGCCGGTGCGGAGCCGGCGTTCCGGTGGCGCGGGCCACCCGCGGGTCCGGACCAGGTAACGCACCAGGTTGCGGCGCCGGGCATCGCCGAGCCGGGCCAGCGCCGCGACCGACACCCGCGCACCGTCCACCGCACCCTCCGCATCGCCCCGTGCGAGTTCATCCAGCAGCCCCGCCGCCTCGCCGGCGAGCGCCGCCGAGCGCCCGGCCCCGGCGGCGGCCGCGGGAAACCGCCGGCGCAGCACGGCGCCGAGCTCGTGACGGACGAAGGCCCGATCGAGCCGGAGGTCGGCATTCATCGGATCGTCGAGCCAGGCAAGGCCGGCCGGGGCCAGCTGCCCGGACGCGTACGCGGCCATCACGGTACCCGGCAGGTTTAGCAGCGGCCGGCAGAGATGGCCCGCCCCGAAGGGGGCCAGGGCCGGAATGCCCGCGAGTCCCGCCGGGCCGGAGCCGCGCAGGAGGTGCAGCAATACGGTCTCGAGCTGGTCATCGGCATGGTGGGCCGTCAACAGCCACTCCCCGGTACCGAGCACATCACGGAGCGCGCCGTAGCGAGCCTCCCGGGCCGCCGCCTCGAGGCCCTTGCCCTGGCCCTGCACGACCGTGACCTCCCGGACCAGGCAGTCGACCCCGAGCCTCGCGGCCACTTCCCGGCAGTGGGCAGCCCAGTCGCCGGCGCCCGCCTGGAGTCCGTGGTTGACATGCAGGGCGCGCAGGCGAAAGCCGTGGGCGGCCCGCAGGGCGGCCAGGGCGTGTAGGAGGACGGTGGAGTCCCGGCCGCCACTGAAGGCCACGCAGAGCTTCGCCGCCGGAGGCAGCGCGGCGCGGAGTGCCGCCTCGACCTGGCCGGTGTCCGGTGGCCTTCCCACCCGGCCGGCGCTCAGCTCTCCCGGAAGCTGCCGTAGGCCCGCAGGCGCGCACCGCGCCGGCGCAGCAGCTCGGCGGCGTCCAGGGCTTCCAGGTCGCGCAGGTGGTTCACCAGCGCGATGCGGACGCTCGTGGCCATGGACTCCGGGTCCCGGTGGGCCCCGCCGAGCGGCTCGCGGATCACTTCATCGATGAGCCCCAGCTCCCGCAGGCGCGGCGCCGTGATGCCCATGGCCTCCGCGGCCAGTTCGGCCTTGTCGGCGCTCTTCCAGAGGATGCTGGCGCAGCCCTCGGGCGAGATCACGCTGTAGACGCTGTACTCGAGCATGATCACCCGGTCCGCCACGCCGATCGCGAGGGCACCACCGGACCCGCCCTCCCCGATCACCACGCTGATGATCGGGGTGCGCAGCCGGGCCATTTCGAACAGGTTGCGGGCAATGGCCTCGCTCTGGCCCCGTTCCTCGGCGCCAATGCCGGGATAGGCACCGGGCGTGTCGATGAAGGTGATGACCGGGAGGCGGAACTTCTCGGCCAGGTTCAGCAGGCGGAGCGCCTTGCGGTAACCCTCCGGCTTCGGCATGCCGTAGTTGCGCCTGACCCGCTCCTTGGTGTCACGACCCTTCTGCTGCCCGATGAAGACGACGGGCCGCCCGTCGAGCCGGCCGAGGCCGCCAACCATGGCGGGGTCGTCGGCAAACATGCGGTCGCCGTGCAGCTCCTGGAAGTCGGGTGAGAGCGCCGCGAGGTAGTCGAGGGTGTACGGCCGCTGCGGGTGGCGGGCCAGCTGCGCCACCTGCCACGACGTCAGGCTGGAGAAGATGCTGCGGGTCAGGGCCTCGCTCTTGGCCTTCAGCCGGGCGATCTCGTCGCTGATGTTGATCTCGGAATCGTCGCCGACGAACCGGAGCTCGTCGATCTTGGCCTCGAGTTCGGCGATGGGCTGTTCGAAATCCAGGAACTTCAGGTCCATCCCGTCACCTTACTACTGGCGCGGCCCCTCGTAAACGAACCGGAAGCCGTCGAGGCCGACCAGCTCGGACAGGCGCTCGCGAAGTTCCCGCGTCGGCCGCACGCACCAGTCGCTGCCAAGGGCCACACGTGCCTGGGCGCCGCCGGTGCTGTAGTAGAGCGAGACGCTGCACCGGCCTGGCCGGTGCCGCTCCATCACGCTCTTCAGCAACTGCGGACTGAGCGACCGGTCGACTTCGGCCCGCCACCTGAGCAGCAGGCCGGTGGCCCGGGACTCCACGATGCGATCGAGGTCGAGCACCTCCTTGGCGGTGAGGCGCCAGCCGTCCAGGTACTCCTCGAAGCGGAGGCTGCCACTGATCGCGACGAGCGAATGCACGCCGAGCAGGTGGCGGAACCGGTCGAAGACCTCCTGGAAGAAGCCGACTTCCAGGGTGCCCGTGCCGTCATCGAGCTCGATGGAGGTCCGCGCACCGCGCTTGCGGATGGAGGTCACCAGGCCGGCGATCACCACTTCCCGGGCCGGGCCGCGGTACTCCCCCGGCGCCGGCGGGCGCTCGGCCACCAGGGCCTCGATGCTCGAGGTACAGATGAAGGGCTGGTCGGTGCGGTACTGGTCGAACGGATGGCCACTCAGGTAGAGGCCGAGGCTCTCCCGCTCCGCCTGCAGCTTGCGCCCCCAGCCCCAGTCGGGTACTTCCGGGACGGCATCGATGTTGGCGGCTGGCGCGGCGGGTGCCCCGAAGAGGTCCTCCTGGCCCACGCTGGCTGCGGCTGCCGCCTGCTCGGCGCCGCCCATGGCGGCGGGCAGCACGGCGAGCAGGCTGGGCCGGTTGGGCCCGAGGCCGTCGAGCGCCCCGGCCTTGATCAGTGCCTCGACGGGCCGGCGGCCGAGCTTGTGCCCCCCGACACGCACGCAGAATTCCTGCAGGCTGCGGAAGGGCCCTCCTTCCGCACGCACGGCCACGATGTGCTCCGCCGCGCCCCGGCCCACGCCCTTGATCGCACCGAGCCCGTAGCGGATGGCCTCGCCCGTGCCGGTCCCGGCCGGCACTTCCACCTCGAAGGTGTGGGCCGAGTGGTTGATGTCCGGGGGAAGCACGGCAAGGCCGAGCGCCAGGCACTCCCGGCGCAGCCCCACCAGGGCATCCGTGTCGCCCATCTCCGTGGTCATCACCGCTGCCATGAAGGCCGCCGTGTGGTTCGCCTTCAGCCAGGCGGTCTGGTAGGTGAGGACGGCGTAGGCCGCCGAGTGGCTCTTGTTGAAGCCGTACCCCGCGAACTTCTCCATCAGGTCGAAGATGTAGGTCGCCTGGGCCCGGGCCGTGCCACGCTCGGCCGCCCGGTCCGTGAAGATCGACCGTTGCTTGGCCATCTCCTCGGGTTTCTTCTTGCCCATCGCCCGGCGCAGCAGATCCGCCTCGCCGAGCGAGTAGCCCGCCAGCCGCTGGGCGATCTGCATCACCTGCTCCTGGTAGAGGATCACGCCGTAGGTGCTGCGCAGGACAGGCTCGAGGTCGGGATGCAGGTAGTCGATGGGCTGGTCGCGGCCACCGTGCTTGCGGTTGATGAAGTCGTCCACCATGCCGGACTGGAGCGGACCCGGCCGGTAGAGGGCAACGAGGGCCACGAGGTCGTCGAAGACGTCGGGCTGCAGCCGGCGGACCAGGTCGCGCATGCCCCGGGACTCGAGCTGGAAGACGGCGGTCGTCTTGCAGGCGCGCAGCAGGCGGAAGGTGGCGGGGTCGTCCATCCGCTCGGCCGGCACTTCCACCGGTGCCTCGCCGGCGGCGGCCCGCCGCGCGTTGATGGCCCGGGTGGCCCGGTCGATGATCGTGAGGGTGCGCAGGCCGAGGAAGTCGAACTTCACGAGTCCCGCGGCCTCGACGTCGTCCTTGTCGAACTGGGTGACCGTGAACTTCTCGCCCTCGACCTGGTAGAGGGGGGTGAATGCAGTGATGTCCCGGGGTGCGATCACGAGGCCGCCCGCATGCCGGCCCGCGTTCCGGACGAGCCCCTCGAGGCGCCGGCCGAGGTCGATGACGCTGCGCACGTCCTCGTCCCGCTGGTAGAGGTCCCGAAGCTCCGCCTCCTGGGCCAGCGCGCTCTCCAGCGTGACCTCGGCGCCCGGGTCGTTGGGCACGAGCTTGGCGATGCGGTCGACCTGGCCGTAGGGCTGGCCCAGCACGCGACCGACGTCCCGCACCACGGCGCGCGCCGCCATCGTGCCGTAGGTGATGATCTGGGACACCCGGTCGCGCCCGTAGCGCTCGCTGACGTAGTCGATGACCCGGTCCCGGCCCTCCATGCAGAAGTCGATGTCGAAATCCGGCATCGACACGCGCTCCGGGTTCAGGAAGCGCTCGAACAGGAGGTCGTGGCGGATCGGGTCCAGATCGGTGATGCCGAGTACCCAGGCCACGAGGGAACCCGCCCCCGAACCGCGTCCGGGGCCGACCGGGATGGCCTGGTCCCGGGCCCAGCGGATGAAGTCCGCGACGATGAGGAAATACCCGGAGAACCCCATGCGGCAGATCACGTCCAGTTCGGTGGCGAGCCGCTCGGCGTATTCCGGGCCGGGCGGGGCGTCGCGAAAGCGCGCGGCGAGTCCCAGGACAGACTGGCTGCGCAGGTACTCGTCGGGCGTGGTGCCATCCGGCACGGCATAGTCAGGCAGGTGGGCCTGCCCGAGGCGGAGCGTCAGGTGGCAGCGGCGCGCGATCTCGACGGTGTTCTCGAGGGCTTCCGGCAGGTCGGCAAAGAGCTCGGCCATCTCGGCCGGCGTCCGCAGGTACTGCTGGTCGCTGTAGTGCCGGGGCCGGGCGCCATCGCCGAGCACGTAGCCGGTCTGGATGCAGACGCGGGCCTCGTGCGCCTCGAAATCCTCGCGGGTGAGGAAACGCACGTCGTTGGTCGCGACGACGGGCAGGCCGACGTCGCTGGCGAACCGGACGGCGGCATGCACGTAGTCGTCATCCTGGGCACGGCCCGTGCGCTGGAGTTCCACGTAGAGGTCGCCGCCGAACAGGGCCTTCAGCTCGCCGGCAAGCCGTTCAGCCTGGGGCCGGGAGCCAGCGAGCACCGTGCGCCCGAGTACCCCGTCCCGGCCGCCCGATAGTGCGATGAGGCCCGCCGCGGCACCGTCCGCGAGCCAGCCGGCCTCGATGAACGGCAGGCCGCCCTGCTGCCCTTCCACCCAGGCGCGGGTGAGCAGGCGGCAGAGGTTCAGGTAGCCGGTCTCAGTCCGGCACAGGAGCACCAGGCGGCCGGGCTCCGTCCGGTCGGCGGGACCCTTGCCGGCGGCACCCGCGAGCCAGACTTCCGCACCCGCGATGGGCTGCACGCCGGCCGCCAGCGCCGCCCGGTAGAACTTGACGAGACCAAACAGGTTGCCCTGGTCGGTGATGGCCACGGCCGGCATCCCGGCGGCGGCGGTCGCAGCGACGAGCTCGGGCACGCGCACGACGCTGTCGACGAGGGAATACTCGGTGTGGACGTGCAGGTGGACGAAGCCGGTCATGCCCGGGCCTCCGCGTCCTGCAGGGTGACCGAGACCAGGGCCCGCACCGGCGCGAAGCTGCGCCGGTGCTCGGGGCACGGACCGAGGGACGCGAGTGCGGCCCGATGGGCTGCCGTCCCGTAGCCCCGGTGCTGGAGGAACCCGTAGCCCGGGTAACGCGCATCCAGGTCATCCATGATGGCGTCCCGGTGCACCTTGGCGAGGACCGACGCGGCAGCGATAGCCGGCCGCAGCCGGTCGCCCTCCACGACCGTCGCGATGCGCCCGGTGTATCCCGGCAGCACGGGCGCCCGGTTGCCATCGACCTCGACCGCGGGCGGCGGCACGGCCAACCCGGCGAAGGCCCGCTGCATGGCGAGCAGCGTGGCCTGGAGGATGTTGATGTCGTCGATTTCCTCGCGACTGGCCTCGCCAATGGCCCAGGCGAGGGCCTCGGCGCGGATGCGGCGGGCAGCCGCGGCGCGCTGGCCCGGCGTCATCAGCTTGGAGTCCCGGACGCCCGCGATCGACTGGCCGGCGCCGAGCACGACGACGGCGGCGACGACCGGGCCCGCGAGCGGTCCCCGCCCCGCTTCGTCGATACCTGCGATGACATTACCGGCGGTGTGCATGTCGGCGGGGAGCCTGCAACTCAGGGAAGGGTCAGCGATTATACGAAGCCGGCAGCAGGCCCAGCACCACTTCGGCCGCCCGGTCACTGGCCCGGCGGCGCAACTGCCCGCCCAGCGCGGTGAACCGGGCCGCCAGGTCCAGCCGGGCGGCCGGCGACCCGAGCCAGCGCAGGACCTCCGTCCCCAGGTTTTCCACGGTGACGGCGTCCTGGAGCAACTCGGGGACCAGCCGTTCCCCGGCCAGCAGGTTGGGCAGGGCAAAGTGGCCGACGCGGACGAGGCGCAGCGCCTTCAGGACGCCGTAGGTGAGGGGGGCCAGCCGGTAGGCCACCACCATGGGGCGGTTGATCAGCATGGCCTCCAGGGTGGCAGTGCCGGACGCGAGCAGCACCACGTCCGCGGCCGCCATGGCGGCAGGGGCCTGACCGTCCAGCAGCCGGACAGCCGGGCCGAACAGGCTGCCGAACTCCTGCTTCAGGGCGGGCGTCGCGAGGGGCAGCACCGCAGCGAGGCCGGGGACACGGGCGGCCAGCCAGTCGACGGTGGCGGCGAACACGGGTCCCAGCCGGCGCAGTTCGCCGGCCCGGCTGCCGGGCAGGACCGCAAGCACCGGGCCCGTGCTCGCGAGCCCCAGGGCGCGCCGGGCCTCGTCCACGGGCGGCGAGGCCGGCAGCTCGTCGGCGAGCGGGTGACCGACGAAGGTGGCGGGAACGCCGTGGCGGGCCAGGAACTCCGCCTCGAAGGGCAGCAGGCAAAGCACGTGGTCGCAGGCGGCCCGGAGCACGTGTACCCGCCCCTGGCGCCAGGCCCACACCGAGGGGGAGACGTACTGCACGGTACGCAGCCCGGCCGCGCGTACCCGGCGCTCGACCCGCAGGTTGAAGTCCGGGGCGTCGATGCCCACGTAGAGGTCCGGGGGATCCCTGGCCAGGTGCGCCTCGAGGGTCCGCATGATGCGGCGGATCCGGGGCAGGTGGCGCACGACCTCGGCGAGGCCCATCACGGCCAGGTCCTCGCTGGCGGCGAGCACATCGCAGCCGGCGGCGCGCATGGCGGGCCCCGCGATGCCCGTGAAGGTGACATCGGGCCGGCGGGCGCGGATGGCGGCGATCAGCCCGGCCCCGAGCCGGTCACCCGAGACCTCGCCGGCGACGATGGCGATGCGCGCCATGCCGTCAGCGGATCAGGCTGCGCTCGGACTTGTCGATGAATTCGACGAGGATCCGCAGCTCGGGGGCCGTGGCGGCCAGGGCCGCGATGCGTTCGCGGGCCTCGGCGAGCTGGAGTTGTTCCCGGTACAGGATGCGGTAGGCCTCCTTGAGGTTGCGCAGCTGGTCCGGCGTGAACCCCCGGCGCTTGAGGCCCTCGCTGTTGATCCCGTGCGGCGCCGTAGGCTGCCCCGCGACCATGACGTAGGGCGGCACGTCGCGGGTCACGGCCGCGAAGCCGCCGAGGAACGCGTGGGCCCCAATGCGGCAAAACTGGTGGATGGCCGAGAAGCCGCTGCAGATCACGTGGTCGCCGACATGGACGTGGCCGGCCAGCGTGGCGTTGTTCGAGAAGATGACGTCGTTGCCGACGACGCAGTCATGGGCAACGTGGACGTAGGACATGATCCAGTTGTCATTGCCGATGCTGGTGACGCCCTGGTCCTGGGACGTGCCCCGGTTGATCGTGCAGAACTCGCGAAAATTGTTCCGGTCGCCGATCACGAGTCGGGTCGGCTCGCCCCGGTACTTCTTGTCCTGGGGATCCTCGCCGATCGAGGCGAACTGGAAGATGCGGTTGTCCCGGCCGATGACGGTCGGGCCCTTCACGACCGCGTGGGCACCGATGCTGGTACCGCTGCCGATGCGCACGCCCGCGCCGATGACGGCATAGGGCCCGACGACGACGCCCTCGTCCAGCTCGGCGCCGGGGTCCAGGATGGCGGTGGCATGGATGCTGGTCACGATGCGGATGATCCGGGCGGTGGCGGGTTGGAATCAAGCAGGGCGACGAGGCGCCTCTCCAGGTTGCGCACCCGCTTGGCGAGCTCGTCGAGCTGGCTGAAGCGAGCCATGTTGCGGCGCCAGCGCGGCAACTCGTCGGCCGGCGTGCCGCCACCGGCGTAGACGCCCGGCGTGCGGATGGAGCCCGTCACGCTGGTGCCGCCGCCAATCACCACGTCGTCGGCAACGACGATGTGGCCGGCGAAGCCCGCCTTGCCACCGACCGTGCAGCGGGCGCCGATGGTGGCACTGCCCGCGATGCCCGTCTGGGCCGCGATGACGGTGTGCTCGCCGATACGGACATTGTGCCCGACCTGCACCTGGTTATCGAGCTTGACCCCGTTGCCGATGATGGTGTCGTCGATGGCGCCCCGGTCGATGGTGGTATTGGCGCCAATCTCCACATCGTCCCCGACGGTGACGCCGCCGACCTGGGGAACCTTGACGTAGCTGCCGCTGCGTTCGCGCGCGAAGCCAAAACCGTCGGAGCCGACCACCACGCCCGCGTGGAGGATGCAGCGCGCGCCGAGACGCACCCCCGGGTAGACCACGACGCCGGGCAGGAGGCGGGTACCCTCGCCCACCGTGACCCCGGCGCCCAGTACCGACCGGGCACCCACCACCACGCGCTCGCCGAGCACGACGCCGGGGCCAACGACGACGCCGGGTCCGACTTCGCAGCTCGCCGGCACCTGCGCGGCCGGATCGATGACAGCGGACGGGTGCATGCCGGGCCGGGGCACGGGTGAGGGATGGAGCTCGCCGGCAATGCGTGCGTAGGTCGCGTACGGGTCCCGGGTGACCAGGGCCGCCACCGGGCAGGATGCGGCATCGGCCGGGGACAGGATGACGGCGGCCGCCCGGGTGGTGGCCAGCTGGGCCCGGTAGGCCGGGTTGGCCAGGAAGCTCAGGGAGCGGCCGTCGGCACCGGCCAGGGTGGCGACGCGCTCGACCAGGGTGTCCGGGTCGCCCCGCAGCTCGCAGCCATGCCGGACGGCGAGGAGACCCAGGCTGACACCCATGTCGTCAGGTAACCGGCATCTACGGGCTTGCCTTGGGCGCCGCGCCGCCCGAGAGGCCCTGCAGCACCTGGCCCGTGACATCGAGCGCCGGGCTCACGTACAGCGCGTCGGTGACGATCAGGTCATAGCCGCCCTGCTTGGCGAAGCTGTCGATCTGGCGGAGCACGTTCACCCGGAGCTTGCCGAGTTCCTCGTTCTTGCGGTTATTGAGGTCCTCGCGGAGCTCCTCGATCTGCCGCTGCAACTCGCGTTCATCCTTGCGGAGCTCGTTCTCCGTGTTGCGCCGTTCGTCAGCGCCCATGACGGCAGCGTCCTTCTGGAACTTGTCGGCACGGGCCTTGAAGGCGGTCTGCTTGGCCTGCAGGTCCCGCTGGCGGGGCGCGAACTCGTTCTCCAGGGCCCGGTTGGCGGCGTTCGCCTGGGGGGACTCGATGAGCAGGCGCTGGACGTTCACGAAGGCAATCTTGAGGGGCTTGACCTGGGCCAGGGCCACCGGCGGCAGCGCAAGCGCGGCGAGGGCGACTACGGACAGGAGTCGGGTGAGCGGGTACACGGTGGGCATCTTCCTGGGTTCGGACGTTGGTGGGGTGGCGCCTAGAAGGCGCCGCCGATCGAGAACTGGAACCGCTCCGTCTCGTCGCCGTAGAGGGTGGTGGTGGCATCCTCGGCATTGAGCGGGAACGCGTAGCTGAAGCGGAACAGGCCGAGGGGCGCCAGCCACTGGGCGGCGATTCCGACCGACTGCTTCAGCTCGCCAGCGTCGAAATCATACTCGATCGGATTGAGCCCCGTCCTGTCATAGAAGACCACGTCCCCCAGGGAGAAGACGTTGCCGATGTCATAGAACAGCGAAAACCGGGCCCGGGCCTGCCAGCTCTCGGGCATGGGCAGCAGCAGCTCGGCCTGGCCGGCGACCAGGGTGTCGCCGCCGTAGGGGTTGCCGAAGTCGTCCTTGGGCCCGAGCTCGTTCTCCCGGAAACCCCGGACCGTGTCCGGGCCGCCCCCGAAGTAGTTCTTGTAGGGCGGCAGGGAGGTCGTGTCGCCCAGAGCCTGGCCGTAGCCGAGGTCCACGTTGAACAGCATGGTGGCCCAGCGGCTGAGGGGCCAGTACTGCTGGAAGTTGTAGTTGACGGTCAAGTACTCCACGTCGCTGCCGGGGATGGTGGTGTTGGCCACCAGCCGATGGCGCGCGCCCCGGTCGGCGAACAGGGCCCGGTTGCGGCTGTCGAACACCCAGCCGGCCAGGAACTCGAAGGTGTCGAAGTCCGTGGTGTAGATGGCGGCGTTGGGCACGAAGGACGTCTCGGTGTCACCGTTGTTGCGCACCCATTGCTGGGCCTGCCGGCTGCTGAAGCTGTCGGACAGCAGTTCGGCGCTCTGCCAGGTGCCGCCGAAGATCAGCCGCTGGAATTCGGTGAGCGGGTAGCTGAACTCCACCGAGGCCGACCAGGTCTTGGTGTCGAAGTCGGAAGCCTCCGAAGTGAACTGGGTGATATCCCGGTAGGCCACGCTGATGGTACGGCTGACCTCGTTGATGGTGGTATAGGGGTCCGTGTAGGCGAAGCTGTAGACCGTGCGGAACTGCCCCGTGTTGATGTCGGCCTGGACCCGGTTGCCGGTGCCCATGAAGTTCGTGTGGATGAAGCTGCCGTTCAGGATGAGCTTCTGGGACTCGGAGTAGCCCACGCCGCCGCCGAACTGGCCCGGCAGGCCCTCGGTGATGTCGAAGTCCAGGTCCACGAGGTCGGGAGTACCCGGTACCGGGTTGGTGGTCTGCTCGACCTTCTCGATGTAGGGCAGCCGCTGGATGCGGATCTTGGACCGCTCCAGGCGGCTGTTGGAGAGATAGCCGCCCTCGAACTGGCGCACCTCGCGCCGGAACACCTCGTCGTTCACCGAGGACGTGCCATTGAAGTTGATTCGCCGCACGTACACCCGGTTCTTCGGCTCCACGTACAGCGTGATGGCGGCCGTCTTCTTCTCCCGGTCGAGCTCCGGCACCGGCTCGACCGTCGCGAAGGCGTAGCCCTCTTCGGAAAGCCGGAGGCGGATGAGGTCCGCGCTCTGGGTGATCAACTGCTGGGAGTAGGTCTGGCCCGGCTTGATGCGCACGAAGGGGTTCAGCTGGGCCTCCGCCAGTACGAGCTCACCGCCGAGGCGCACGTCGGAAATCTTGTACCGCTCGCCTTCCTGGAGGTTGATGGTGACGAAGATGTCGCGCTTGTCGGGCGAGATGGCCACCTGGGTGGACTCGATGCCGAAGTCGGCAAAGCCGCGATCCATGTAGAACGAGCGCAGCTTCTCGAGGTCGCCGGACAGGGCTTCCCGGGAATAGCGGTCGTCCTGGCGGATGAACGACAGCCAGTTCGGGGTGCGCAGTTCGAAGCGCTCCAGCAGGTCCTCGTCGGAGAAGCTGTCATTGCCGACGATGTTGATCTGGCGGATGCGGGCCCGGTCGCCCTCCTTGATGGTGATGGCGATGTCGACCTTGTTGTCGGGGAGCTCCTTGACCTCGGCCTTCACGGAGGCCGAGTACTTGCCCCGGCTGAAGTACTGGTCGACCAGGGACTGCTCGACCTCCTCGAGGACCGACTGGTTGAAGGTGCGCCCTTTCTTCAGGCCGATGCGGGCGAGCGGCTCTTCCAGGTCCTCGGTCTTGATGTCCTTGTTGCCCGTGATCGTGAAGTCGGAGATCGACGGACGCTCGGCCACGACGACGACGAGCGTGCCGTCCTCCCAGCGCATCTCCACGTCCCGGAAGAAGCCGGTGCCGTAGACTGCGCGGATGGCCTCCCGGATCCGGCCCTGGTCGATGCGATCGCCAATGTTGACCGGCAGGTAATTGAAGACCGTGCCCTCGGCGATGCGCTGCAGGCCCTCGACGCGAATCCCCCGCACCACCAGCGCCTCCTGCTGGGCCACCGCAGGCCGCGGGCCGGCGGCGGCAACGGCCAGCAGGATGCCAGCCAGCAGGCTGCGCAGTCGGGGTCCTCCCAGCATTCGGAGCGGCATCGCGTGTTCAGCCGAGGAGACGCGAGAGGTCGTTGTAGAAGGCGAAACTCATCAGGACCAGCAGGAAGCCGATCCCGATCTGCTGCCCGATCAGCTGGGCCCGCTCGGACAGCGGCCCACCCTTCAGGGCCTCCGCGAGCGTATAGACGATCTGGCCCCCGTCGAGCATGGGCACCGGCAGCAGGTTCAGCACGCCGAGGCTGATGCTGACGATGGCGAGGAAGCCCAGGAAGGCCGAGGCCCCGATGCTGGCGCTCACGCCGGCGTACTGGGCAATGTTGATCGGGCCGCTGATGTTCTTGGGCGACACGTCGCCGACGACCATGCGCCAGATCATCCGCAGGGTGAGCGCACTCATCTCCCAGGTCTTGGCGGTGGCCCGGGCGACGGCCTCCAGCGGCTTGTAACGCTCTTCGGCGCGCATGCCCTCGATGAGGCCCTCGGGCAGGCGGACTGTCGCGCCGATTCGGCCCACCCGCCCCTCGTCGGTCTGCGCGGACCCCACCTCGAGTGGCAAGCGC
>CALGMY010000153.1 GCA_937958785.1 uncultured Gammaproteobacteria bacterium | reverse complement strand
GCAGCCACACCAGCACCGCGGCCGCCGCGACCAGCGCGAGGCCGGGGCCCGTCCTGCCGAGGGGCGCGAGCGCGTCCTCCTCGGCGCCGGACTTCAGGCCCGGCGCGATGGCCGACCGGGCCGCCTGCCGCGCGGGAACCAGGCCGCCCGCCACCGCCGCGAGCACGCCCAGAGCGCCGTAGCCGGCGGTCGTCGCCGCGGGGAGTACCAGCCCGGGCTGGAACCCACCGAAGTAGCCCCCGCCCAGGTCGCCGCCGAGTACCGCCACCAGGCCCCGGGCGATCACGGCACCGATGGCGAGCCCGAGCGCGCTGCCGGCCACGCCCACGGTGGCGGCTTCGGCCACCAGCAGCCCCTGCAGCTGGCCGGCGGTGACGCCGGCGGCCCGCAGCCAGGCGAGCTGCGCCCGGCGCGCCAGCGTGCCCTGCACCTGCAGCGAGAACACGAGGAAGCTGCCGGTGAACAGCGCGACCAGCGCCAGGACGTCCAGGTTCACGCGATAGGCCCGCGACAGCGACTCGAGCCGCGCCTCGCCCTCGGCCGGGCCGGCGACGCTGACGCCGGCCGGCAGCGCCCCATCCCGGGCCAGGTCCCGCGCCAGCGACGCGGCGGTCACGCCCGGGCGCAGCTTCAGGTCGATGCGCGAGATCACCCCCAGTCGACCGAGCCGCCACTGGGCCTGGCCGATGTCCATCAGGCCGAGCACCCGACCGGGGCGCACGCCGGGCAGGCGGCCGCGGACCTTCAGCGCCACGTCCCGGTCGCCGGCGCGCACCGTCAGCGCGTCGCCGGGCCGCACGCCGAACCGCTCGAGCGCGGCGGGGGACAGGAAGATCCCGTCGGCGAACAGCGCGAAGCGGTCGTCTGCGCCGTCGGTGGCTTCGCCGGGCCGCACGGGCTCAGGCATCAGCCCGGGCGCCACCCGCCCGGCGCGGAGCGCGTCGACGCCGAGGATGCTGAGCCGCGCCTCGCGGCCGGGCACGAGCACGTCGGTGGCGAGCACCGGGCTCGCCAGCGCGACGCCCGGCTGGCGGGCGACGGCGGCGAACACGCGCTCGTCGAAGCCGGCCCGCGAGCCCTCGACGCTGGCGTCCGCCTCGCCGTTCACCTCCCGGATGGCGGCGCCGAACTCGGTGAGCGCCGCGGTGTTGACCAGGCTCACCGCGTAGCCGAGCGCGACGCCCACGGCGATGGCGAACACCTGCACCATCGCCCGCAGCCGGTGGGCGCGGGCGTGGCCGGCGAACACCCGCCACCAGAGCCAGCCGAGGCCCGGCGCCACGGCGCTCAGCCCGCCTCAGCCATGGCGCGGGGCCGCGGGCCGCAGGCGCCCGTGGTCCAGCTCCAGCACCCGGTCGGCGCGGGCGGCCGCGGCGGCGGAGTGGGTCACGAGCAGGCCGGCAGCACCCGCCGCGCGGACCTCGGCCACCAGCAGGTCGAGCACCGTGGTGGCGGTGTCCGGGTCCAGGTTGCCGGTGGGCTCGTCCGCCAGCAGCAGCGCGGGCCTGTGCACCAGTGCCCGGGCCACCGCCACCCGCTGCAGCTCGCCGCCGGAGAGTTCCCGCGGCGCGCTGTCGTGCCGGTCGCCGAGGCCCACGGCCGCGAGCATGGCGGCGGTGCGTGCCCTGCGCTCCCCGACCGGGGTGCCGAGCAGCACGAGGGGCAGCTCCACGTTCTGCCCCACCGTCAGGTGCGGCAGCACGTGGAAGGACTGGAAGACGAAGCCGACCTTCTCGCGGCGGAGCCGGGTGCGGGCGTCATCGTCGAGCCCGGCGAGGTCGGTGCCGCCGATGCAGACGACGCCCGATTCCGGCGCCTCGAGGCCCGCGACCAGGTTCAGCAGCGTGGACTTGCCCGAGCCGGACTCGCCCACGATGGCGACGAACTCGCCGGGGGCAACGGTGAGCGCGAGGTCCCGCAGGATGGGGCGGCCGGCGTACCCGCGCGACAGCGCCTCCACGGCGAGCCCGGCCGGCGTCATTCCTCAGTGCCGGACGGACGGATCGGCCGCGGTGCCGGCATCGGCTTCCTCGTCCCCGGCATCGCCGCTGGCTGCTTCCAGCAAAGGCGTGGGCAGCTCGCGCTTGGTCTTGGCGCCCAGCTTGCGCAGTTCGTCCGTGCGCCGCACGAGGTTCCCGCGGCCGGTGCTGAGTTTCGTCACCGCCTTGTCGAGCGCCTCCCGGGCACCGGCAAACTGGGTGCTGACCTTCTCCAGTTCCTTTACGAAGAGCACGAACTCGTCATGCATGCCCCCCGCCTGCTCGGCGATCTTCAGCACGTTGCGGTTCTGCCGGTCCAGTCGCCAGACGTTGTCGACCACCCGGGCGGTGGCCATCAGCGTGGTGGGGCTCACCAGGATCACGTTGCGACGCCAGGCCGCGTCGTAGAGGTCCGGATCGGCCTGGATTGCCACCAGGAAGGCGGGCTCCACCGGCACGAAGAGCAGGACGAAATCGAGGGAGGCCAGGCCGTACAGGGACTGGTAGCTCTTTTCGCTGAGCGCCCTGACGTGGGTCCGGAGCGAGGCCAGGTGCTGGGAGAGGGCGGCCTGCCGGGCCTCGTCGCTGTCGGCGCTGACATACCGCTCGTACGCAACCAGCGAGACCTTCGAGTCGACGATCAGGCTGCGGTCGTCCGGCAGGCAGATGCGCACGTCGGGCTGCAGCCGGCTGCCGTCCTCGGCGACCAGGCTCTCCTGCACGACGTACTCCCGGTCCCGGACCAGCCCCGCGGCCTGCAGCACCCGCTCCAGGATCATCTCGCCCCAGGTGCCCTGGGTCTTGGTCTCGCCCTTGAGCGCCGTGGTGAGGTTCTTCGCGTCCTGGCTCACCTGCTGGTTGAGATCCATGAGGCGCTTCAGCTCCTGCTTCAGCGAGCTGCGCTCCCGGATGTCCGTGAGGTGGGTCTCCTCGACCTTGCTCTGGAATTCCTTCAGCCGTTCCTTGAGCGGATTCAGCAGCTCATTGAGCTTGGCCTCGTTCGTGGCACTGAACTTCGCGGACTTGTCGTCGAGGATCTTGCTGGCCAGGCTCTGGAAGGTATCGGTGAAGCGCTGCTGGGTGCCGGCGAGGAACTCCTTGAGGCGCGCGTCGTTCTCGGCCTGGCCGCGGCGGGCAGCCTCGAGTTCCGCCTCGAGCTCGCCGAGCCGGGTGGCCCGGGCCTCGAGCGCCCCGGTGAGGTCCCGGATCTGCTGGCGGGCCTGGATCTCGGCCTCGGTGAGCGCCGCGCGCAACTCCTGCAGCTGCCCGTCCCGGGCCCGGGTGCGTTCCTCCAGCACCGCCTTCTGCCGCCCGGCGACGAGCCAGCCGAGCCCGAAGCCGGCGGCCAGCGCCAGCAGGGCCAGGGCGGCGGTGAGAAGGGCCGGGGATTCCATGGGCCCAGTGTAACCGCGCCGGCAGGCCCGGGTGGCGGCCGCCTACTGGTGGAGGCAGCCTCGCCCAACCAGCGTGTAGTCCACGATCACGTCCTGCCCGTCCACCTCATAGTGGATCTCGCAGTTGGCCCGGTCCGGCTCCACGTAGACCCAGTGCCCGTTGGGCAGGGTGTAGGTGCGCTCCTGCCAGCCGACCGTGTCGGCGTGGCTGCCCGGCCGGCGGACCAGCTGGCGGACCACGTCGATGTCCCGCCCCACGAGGCTGCCCGCGTAGTCGCGCAGGTCCGGGACCTGGGAGCTGCTGCAGGCGGCCAGGATGAGGGCGAAGATCGGCGGGACGAGGCGGTGCACGACGCGCTCCTCAGTCATCGGCGGCGCCCGACAGGGCCACGGCCGGCAACCCGTCGAAGAGGGCCGGATAGGTCATCGCCGCGGCCACCGGCATGCCCGGGTAGTTCAGCGAGGTCCGCAGCAGGCTGCCGAACCGGTCGCCGCCGAACTGGTCGAGGCGAACCTGGAAGACGTCGTGCATGCCGGCGATGGCATTCATGCCCGGGATGCGGTTCATGAACCGGCTCAGCCGTCCGCCTTCGCCCCTCAGGGTGTCCGGGTCGATCACAGGCCGGCTTTCGGCGAAGTTGTTCGCACCCTCGATGGGCAGGTCGAAGCGCTGCTTGCCCTGGGCCTCGCCCCCGGGGGACCAGGTGGCACTGTAATTCACGATCCGGTCGTAGGCATAGCCGAAGCCGGCGAAGCCCGCCGACAGGTAGAAGCCGTCCCGGAAGCTGCCACCACCTACCTTCGCCGCGACGCCGCCGACCGCCCCGGAGGCGCCGATGCGGGCGAGGCTCCACTCTCCGCCGAAGCCCGTGGCGACGCCGCTCATCCAGACGCCGCCCACGGAGCCCAGCACGGCGCCACGCACTTCGCCCGTGGCGATGCCGCCGGCAACTGCCCCGCCGGCCATGGCGCCGACGGTGGCGGCGCCGCCCACCGTGGCCGCCGGTACCGACGTGAGGTACCAGTGGCTCGCTGCGCCGCCCGTGTAGAAGCCCGCCACCGCGGCCAGGATCTCCCGACCGTAGTTCTCCACCACCCGGCGGATCAGGCTGCCGATGCCGCTGATGAGGCGCTTGAAGAACTTGCCGATCCGACCCAGGAAGAAGCCGCTCGGGTCCACGAGGGTCGACGGGTTGCCGGCCACGTAGGCGTACCGGTTCAGCGTCTGGGGCCGCTGGAGGTCGCCCAGCACGGGGTCGGGCGAGAGCATCACGCCGACCAGCGGGTCCTGCAGCCGCCCGTTCATGTGGATGAGCCGCACGTTGTCCAGGTGCTCGTGGCCGGTATACCCGCGCTCGGTGAACTGCGGGGCGCCCGGGAGCAGGTCGGCCGGGTCCGCCGTCCAGTTGGCGTTGCGCCGCTTGCCGAAGGCATCGAAGCGCTGGGCGAGCACGGCAGCGCCGCCACCGACGACCCGGGTGAGCGTGTCCACGCTGCCCTGGTGGTCCCGGTGCAGGAAATAGGCGTCGAACGTCGCGGGCTGCGCCTGCTCCACCTGGGAATAGATGACTTCGCCGCTGGCAAACACGTTGGACCGGTAGCGGCGTTCCGTGCCCCGAACCTCCACCTCGAAGTGAGGCCCCACGTACCAGGTCGTGACGGTATTTCCGCCGGTCCGGGCCACCTGGCGCACCCGCTGGCGGTCAGGACCGTAGGAGAACTCGGTGTAGTCCCCGCTGCCATGCTCGATGCGCCTCGGGAGGGGATACGGATACCAGGTGATCGGCTTGCCAGCCCGGGAAGTCATGTTGCCATTGGCGTCGTAGCCGTAGGCGCGCGGGCCGGCCGGCCCGCCGGCCACACCCTGCACCGCATTTGGCCGGGCGTCCGCGTAGGTGTAGGTGCCCACGTCCGACTTCGAGCGGATGCGGCCGCCGGCGTCGTAGCTGATGGCGACGGTGGGCGCGCCGTTCAGGGAGGCGCTGGTCAGGCGGTCCAGGTCGTCATAGCCGAAGTCCTCCCGCAGGCCCTGGCCGGCATCGTGCCGCTGGAGGAGGTTGCCGACCTTGTCCCACGCGTAGGCGTAGTCCTGGCGCTGGGCACCCAGGGCCGGCCCGGTGCGCAGCGCCCGCAGCCGCAGGCTCGCCCGGTCGTAGTCGTGCTGCTCGTCCACGGTGGCGACGCTGCCCAGCGTGACCAGCCGCTCGCGCCCGCGGGCATCCTGGCTGCGCAGCCGGTAGAGGTGCAGCCACATGCCCCCGCCGCCGGACACGTCCTGGTCGACGCCCGTGAGATGTCCCGCGTCGTAGCGGAAGCCCAGGTGCAGCCGGGCACCGTTCACCGTGGCCGGGTAGGTCATGGTAGCCACCCGGCCGAGGGCGTCCCACCCGTAGCTGGTGACATAGGCAGTCCCGTCCAGTGTGGTGGTCGTCGCGACCCGCCGCCCGACCGCGTCGTAGGCGTATTCCTCGCTGAAGCCCGCCGGGCTGGTTCCCAGCGGCCCCGTCACCCGGAGTGGCAGGCCGAGCAGCGGCCCGCTGCCCTGGTGGAACTCCCAGCGGGTCGTCCCCTGGCCCGCATCGTCCCGCTGGACCAGGCGGCCGAGCTGGTCGTAGCTGAAGCGGATGGTGTTGGCTGGGGTGGCGGCATCCTGCTGGGTGACGAGCTCCCCGAACGCGTTGTAGGCGGACGTCCGGCGCCCGCTGTCGGGGGAATCCACGACGAGCGGCAGGCCCCGGTCGTCATGGCTGATGGTGGTCCGCGTGCCGTTGGCGTCGGTGATGGACGCCAGCTCACCGAACGCGGTGTAGGTGTAGGTGGCGCCACCGCCTCCCTGCGGCGTGATGCTGAGGGTCCGGCCCTCGACGTCGAGGACCCGGGTCGTCACCCGGTTCTCCGCGTCCCGGTGGACCCGCTCGAGAACGTTGGAATTCCAGCGGGTGCTGGCCGAGCCACCGCCTTCGTCCGCCGGGCGTTCCTCCGCGCGACGGTTGCCGTTCACGTCGTGACGATAGTCGATCCAGAACTCCGGCTCGCCCGCCACGAAGGGCACGGTCTCGCGGGCAACCCGCCCGAGGGTGTCGTACTGGGTGAGTTGCCGGCTCTGCCGGCCCCCGGCCAGGCTGGCTTCACGACCGACCGTGCGGCCGTAGGAGTCGTGCAGGGTGGTGGTCACGTGGCCGTCCGTGCGCACCGCGCGCAGCCGGAATGCCGCTGCGGGGCTGAAGCAGTCGGCCCCGCACCCCCCATAACTGAAGCTGCTCCCCGGGCCATCCGGCAGGACCTCCTCGCTGAGGCGGGCGAACTCGTCCCAGCGCCAGCGGGTCACGAGTCCGCGGGGCGAGGTCCGGGTCGCCTCGACGTCGAGTCCGAAGTTCCAGCTCGAGCGCACGACCACGGGCACCTGGCCGTCGACGTGCACCGTCTCGGTGAGGGGGCGGTCGCTCCAGGCCTCGTAGGTCCAGCTCGTGCGCCGCACAGGCATGGAGCTGTCGGCGGGCGTGCGCACGACCCCGGCAAGCTGGCCGCCGCCGTTCCAGTTGCGGAACGTGACGAGGCGCTTGTCGACGGGGCCTGAGATCTCCAGGACCTGGCGACAGGTCGCGGTGGACCAGCCAAACTGCACGGACCGCGTGCTGGCTCCGGCCAGCGAGATGTCCCGGGTGGTGTCGACGCGGAGCGGAAGGCCCAGGCAGTACTGGGCCGTTCGGGCTGCCTCGCTGAATTCCCGCGTGACGGTGGTATTGATGACGGCCGGCGATGCGGGCGAGGAGACCGCGGTCGTCTCCCTCACGGGAGCGCCGTGGTTGAAGTCCCAGGTGAGCGTGCGCCGGCTGCTCCGCGCGAGCTGGCCGAGGCCTCCCCCGTCCGGGTCGGACTCGTATTCGTCCTCGGTTTCCACCTGCAGGTGCGGGAAGTGGTGGTCGGCGGCCGGCTCGCCGGCGGCGGTCGGCTGGGTGCGCGACGCCCAGGTGGAGGACTTCTCCCGCAGCTTGCGCCCGTCGCTGCGGCGGCTGCTCACCAGGGAGGGAAGCCCGACGAAGGGGAAATCCTGGCGGAAGGTGATCTCGTTGTACACGGCAACCCCGTGGAGCGGGGCGTACCGGGAGTCCGTGGCACGCACCTTCTCGAAGCCCAGGAAGCCGCGACCCACCCGGCTCATGCGGCCGTTCCAGTAGTTGTAGCTCATCGTGTAGGTGCCACCGCGGCCATCGTTGGCCGTATAGGCGGTGACGACTGGCAGGGGCCCGCCCCGGAGCACGTACTCGCCGGCGGCGGCCGTGCCGGTGCGGGAGTAACCGGTGTAGGTGCCGAGCGTCCGGTAGGCCGGCCGGAACGTGTTGCCGAGCCCGTCCGTCGCGCTCGCCAGCAGGTCGGGGCGCGGGCCGCCGTGGCTGCGCACGTGCCAGCGCCCGTTGAGGTCCGTGAAGATGAGGTCGGGCAGCCCGTCCCCGTTCGCGTCCAGGGGCACGAGCCGGCCAGTCTGCGCTGGTGAGGGTGCTCCCCCGATGTCGACGTAGCGCGCGGCGTCGCTGTTGCTGAAGACGGGTCCCGTCGGCCCGCCGCCGGCCAGGTGCACGCGCCAGGTGGCGGCGTCGAGCCGCCGGAGCAGGTCGTCCCGCCCATCCCCGTCCAGGTCGATCGCCCGCACCACCTGTCCGACCGTGGTGGAGATGCCCGTGGCCTCGGGCGCCGCGAGGGCGTTGCCGAGGCTGTGCCGGGTCTGCCAGCCGGTCTGCCGGTCACGGTATGCCAGGTCGGACATCCCGTCACCGTTGAAATCGAGCACCACGACATCCCACGCCGGCGGCGTGGTGAACAGCGGTTCGAAGCCGGTGCCGGTCGACAGGAATCCCTCGTAGTACCAGGGGTCGGCATTCAGGCCGAAGGTGCCCCGCATGATCAGGAGGTCCTGGCGACCATCACCATCGAAGTCGGGCGCGCCACCCGCCCCGGTGAGCACCGGGATCAGCGAGGCTCCGCTGGCCGTCGAGGTGTCGATGCCAGATACGATTTCGGGGCCAAAGCCGTTGCCCGTGTTCCGGCGGATACGGATGCGGAATTCGCGCGTGTAGACCAGGTCGTCCAGGCCGTCGCCATCCACGTCGGCAACAAACGGGGAGGGCACCGTCGCGGTGGTGAGCCCCGTGTCCACGGCCGGAAGGAATGCACCGGTCCCCGTGGACCGGTGCACGAACCAGGTGGCCGGCGAGCCCGGTCCCTGGGCCAGAAGGTCGCGCCGGCTGTCGCCGTCGTACTCGAGGACGTGGCCACTCCAGTACTGGGCGACCCCGGTGTTCTGGGCCGTGGCGGCGTAGATGCCGGGAGTCGTCCCGCTGGCGAGCCGCACGTGCCATCGGGGCGTGCCACCGACGTTGACGGGGACGTAGATGTCCAAGTCTCCGTCGCCATCGTGGTCCGCCAGCAAGGCTTCCGCCGCGAGGTGGTCCGTGGGACCGGCGACCGCCGGTCCGAAGTCCTGCATACCGGACTGCCACGTGAAGATCGTGGGTGGCAGGCACTCGGCCGGCCCGCACTGTTCGACGCTCGCGAGCCGGCTGCGCCCGCTGCCCGGGTTGGACGCCTCATAGCCCAGCCGGTAGCGGTGCACCAGCCCGAAGCCGGTGCCGCCATCGAACTCGTAGCGCACGGCGGCCAGGCGCCGGGTGCGCAGCCAGCTGGCGCCCCAGCGGTGCAGGTGGCGCTGGTCGGCCAGCGGCCGCGCCTCGTAATCGAACACCAGCCGGAAGCGGGCGCCATTGCCCGCGGCGTCGCCGGTCCAGCGGATCTCCGCGGGCAGTGCCTCGCCGGTGGACTCATTGTCCTGCCAGCTGAAGCTGACGTGGTTCCCGAACTTGTCACTCACCTGGTTGACGACCCACTCCCGCACCTCGCCGGCCGTGCCGTCCGCCTCGATGCGGGAGTCCGCATCGTTCCCCAGCCGGGTGGTCAGCCCGTCCGGGTGCTGGATCTCGAAGCTGGCCGGCCCCGTGCCCTGCCGGCCGCGGGCGAACACGCGCTGCAGGTTGGTAACCTCCGTGCGGTACTCGGCGCCGTCCAGGCCGTGGGTACCCGCCACCAGCACCAGGGGCCGGCCATCGAGGCACAGGCGGTCGCTGGCGGAGAACCGGACGCCCTGCACCGCGCCGTCCACCGCCAGGGTCCGTGGACAGCGGGTGATACGCGACAGCCCGGTGATGCCGAACCCGGCGCCGGCGCCACCGTCCGGCTCGTGGCTCGTGTAGCGCAAGGCGATGTCCGGCCGCAGGCCACCCCGGCCTGCAGCGACGCTGATCGGCACGGTGTAGGTGGCGGCGCCCAGCGGGTCCACGGCGAATTCCGCGGCGACGCGCCCCACGGCGACGGCGCCAGCAGCCGCCGAGACCGTCGTCCCGACGATGACCGCGAGGAATCGGCGGGCGAGCGTGAGCGGGCGATGGCGACAGTGGCGCATGGTGCCTCCGGGGCGGGGTGCGGAGGCGTATGAAAGCAACCATGGGTACCCACCCGCGACGCGGATAAGGCAGGTCTTTCGCGGGATTCGCGCCGGGCACGCCGAATCGGCGCGAAGTCCTGGGTTATCCTTGCGGCACCCCATCCAAGGCCGTCGCCCATGCCCGTCGCACGCTTCCTGCCGCTTGCCGGCCTGCTGCTGGCCGCCACGGCGACCACTGCCGCCCACGCCCAGGTCGACTGGGAGTACACCGCGCTCGCCGATTCCTCCGCCGAGCTTGCGTCCTTCGGCGTCCCGGCCCTCAACAACGCCGGACAGGTAGCCTTCGTCGCCACCTTCGACGACCCGGACGAAGGCCAGGCGCTGTATCGCTACGACGGGCCGGGCGTGCTGACCGTGATAGCGACGACCGACGGTGCGGTCACTGGCTTCGTCGGCAGGCCGGCCATCAACGCCGCCGGTCTCGTGGCGGTGGCGGCGACCCTCGACAACGGCTCCACGTCGGTCCTGGTGGGGGGCAGTGGTGGGCTGGTGACGGTGGCCAACACGCAGACCAGCGGCCTGACGTCCCTCGACGCCAATCCCTTCATCAGCGACGCCGGCGTCGTCGCCGTACGAGGCGTGCGCGCGAGCGACGGCGCCCGGGTGATCCTCACGGGCACAGGAGCCGCAGCCCCCGCCGTACTGCTCGCGAGTACCGGCCTCTATGATCCATTACGCGTGGCCGGCATCAATGACGATGGCATGGTGGTATTCGATGCCACCACCAGTGCCGGTGCTGCGGGCGTATATACCACTGCTGATGGCAGCACCGTGACCACTGTTACCGAGACGGGTCCGGGCGGGCCGGTCCAGCAGCAGCGCGCACTGGACCTCGACAACAACGGCGCCGTGACCTGGCTCGTCCGGGACGACCTCGGCATAGACCGCCTGTATACGAATGCCTCCGGAGGGCCGGTCCAGTTCGCCAACACGGCCGGCGCGTTCGACACCTTCGGTGACGTTTCCGTGGCCGAGTCGGCGGCCGTTGCCTTCCGGGCCCAGCTTGACCTCGGACTCAACGCCATCTTCGCCGGCAGCACGCGCGTGTACGAGCAGGCCACGGCAGTGGGTGACCGCCTGGACGGCTTCGCGATCACCGCGCTCGACATCGGTTCCCAGGCGGTGACGAATACCGGCGCATTCACGTTCCGGGCCAGCAGGGTCAATGACACCTCTGGTATCTACCTGGCCGTTCCGGTGCTTGCCGGCGATGGGGGTGGCTCGGCCGTGGACCCGTTCACGGGCATCCTGCTGCTCGTCGTGGCTGCGGGCCGCCGCCGATGCTGAAGTTCCTCAAGTACGGCACAGGCGGCGTGCTGGCGGCCATCGTGCTCGCCATGGGTGGCTACCTGGCCTGGTCGGTGGCGAACGAGGCCGCGCCAGCCCCGGCTGCCATCGAGGCGCTGGTCTCCGACGACGCGGTCACGGTGACCGACGGCGACTACGTGGTGTTTCGCCCCGCGGGTCCGCCGCCCTCGTTGGGCGTGGTCGTCTATCCGGGGGCCGGGTGCGACGTCCGCGGCTACGCTCCCGTGCTGCGCCGGATCGCCCGGCGCGGCTACCTGGTGGTGGCCGTGCCGATGCCCTTCAACATGGCGATCTTCGGCATCAACCGCATCGACGAGGTCCGCGCCGCGTTCCCGGAGGTCTCGCGCTGGGTGCTGCTGGGGCACTCGATGGGTGGCGCCATGGCCGCGAGCTACGCCCACGAGCATCCGGCCGGGCTTGACGGTCTCGTCATCTGGGATTCCCGGCCGGCGGAGAGTGCCACGCTGGTCGACGTGCAGTATCCCGTGTGGCACATCCACCGGGCGACCCCGGACGGACAGCCCCCGCCCAAGTTCGCGAAGTACCGGGAGCTCTTCCCGGTGAGCAGCACCTGGGTGCCGCTGCCCGGGGGCAACCACATGCAGTTCGGCTCCTTCGTCGGCGGTACCTACGAGGAGGAGTGGGCCGCCCGTATCGGCCCCGCCGAGCAGCATGACCTGGTGGTCACTGCGACCCTCAACGCCCTGCTCGCCATGGAATGAATTGGGTGAATTGGGGACATGCCTGATTTTGGCATTGCCAGAATCAGGCATGGCCCCCGAAGAAGCTGCCGCGCACGCGTCTGAAGCGCAGGGTCAGGTACTCGGCCCGGACCAGCCAGCGCCAGTCCCGCTGGTCGTTCTCCGCGCAGGCCACCACCCGGGCGAGCGCCAGCAGTGCCTCGCAGTCCACCTTGATGACCCGGCCGACCGGCAGGGACTGGTTGGCCACGAAGCCCATGCCATGGGGGGAGAGGTCACGCGTCTCGCCCGGCCAGGGTCCCTGGCCGGGCCATCCGGTGAAGTAGGTCAGGGGCATGCGGCGCGGCATCCGGCTGATCGCCCGCTGGCCGGCGTCCAGCCGTTCCCGCACGGCCGGCGCCAGCGGCGCGTTGCACGTGGTGCAGGTGGCCGTGGCGTGGATCCGGCCGGCCAGGCCGTGGGCGGCGCCGCAAAACGGGCAGGTACCGCCCGCCGCCCGGCCGCCTCCGGGGGCCATCGGCTCCGCCGGGGACTCCGGACCCCCCGCGGCCAGCGCCCTGTCATAGGCCGCCCGCTTCTCAGGGTCGCTCAGCACGGCGTAAGCCTCATTGATGAGGGTGGCCGTGAAATGATCGCCCCCGAGATCCGGGTGCCGGCGCAGCTTGGTCATCAGCGTGCGGTAACTCGACCGGATGATCTCCTCCGGCGCGTCCGGCTGGACGTGCAGGATCCGGTAGAGGTTGCGGCGGTTTTCCATGGCTGAAAATGTTAAACGGGCGGTGCGGAAGCGACTGTGCCAGGGGTCCGGAATTGGCCACGGGCCCGGAAACGGCGTATGGTGACGCATGGTCCAAGCTGGCGGCCCACGCCGCAATACCGGCCCGTCCCTCGACGAGCCCTTCGCCCTGAAGTCCCTTGCCCGTTCCGAGCCGCCCGCCGGGGCGGACAGTGACAACTGGCATCGTTACGTCATCACCCAGGGCAACAACACCATCGTCGGCCAGCTCCAGGGCAGCCGCGCCAGCGCCGAACGCGCGGTGAAGACGATCATCGACCAGCTCAACGAGCGCCGGCTCGGCAAGAGCGGACGCGTCCACCAGGGCGCGCCGGGTCGCAAGAAGAAGGACGCCGAGCCCCCCGCCGACGAGTGACTCAGGCCCGCTGGCCTGCCGGTTCCGGCGCTGGGGGCTGTTTCGCCATGGTGTCCTTCAGGGCGAAGCGGAACCACAGGAAGCCGATCGTTCCCGAGATCACGTTGGCGGCCGCCGCCGCGATGAAGATTCCCACGATCCCCAGGAACTGGGACAGCACCCAGGCGAGCGGCGCGTAGACCGCGATGGTCCGGGACAGCGAGACCCACATGGCCGCCATCGGCCGGCCGAGCGCGTTCAGGGCGCCGTTCACCGTCATCGCGCAGCCAAGGGCGAGATAGCTCAGCGGCACGATGTGCATGTGGAGCAGGGCCGTGTCCCGTGCCTGGCCCGCGAGCCCGAAGAGGTCGGCGATGAAGCCGCCGAAGACCAGCAGCACCACGGCGGCCCCAACGCCATACATCAGCGAGAAGCGGAAGGCGAAGTACACGCCCTCCCGCACCCGGTCGAGCCGCCGAGCGCCGAAATTCTGGCCGACGAAGGGCGTCATGGCCGCCGACAGCGCCATCATCGCGAGCAGGGTGAGCCCCTCGAGCCGGGAGGCCATGCCGAAGCCTGCCACGGCCTCCGGGCCGAAGCCCGCGATCTGGCGGGTGATGAAGGCCGTGGTCACCGGCGCGACCAGGCTGCTGGTGAGCGACGGCAGCCCCACGTGCAGGATCCGGCGCCACGAGTCGCCGATCAGGCCCGGCGCCAGGTTGTGGAAGTCGACCAGCTTCTCGCGGCGGATCACGAAGAAACCCGAGGCGCACATCGTGAGTGCATTCGACAGTACGCCGCCCAGCGCGGCGCCGTCGATCTCCATGCGCGGGAAGCCGAACAGCCCGAAGATCAGGATCGGGTCGATGATCACGTTCAGCACCGCCGCGGTGGTCATGATCATGGCCGGCCGCTTGGCATCGCCCGCCGCGCGCAGCACCGAATTCGCGATCATCGGTACCACGAGGAAGATGCCGCCCCAGTAATAGATCTGCATGTAGCGGTGGATGAGCGGCAGCACCTTCTCGTCGGCGCCGAGCAGCCGGAACAGGGGGTCGATGGTCAGGAGCCCCGCCACCAGCACGGCCACGCCGCACAGCACGCCGAGCAGCATCGCGTGGGCGGTGAGGCGCTTCACCTCGTCGCGGTTGCCGCTGCCAAAGAGCCGGGACGCCACGGCGGACGTACCGGTGCCGAGCGCCATGGCGATGGCGCCCACGATGAAACTCACGGGGAACGTGAAGCTGACGGCGGCGAGCTGGTCCGTGCTCACCCGCGCGACGAAGAACGCGCCCGCCACGCCGTTGATCACGATGGCGAGCATGCCGAGCATCATCGGCAGCATGAGCGAGAAGATGGCTCTGTCGATGGGGCCGTCGGCGAGACGGGCGCCCTTGTTTGGGGAGGGTTTCATGGCTGGGAGG
>CALGMY010000152.1 GCA_937958785.1 uncultured Gammaproteobacteria bacterium | reverse complement strand
AGCAGGCCGGGCACCCGCTCCGGAGAGTCCGGGCCAAGCCGGCGCCGCTCGGCCTTCGCCACGTCCGCGGCGAGCAGGTTGCCACCGCGCAGGTCCCGGCTCGCCCGCGCCGCCTCGAACATCAGGGCGTAGGCCCGGGACCGGTCAGCGGCGGTGGCCTGCCCGCCCTGCTGGCGGAGCAGCCGGCGGCCCGCGGGAAGCACGTCGGCAGCCTTGTCCGCCGCGAGCAACGCCTCAAGTCAGGCTCGGCGGCGCTGGCGGTGAGCGCGGCCAGCACGAGCAGCAGCCCCGGCACGAGGCGCCGCCGGGCGGCAGGATGGGTGGTGCTCTTCACGCCCCGGCAGCTTAGCCGAGGCAACCCCGGTTATTGGTGAGGAGTCAGGGAGCCGGGACGGAAAGACTGGCGGCGGGCGCAGGGCATGGGGGCTCGAGCTGCCCGTCCAGGGCGCCGGCCAGGAATGCCCCGACGTCCGCCGCCACCGTCGCCGGCTCCTCCAGGTAAGGGTAGTGGCCGAGGCCCGGGTACTTGCGCACCAGCACCGGGGCAGCCGTCAGCCAATGGGCGAACACGTCGGCTTCCAGGTGCGTGAGCGTGCGGTTGTCCAGGCCCCAGAGCACGAGGGTCGGCGCCTGGACGCCGGCCAGCATCGACTGGGGATCGCCGGTGCTGAAGTTGGCGAGGTAGAGCCGGTTGATCTCCCGGCCGCCCGCCCGCCGGTTCATGTCGTAGGTCCGGTCGATGAGCGCATCGCCCGGCACGTGTGGGGGCGTGAAGTTGTCCGTGAGCGATTCGGCCCAGAACTGCCGGGACCGGTAGCGGGCCTGAACCCACCCGACGAGGCGGGACGACGGCGGCCGCAGCGGGTTGGTGGCGGGCGTGCGGGGCATGCCCGCCGCGTTGATGAGCACGAGCCGCGAGACCTGCTCCGGGTAGCGCACGGCGTACCGGAAGGCCGTGATGCCGCCGGACGATGTGCCCAGCAGCGCGAAGGAATCGATGCCGAGCTGACCGACCAGGCCGTGCACCAGGTCCATGTTGCGATCAACCCCGTAGCGCAGGGTCGGGTCCTCGCCCGTGAGCCCGGCGCCGGACAGGTCCAGCCGGATCACCCGGTACCGGTCCTCGAGCGCGGCGGACAGGGCGTCGAAGCTCTGCAGGTTCAGGAAGGACGCGTGCAGCAGCACGAGTGGCGGGCCCTGGCCCCGGTCCACGTAGTGCACCCGGACGCCATCCACGTTGGTGAAGCGGGAATCCGGGGTCCCGTAGCGGTCGATCAGCGTGGGCAGTGGCAGGTCCATCCAGCCCCGGTCGAGTCCGAAGGCGCCGACGACGGTGGCCAGCAG
>CALGMY010000151.1 GCA_937958785.1 uncultured Gammaproteobacteria bacterium | reverse complement strand
AAGTAGTAGACGTTCTCCCGCACCGCCAGCTTGCCGACGATGCCGAGATGCTCCTCCCGGAGGAACTCGCCGGTGTCCCGCCGTACCAGCAGCGGCAGGTCGGTCTGCTCGCTGATGTAGGGCACGTCGTAGAGCTTCTCCGCCAGGATCACGTGCACCATCGCCATGGCGAGCGCCGTGTCGGTGCCCGGCCGCACGTTGAGCCAGTGGTTGGCGTGCAGCGCCGTGGGGGTGAACTCCGGCGAGATGGCGATGACCCGCGTGCCGTTGTACTTCGCCTCCCAGAAGAAGTGGGCATCGGGGATGCGCGTGACGGCCGGGTTGCTCATCCAGACCAGGCAGCAGCGCGACTTGAACACCGCCGCCAGGGTGTCGCCCGTGTAGACCTGCCCCAGGGTCATGTAGACGCCGGTCGGCAGGTCGCCGACGCCTGAATAGAATTCCGGGACCGTCACCCCCGTGATGTTGGCGAAGCGCGAGAGGCTGGCGGAGGACGCCAGCTTGACGGACATCTGGGTGCCACTGCCGTAGGTGATGCACTCGGGCCCGCGGGTGGTGGCGAGGTCCAGGAACTTGTCGGCAATCGCATCCGTCGCCTCGTCCCAGGTGACGCGCTGCCAGCGCCCGCTGCCCCGCTCCCCGACCCGCTTCATGGGGTAGAGGATGCGCTGGGGACCATACATGTAGCGGGCGTGGCGCAGCCCCTTCTGGCAGCCGCGGGGCCCGTAGTCGGGCACGTCGGCGCCGGACGCGGCGTACATGCCCTGCTGCTCCTCGCGCCAGACGATGCCATTGCGGATGTAGACGTTGAAGGCGCAGGTGCCGGCGCAGTTGGTGCCGTGGGTCCCATGCACGACCCGGTCCCAGGTCCACTTGTTCCGGAGCACGTCCTCGAAGCGCCGGTACGCGGGCGTGGCACCAGGGCCGGAGGGGGCGGCGATGGCCGCGCCATAGCGGGTGGCGAGGAGCGCGCTGGCTCCCAGTCCCTCGAGTACGCGGCGGCGGCTGGTCGTGATCTGCATCAATCGGTCCCGGATGGCGTCTGGCAAGATACCCGCATGCTCACCACTGCGGAAGCGCTGTCACTGCTGCACGCCGGAATCACCGCCCTGCCGGCGCGGGTGATGCCCCTCGCCGCCGCCGCGGGTCACGTGACCGCCGCGCCCGCCAGGGCCCGGCTCACGGTGCCGGGCTTTGCCAACGCGGCCATGGACGGCTACGCGCTGCACGCGGCGGACACGGCCGGCGCCGCGGCGGGTCATCCGGTGCACCTGCCCGTGGCCGGCCTGGTCGCCGCGGGCACGCCCCCGCGCGCCACGGCCGACGGCCGGGCGGGAACGGCGCGGGCCACCGGGATCCTCACCGGCGCGCCGGTGCCGGCCGACTGCGATGCCGTCGTGCCGCTCGAGCGGGTAACACTTGCCGGCAGCGGCGACGTCATCGCCCTCACGACGCCCCTGCACCCCGGCCAGAACGTGCGGCAGGCCGGCGAGGACTTCACGGCAGGACAGGTCGTCGTGCCAGCCGGTGTCCTCCTGGAGGCCCGGCACCTGATGGGCCTCGCCGCCTGCGGCATCGACGAGCTGTGGGTGGCACCCCGCCCGCGGGTCGCCGTGCTAACCACCGGCAGCGAACTGGAGCACGCGGGCGCCGCGCCGGCGCCGGGCCACATCCGCGATGCCAACGGACCCTACCTGGCAGCATTGCTGCCGGCGCTGGGGGCGGAACCCGTGGCACAGGCGAGCGCCGGCGACGAGCCCGGGTTGCTCGGCGAGCGCCTGCTCGACCTCGCTGCCCGGGCCGACCTCGTCCTCACCACCGGCGGGGTGTCGGCAGGACGCCTCGACCTTCTGCCCGACGTCGTGCGGGCAATCGGCGGCGAGATCGTGTTCCACAAGGTCGCGATCCGGCCGGGGAAGCCGCTCCTCCACGCCCGCCTGCCGGGCGGGGCGCTGCTCTTCGGATTGCCGGGCAATCCGCTGGCCGTGGCGGTCGGCATGCGTTTCTTCGTGACGCCGGCCCTGCGTCGCCTGCAGGGCCTGCCGCCGGAGCAACCGGCGGTCGCACGGGTCGCGGAATCGCTCCGGGGCCGGGGCAGCCTGCGCTTCTTCGCCAAGGCCCGGCGCGAGGTTGATGCCACGGGCGTACTCACGGTGAGGTTGCTGCCCGGCCAGGAGTCCTTTCGCATCGCGCCCCTGCTCGAGGCGAACTGCTGGGCCGTGGTCCCGGAGGACAGCGGCGACCTCCCCGCCGGCGCCCTGCTCGACACGGTCCCCCTCTAGCCAGGTAAGGCAGCGGACGCCCGTTTCACCCGGTTCGTCGGTGGTTCAGGCGGGGCGCGGGGGCAGGCCCACCGCAGCGAGGATGAAGTCGGCGATGGCGGGCACGTCGTCCCGCCGGAGGACGGGCAGTCCGCCGTCATTGGCCGGCACATCACCCACGAGGGCGAGCACGCCGGGCGCCTGTCCGGCGATGGCCGGGGCCGGCGCAGCCTCGCGCCGGATTTCCAGCCGGGGATGGTCACCGCCCTTCCAGCCTTCCACGAGCACGAGGTCGACGGGACCAAAGCGGGCCGCCAGTTCCGCGAGGGAGGGTTCCGGGGCCGGGGCGAGTTCGCGGATCTGGGCCACGCGCCGGCTGGAGGCGACGATCACCTCGACGGCGCCGGCCGCCCGGTGGAGGTAGCTGTCCTTGCCGGGCTGGTCGATGTCGAACTCGTGGTGGGCATGCTTGACGGTGCCGACCCGGAAGCCCCGGGCCGTGAGTTCCCGGACGAGGTCGACGACGAGGGTGGTCTTGCCGGCGTTCTTGTAGCCGGCGATGCCAAAGAGCCGCGGCGACCCGGCGGGTCGCCGCGGCTCCGGCGAACGGGAGTCAGGACGGTGTGGCGAGGCTCAGGCCTTCTTGGCCCAGACGCTGCACCAGCCCTTGTCGGCCACGAGCTTGCCCGGGAAGATCGCGCAGGGCCGGTAGGCCTCGCCCGGCTTGCCCTGGATCTGCGAACAGTTGCCGCAGTGCTGGTCCGGCGTGAACCGGGCGGCCAGGGGGTTCTTCTTGTCGACCTTGCTCGCATCCTCGACATAGAGCAGGGCCTTCGCCGACGGATCGTTCACGTCGAGTTTCGGCAGGGCCGCCTGGGCGGCCGCGGTGTTCGCCACCACGTCCAGCAGCGCGGCACCGGCGGGAACCGCGACGGCGATCTGGGCGAGGAAGCGCCGCCGGGAGACTTCGGGCTTGTTCACGGGAAATTCCTTGTGTTCAGGTCTGGCAACGACGGGATAAGGAAGCCGGACCAGTCTAGCAACGGGACGGGTGAATCGCACCTGAAGGCCGGCGGGCCTGCTTAGGGACTTCCCCCTATTTCAGCGCAACAGGAAGCGGAAACTCCGGCACGCCGTGGAGCGCACGGGTTCGTCGGCCAGCCGGGCCGGCGTGAACCGCGCGGCGCTGATCGCCTCGAGGACCGGCTGGTTGAAGACCTCGTCGCTGGAGGACCGGACCGCCGGGGCCAGCACCCGCCCCCGCTCGTCCAGGGTGAAGCAGACCATCACCCGGCCCTCCTGGCGAGCCGCCCGCGCCGCCCGCGGGTAAACGGGCTGGGGCAGCAGGAGGGCGCGGGGCTCCGTGAGCTGGCCGGCGGGCGGCGGCGCGTCCGGCACACGGGCCACGGCGGCGATACGGGCATCCGGCTGGCCCACCAGGATCTCGCCGGCCACCTGCGCCACGGATGGCTGCCCCGGGATCGCGAGGAGCGCCACCGCGAGCCACGCGTGAGGACAGTCGCCGAGCCGGCCGGTGAACATATCCACCCCCGCAGCGAGTATAGGCCCCGCGGTTACAAAAAGTTACAAAGCAGGTGCGGCACGAGGACCCTTCGGCGCGGGCGGCGGAGTATCGTTCCCCGCAGAAATCAAAGGACTGTGCATGCGCGTTGTCGACTCCATCACGAGCCGCCCCTGGACCATTGCAGTGGCCATCGCGGGCTTCGTCGGCCTGTGGCTGCTCTCGGGCGTCCTCTTTCCGGCCCACGAGTCGCCATCGACCACGGCAGCGGCCCCACCGGCGGCGAGTGCGGGGACGGCGGCCCGCGTCCAGACCCGCCTGCAGCAGGCCGAGCCGGTGACCCGGCTCATCAGCGTGTACGGCCGCACCGCACCAGCCCGCAGCGTGGAGATCAAGGCCGAGACCAGTGGCCGCGTGACCACCCTCGGCGTGGCCCGGGGCGAGCAGGCCCCCGCGGGATCGGCGCTGCTGAAGCTCGACCTCCGGGATCGTGAGGCGCGACTCGAGCAGGCCCGGGCCAGCGTCAATGAACACCAGGCGGCGTTCGCTGCCCAGCAGGAGCTGAAGCCCCAGGGCTACATCTCCGACACGCAGATCGCCGAGACCCGCGCCAAGCTCGAGGCCGCCCGCGCCGAACTCGTACGCGCCGAACTCGACCTTGAGTACATGACGGTGCGCGCACCCTTCCCCGGGGCCCTGCAGGACCGGGCGGTCGAGGTCGGTGACTACGTCCGCGCCGGCGACCCGGTGGCCACCTTCGTCGACAACACGCGGCTCATCGTCACCGGCAGCATCGCCGAGCAGGACGCGGGCTTCGTGCGGGTCGGCAACGAGGCCACGGCCCGCAGGGCACGCTGCCCGCCGGCGTCACCGCCGAGATGCGCATCCCGGGTGGCGAGGTGCTGGCCTACCGCGTGGCACCGTCACTGCTCACGCTGGACACCAACGGTGACCTCGGCATCAAGTCCGTCAGCGACGGCAACCAGGTGGTCTTCCACAAGGTGCAGATCGCCCACTCCGAGGCCAACGCGGTCTGGGTGACGGGCCTGCCCGGGACGGCCAACATCATCGTCGTCGGACAGGGCTACGTGTCGCCCGGCCAGGCGGTCGTGGCGGTTCCCGCCCAGCAGGAAACCGCCCTCGCGGCAGAGCGACGGCCCGCCACCGCCGTCCAGTGAACGCCCTCATCGACCTCTGCGTCAGCCGCAGCCGCGCGGTGCTCGTGGCCCTCGCGGTGCTCCTGTTCGCAGGGGCCGCCGCCTACCGGGGCCTGCCCAAGGAAGCCCAGCCCGACGTCGACTTCCCCTTCATCAGCGTCGAGGTGATGCTCGATGGCGTCGCGGCCGAGGACTCCGAGCGCCTCCTGGTCCGCCCCCTCGAGCAGCAGCTGCGCAACCTCGAGGGCCTGAAGGAGATGATCGGCTCCGCCACCGAGAACCGGGCCTCGGTCACGCTGGAGTTCGGCCCCGAGGTGGATGTGGACGCCGCCCTTACCGAGGTCCGCGAGCGGGTTGACCAGGCCAAGGCACTGTTCCCCGAGGACGCGCGGGAACCCACCGTGAACGAGGTGAAGTTCTCCCGCTTCGACCCGATGCTGGTCATCAACCTCGGGGGCGAGCTGCCCGAGCGGACCATGAACCGGATCGCCACCGACCTGCAGGATCGCCTCCAGGCGGTCGACGGCGTGCTCGAGGTGAACCTGGTCGGCATCCGCCAGGAGGTCCTCGAGATCATCGTCAATCCCGTCAACCTCGAGAGCTATGGCCTCTCGCCCGCCGATGTCCTGAATTTCGTCCAGCGCAACAACCGGCTCGTCGCCGCGGGCGCGCTGCAGTCCGAGGAAGGCCGCTTCGCGGTGAAGGTCCCTGGCGTCATCGAATCTCCCGAGGACGTCCTCGACCTGCCCATGAAGGTGGACGGCGAGAAGGTCGTGCGCTTCCGTGACATCGCGGAGGTCCGTCGCACGTTCAAGGACCCGGAGAGCTATGCCCGCCTGAACGGGGAGCCGGCCGTCGGCATCCGGGTCGTCCAGCGCAACGGCTCGAACATCCTCAAGGTCGTGACGGCGGCGAAAGCGGTCGTCGCCGAGGCCCAGGCGACCTGGCCCGAGGGCCTGACGCTCACCTACAGCCGGGACAAGTCCCTGCGCGTGCAGGCCGACATCAACCAGCTGGTCAACGACGTGGTCGTGGCCGTGCTGCTCGTGATCATCTGCCTCATCGGCATCCTCGGCCTGCAGAACGCGCTGCTCGCCGGTGTCTCGATCCCGGGCTCCTTCGCCGCGGCGTTCGTGCTGCTCGCGGTGACCGACATGTCCATGAACCTCGTCGTGTTCTTCGGGCTGATCATGTCCGTGGGCCTGGTGGTGGATGGCGCCATCGTGGTCGTCGAGCTTGCCGACCGGCGCATGGCCGAGGGGCTGGACCGGCGGCAGGCCTATGCCGAGGCCGCCAAGCGCATGGCCTGGCCGATCTTCGCCTCGATCTCCGCGACCATCGTGGCCTTCCTGCCCCTCGTGTTCTGGCCGGGCATCATCGGCAAGTTCCTGAGCTACATGCCCATCGTGCTCATCTACACGCTGTCGGCCTCGCTGGTGATCGCCATGTTCGTGGTGCCGGCCCTCGGCGCGATCTTCGGGCGCAGCGGCCACCTGACCCCGGCGGCACGCGAGCAGCTCATGCTGGCGGAGACCGGCGACCTCCGGAAGATCCGGGGGGCGACCGGCTGGTACCTGAAGGCGGCCACCGCGGCAATCGACCGGCCCTGGCTCACGGCAGGCTCCGTCACGGCGCTCCTGATCATGGTGTTCGTCGCCTACGGCGCCCTCGGTCGCGGCGTGACCCTGTTCCCCGTGGTAGACCCCGAGCAGGGCAGCGTCGACATCCGGGCCCGGGGCGACCTGTCGACCCAGGAGAAGGACCGGCTCGTGCGCCTCGTGGAGGAGCGCGTGTACGGCGTCGAGGGCATCCGCCACGTGTACGTGACCTCCGGTGCCGGCGCCAAGGGCTCGGGGCCGGACCAGATCGGAGCGATCAGCCTCAATTTCAGCGACTGGCGCGAGCGGCGCCCCGCCGCCGAGATCATCGCGGAGATCCGGCAGCGCACCGCCGACATCGCGGGCCTCGTCATCGAACCCCGCCTGCCCCAGGACGGCCCGATCCAGGGCAAGCCGCTGAACATCGAGGCCTCGGGCCCGTCCCTCGACGCCCTCCGCGACGCGGTGGACAAGCTGCGGGCCTTCGTCGCGACGATCCCGGGTGTGATCAACGCGGAGGACACCCGGCCCCTGCCCGGCATCGAGTGGCGCATGGAGGTCGACCGTACCCAGGCCGCGAAGTTCGGCGCGGACGTGTCCCTGGTCGGCAACATCATCCAGCTGGTCACCAACGGCATCAAGCTCGGCACCTACCGGCCGGACGACTCCGACGAGGAACTGGACATCCGGGTGCGCTTCCCGTCGGATGACCGCAGCCTCGACCAGCTGGCCTCGCTGCGCATCCCGACCCGCTCGGGCAACGTGCCCATGGGCAGCTTCGTCACCCGCCAGCCGGCCGAGGCGACCCGCACCATCATGCGCACCGACATGCGGCGCACGATGCTGGTGCAGGCGGACCTGGAGAAGGGGGTGCAGATCGAGCCGATCCTCGCTGAGGTGCGGGCCGCCCTCCCCTCCCTCGGGCTCGATCCCTCCGTGGAGCTGCGCTTCAAGGGGGGCGCAAAGGACCAGCAGGAGACGGCGGCCTTCCTCGGCAAGGCGTTCCTCATCGGCCTCGGGCTCATCGCGCTGATCCTGGTCGCCGAGTTCAACAGCCTGTTCCAGCCGCTGCTGGTGCTGACGGCCGTGGTGTTCTCGACCGGCGGCGTGTTGCTCGGCCTCATGGTCACCGGCCGCCCCTTCAGCCTGGTGAACTGCGGCATCGGCACCATTGCGCTCGCGGGCATCATCGTGAACAACAACATCGTGCTGATCGACACCTACAACAAGCTCCGGGAGGCCGGCATGGCGGCCCGGGAGGCCGTGCTGCGCACCGCTGCCCAGCGCCTGCGGCCGGTGCTGCTGACCAAGGTCGTCATGATCCTCGGGCTGCTGCCCATGGCCCTCAAGATCAACATCGACATCCTGGACCGGGCGGTGTTCGTCGGCGGCCCCAGCGGCCAGTGGTGGGCGGAGATGGCCACCGTGATCATCGGCGGGCTGATCTTCGCCTCGATCCTCACCCTGGTCCTGACGCCCAGCATCCTGATGATCGAAGCCCGGGTCGGCGCCTGGTTCGCGAAGCGGCGCCTCGCGCCCGTAGGAGCGCCTTTAGGCGCGACCCCGGCCGATCGCGCCTGAAGGCGCTCCTACAGGCTATGCTCCCGCCATGCCGGCGATCATCACCCTGACCACCGACTTCGGCCTGAAGGGCCCCTTCGTGGGGGTCATGAAGGGCGCGATCCTCGCCCGCTGCCCCGAGGCCCGGATCGTGGACCTGACCCACGAGATTCCGGTGCACTGGCCCATCGAGGCGGGCTTCTGGCTGGCCCGTTCGTACCGCTACTTCCCGCCGGGCACGGTGCACGTGGCGGTGGTGGACCCGGGGGTCGGGACGGCCCGCAGCATCATCGCGGCGGCCCACGACGGGCACGTCTTCCTGGGCCCGGACAACGGGCTGCTGACCCCGGTGCTGGGCGGGACGCCGGCCCGGTGCCATCGCCTCAGCGAGTCCTGGCGCCAGCAGCAGGGTTGGCCGAGCCCGAGCAGCACCTTCCACGGCCGGGACCTCTTCGCGCCGCTGGCCGCGGAACTCGCCGCCGGCCGGGTGCAGGTCGGGGATATCGGCCCACCCGCCGGCGAGCTGATCCCGTCCCTGCAGGACGAACCCGAGGCCGGCCCCCACGAGGTGCGGGGCACGGTCGTCGCCCTCGACAACTTCGGCAACCTGATCACGAACATCGACGGCCCGCTGATCGCAGGCTTCCGCAAGGCCGAGGTGCTGGCGGGCGGGAAACGCCTCGCCCTGCGCCGCACCTACGGCGACGCGCCGCCCGGCGAGCTGCTGGCGCTCGTCAACTCGTTCGGCGTGCTGGAAATCGCGCGGGCCGAGGGCAGCGCCGCCGAGGCGCTGGGCCTCGGCCGCGGCGCGCCCGTCCGCGTCCTCAACGCCACCCGGTAGTTGGGGACAGGTAGTTGGGGACATGCCTAATTTGGCGCTGCCAAATTAGGCATGTCCCCAATTTCACACTTCGAGCTTGGCCCAGGAGTCCCGCAGGGTGACGACCCGGTTGAAGACGGGCCGGCCCGCGGCATGCTCCTCCCGGTCGGCGACGAAGTAGCCGAGGCGCTCGAACTGGACGACGGCGCCGGGCTCGAGGCTGGCCAGGGCGGGCTCGAGCTTCGCGTCCGGGGCGAGTTTGAGCGACTCCGGGTTCAGGAAGGTCTTGAAGTCCGCCTCCTCCCCGTCCGGTCGGGGCGCAGCGAAGAGCCGGTCGTAGAGCCGCACCTCGGCGGTCACCGCGTGGGCCGCGCTGACCCAGTGGATGGTGCCCTTCACCTTGCGGTCGGCGCCGGGCAGCCCCGTGCGGGTGTCCGGGTCGACGGTGCAGTGGACCTCGGTCACGCGGCCCTCCGCGTCCTTCTTGAGGTCGACGCACCGGATGATGTAGCCGTAGCGCAGCCGGACCTCGCCCCCCGGCTGCAGCCGGAAGAACTTCTTCGGCGCGTTCTCCATGAAGTCGTCCCGCTCGATCCAGAGCTCCCGGCCGAAAGGCAGCTGCCGCAGGCCCAGCTCCGGCCGGTCCGGGTGGTTGGCGGCCGGCATCAGCTCCGTCCGGTCCGCCGGGTAGTTCGTCAGCACCACTTTAAGAGGGTCCACCACGGCCATGGCCCGGGGGGCCCGGGTGTTCAGGTCCTCCCGGACGCAGTTCTCCAGCAGGCTCAGCTGGATCAGGTGCTCCTTCTTGGTCACGCCCACCCGGGTGGCGAAGTCCCGCAGGGCCGCCGGCGGATAGCCCCGGCGCCGCATCCCGGCGATGGTCGGCAGGCGGGGGTCGTCCCAGCCCGCCACCAGCCCCTTCTCCACCAGTTCCGCGAGCTTGCGCTTGCTGGTCACGGTGAAGGCCAGGTTGAGCCGGGAGAACTCGATCTGCCGGGGCCGGGACGGCAGGGACAGGTTGTCCAGGAACCACTCGTAGAGCGGCCGGTGGTCCTCGAACTCCAGGGTGCACAGGGAATGGGTGATGCCCTCCAGCGCGTCCGAGATCGTGTGGGCGAAGTCGTACATGGGGTAGATGCACCAGGCATCCCCCGTGCGCTGGTGGGTGGCCCGGCGGATGCGGTAGAGCACCGGGTCCCGCAGGTTGATGTTGGGCGCGGCCATGTCGATCTTCGCCCGCAGCACGTGGGCGCCGTCGGCGAACTCGCCGGCCCGCATGCGGGCGAAGAGGTCCAGGTTCTCGGCCACGCTCCGGCCCCGGTGCGGGCTGTCCCGGCCGGGGGCGGTGAGCGTGCCCCGGTACTCGCGCATCTGGTCCTGGCTCAGGCTGTCCACGTAGGCCTTGCCGGCCTGGATCAGCGCCACGGCGCAGTCGTGGATGCGGGGGAAGTAGTCGGAGGCGTGGGTCAGCCGGTCACCCCAGTCGAAGCCCAGCCAGCGCACGCCGTCGATGATGGCGTCGACGTAGGCCTGGTCCTCCTTCACGGGATTGGTGTCGTCCAGGCGCAGGTAGCAGCGGCCGCCGGTCTCGGCGGCGACGCCGAAGTTGAGGCAGATGGACTTGGCGTGCCCCACGTGCAGGTAGCCGTTGGGCTCCGGCGGGAAGCGGGTGACGATGACCGCATGCCGGCCCGCAGCCAGGTCGTCGGCGATGATCTGGCGGATGAAATCCCGGGACTCTGCCGGGGCGTCGGGCAGGACTTCGTTCATGGTCGGCGGAGCCCTCAGCGGACCGTCAGGTTCGGCCGGGCCTCGAGTTCCGACAGGATGTCGCGCTGGCGGAACAGGGAGGTGGCGAAGCGCCCGGCGGCCTTCGCCGGCGTCAGCCAGGCCACGCGCCCGTTCTGCTTCTCGTTGGCCAGCGCGCCCCGGGCGAGGAACGGAGTGACGGTTTCGACCGTATCGCCGAGGATGTTCAGCATGCGGCGGGACTTCGCCCATTCGGCCGGGTCCCGGCCCTTCGAACTGTAGAGCAGCAGGTCCGTGGCGACGATACCGGGGCTCAGTGTGCCGACGATGACCTTCGTGCCCTCGCACTCCTTGGCCAGGGCCTTGGTCAGGTACCTCAGGGCGCGCTTGGTGGAGCCGTACACGGCGAGGCCCACGCTCGCCATGTCGTCGCTGCCGAAGCCCTCGAAGGTATAAACCTTGCCCCCGCCCGGCTGGGCCCGCATGCCCCGGATCGCGACCTGGCAGCCGTAGAGGGTCCCCAGCAGGTTGGTGTCCACCGTCGCCTGGACCTGGTCGGGCGGCAGGTCCGCGAGGGCCACCCGGTCGGTGGCCACGGCGGCGTTGTTGATCCACACGTCGATGGTGCCGAAGCGGGCGACGCCGGCATCCCAGGCTGCCTGGTTCGAGTCCGCCCGGCGCACGTCGCAGGTGACCCCGAGCACCCGGTCCGGGTGGCCGAGGTCGGCCAGGGCGGCGGCCACGGCGGCCTCCGTGCGCCCGGTGACGACCACCTGGTGCCCCATCTTCAGGAACTCCAGGGCAAGGCCCTTGCCGATGCCCCGGGTGCTGCCGGTGATGAGGATGGTCTGCATGGGCTCGTTCCTGGGGGTGCGGGGCGGAACCCGCGACTTTAGGGGATGGCCGGCCGGGCTGTCCATGCGGGCCGCGGTTCGGCGGGCGGTCGGCGATCCTGTCGCTCCGGCGCCACGAATTGACTGAAGTACATGAACGCATTAGTTTCGCGGCTTGACCTCGCTGCCACTATGGGGTTGGCCGGGGCTGCATTCCTCCAGGGGACAAGGAGTTCTCAATCATGTCGAGCACAAAGACGCGGACCATACTGCGGGCGAGCCAGGTGCTCGCGCCGCTCGCGTTGACGGTACTGGCCGGGCAACCCGCGCTGGCCATCGACGAGATCATCGTCACGGTCCGGCAACGGTCGGAGTCGATCCAGGACGTACCGGGTTCGGTCCCGGCCTTCTCCGCGGCCCAGATCGAGGCCTCGGGCATCCAGCGGGCCGACGACT
>CALGMY010000150.1 GCA_937958785.1 uncultured Gammaproteobacteria bacterium | reverse complement strand
ACATCCAGTCAATCTACGACGTCTCGGCATTCACGCCGAACTTCAACTTCCAGCGCAACAGCGTAGGCCGGCGCCTGGATGCACCGAGCATGCGCGGCCAATTCACGCCGCTGCAGAACTTCGGCTCCGAAGGCAACGTGGCCTTCTTCGTGGACGGCGCCTACGTCAGTGGCACGGCCAGTGGCCTCACCGTCGACAACGTGGAGCGCATCGAGGTTGTCCGGGGCCCCCAGGCGGCGCTGTTCGGCCGGGGCGCCTTCGCCGGGGCCATCAACTACGTGACGCGGGCGCCGAGCCCGGATGAAATCAGTGGCGAGGTCTACCTGAAGGCCGGGGAGGAGAACGACTTCAAGACCTCCGGTTTCCTCAGCGGCCCCCTGCTGGGCGACCAGCTGCTCTTCTTTGCCTCGGCCAGCTGGGAGTCCTTCGACGGGGAGTGGACCAACTCCATGAACCCGTGCAGGGACGGCGAGACCGCGGCGGACGGCTGTGTCGCGTTCCTGCCCAACTACCGGGCGGTATGGCCAGACGGGCAGCCCCCGTCGACCCGGCTGGACGACTTCACACCCCTGGGTGGCGAGAGCACCTGGAACGTCACCGGCAAGCTGACGTTCCTCCCCACCGACAGCCTCACCATCAATGTAAAAGCCGAGTTCACCCGGGCGGATGACGAGCACTTCGCCTCGCTGTACCAACCGGAGCTGAACTGCTATGTCGCCGGAGACCCCGACGACCCCCGCGCCGATATCACCGCCCCGACATCGCCCGGCTGGCGGTGCGGGGAAGTCGATGGCGATGGCCTGCGGGCGCTCATCGGCATCGCAGACCTCCGGGAGGGGGTGACCTCGCGGTACGGCGCCTTCGGTGAGCCCACAATCTCGGCAGCGCCGGCGCCCTTCATTGGCACCCGGACCGAAAGCCAGCGCTACCTCGCCGAGGCCAGGCTGGATGTGGGCGACTGGGATATGGCCGTGATCGGCACGATCAACCACCAGGAACTGGAGAGTTACCGGGACCTCGACCGTTCGCCCTGGCTGGGACCGGTCTGGTCCAACGTCTTCACCGCCGGCGAGCTGCAGACCTGGGACGACTACTCGGGCGAGGTCCGGCTGACATCCCCCCAGGAGCAGCGCCTCCGTGGTACCGCCGGCGCGTATTACTTCAAGTCCGAGAACTTCTCCCAGCAGCGGGAGTACACGGGGTTCTGCAACCGCACGGAGTTCGGCAACCCCTTGATCAACGGCCGTCCCTCCTGGAACCTGAATGCCGACAAGGAGAACCTGGCCTTCTTCGGCGGCATCGACTACGACGTGCTGGAGGATGTGACGGTCTCGGTGGAGGCCCGCTACGCCAAGGATTCACCGGTCCAGCGCGCTCCGAACGGGGTCGTCGCCAGGGCCAATTTCTACAGTGTGACGCCGAGGTTCATCCTGCGCTGGCAGGCCACGGATGACGCGAGCCTCTACGCCTCGGCAGCCAAGGGCAACAAGCCCGGTGGCTTCTTCTACGGCTTCTTCGACGCGCCGGTCACGGCGGACGACACCCGGACGGCCATCGCCAACGGCAGGGCAATCATCAAGGAGGAGGAAGCCTGGACCTACGAACTGGGGGCCAAGACCCAGTGGCTCGATCGGCGGCTTACGGCCAATGTGGCGCTCTTCTACATCGACTGGACGAACCAGGCGATCAACGAGGTGCAGGAAATCCCCTGGACCTGTGCTGACACCGGCAACAGCAGCGCAATCCCGAACGACGTCATCCGTAACGCGGGCGAGTCCCGCGTGACCGGGACAGAGGTCGAGGTGGCGCTGGCGGCTACCGATGAAATCCTGCTCACCCTCAATTACGGACTGCAGGACACAAAGCTCGAGTCCTACAATTCGCTTGGACTCGCTGAACTGATTTCAACGGATCCGGATGTGCTCGCCCAGGGAGTCAGCGTCGCCGGAAACGAGGCGCCCCGGGTCCCGAAGCACACGGTGACGGCCTCAGCCATGTACACCCGCCCGCTCGGCGGCGAGGGCAGCACCTGGTTCCTGCGCGGCGACTACGTCTATAACTCGAAGACCTGGATCGAGGCCGAGAATGAGGCCTACGTGGGCGATACCACGGTGGTGAATGGACGCATCGGCATCGAATCCGACACCTGGGTCGCGGCGTTCTACGTGGACAACCTGCTGGACGAGGACACGCCGCTTCTAGTGACGGACTTCCCGAGCTTCGAGCGCTTCCCGACGGTAGTGAACGCCTTCCACATCGTGCCGCGCCGCGGGCGCAGCGCCGGCATCACTCTGACGACGAGGTTCTAGGAGGCAATCGCGGCTGAAGCCGCTCCTACCTCTCCCGCGGGACTTCGCGGGCGAAAGCTTCCCAGGTGCCGTGGGGCATCACATCGGGCCAGTGGTCGGGCACCGTGAGGTACTCGGGTGCGTGCTTCTCGATGTAGGCGAGGACCTTGGGCGGTATGTCACCCGGGCCCTTCAGCCCCTTGTGGCTGAACATCCGGCCGAACACCACGCCCGATTCCGCCAGCTCGTGGCGACCCATGCGCATCCAGGGCCACCACTGGCTCAAGCGGGAGAATCCCGCCATGAACCGGGACGAAGGCACCGACCGGTCCTGCATCCCGGCGAGCGACATGCAGAAGGTAAAGTGCTCGGAAGGGCTGATGCGCGGGCCGGTGGACGCCTCCGGCCACCCCTCCGGCGTCACCGGGTTCGTGTATTCGTGGGCGTAATCCCAGGCCAGCAGGAGGTCGTCGCCGTACACCTCGAAGGGCAGGAGGAACGGCACGGTGCCACCCAGTTCCCGGTGGGTGCCGGCATTCATCAGCGTGGCGTCGTCCCGGGCCGCGCCCATGGCGAAGCGGGGCATCTCGGCGGTGAGGCGCCCACCCATCGCCGCGTTGTAGAAGTTGAAGACCTCGACGGTCTTGCCCGTCCAGGGATTGTCCCAGGTCTCGAGGATGTCGCCGGTGGCGAGGTCGGTGAAGTAGCCGGTCTCCTTGCCCCGGATCCAGAGGTTGCCCTCCCCGTCGATCTTCGACTGCATGCAGCCGGTGCCGGTGTAGCCGAACAGCGGCACCAGCCGCTGCGCGCCGATGCGGGCGTACATCAGCCCGTGAAAGCCGCTCAGCACCGGCTCGTCGTAGCTGCCCCAGATCTTGCCGAAGGCATAGAGGTTGTCGCGTGGGTCGTCGAAATCGAGGCGCCGGCCGGCAGTCGCCGTCGCCAGCGCGTCGGTGGCCGACGGGCGGCCCGCGAACAGGCCGTTCACCAGTTCTGAATTCATGGTCAGATCCCCAGCGGGCCAAAGACGTCCCGCTTGCGAAAGATGTTCATCAGGAACCGGCCCTGGACCTTGGCCGGGGTGAGCCAGCGGACGGCGGCCCCGTGCCGGCCGTGCTGGCGGAGCATGCCCTCCACGAGCCACGGGGTCACCGTCTCGACGGTGTCCGCGAGGATGTTCAGGATCTTCTTCGAGCGCTGCCAGTTCTCGTTGCGGCGGTCGGGCGGCGGCACGAGGAGGTCGGTGATGACGATGCCGGGGCTGAGGTACCCGATGCGTACCGGGGCCTTCTTCAGCTCGCCGATCATCGCCTTGGTGAAGTAACGCACGGCGCACTTGGTCGCCCCGTAGGGCGCGATCGTCGGACGCACCGCCCCGTTGCTGCCGAAGCCCTCCATGTTCCAGATCATCCCCGAGCCCTGCCTGTACATGGCCGGGATGGCCACCCGGTTGCAGTTCATGAGGCCGATGAGGTTGGTGTTGACGGTCTTCACGTAGTCGTCCGGGGGGATCATGAAGAACGGGACCTTGGTGCCGTCCCTGCCCGCGTTGTTGACCCAGATGTCCACCTTGCCGAGGCCGGCGACGGCCGCGTCCCACAGGCCCTGCACCTGGGCATAGTCGGCCACGTCGCAGACCTTGCCCACCACCTTGCGGCCGGGGAATGCGGCCCGGAGGTCGGCCACGGCCTTTTCGACGGCACCGGACCCCCGGCTCGAGACCAGCACGTCGTGGCCCCGCCGCAGGAACTCCCTGGCGAGGCCGAGGCCGATGCCCTTGGTGCTGCCGGTGATGACGACCTGCATACGGATATTCCCCGGAAGAAAGACGAGGCGAAATTCGCTACGCTGATGCCGTGGATGCAAATGGTCAAGGGTATTCCCGGATGAGGGTCCGTGCCGTGGCCACGCTGGCCGCCGCCGTGCTCCTGAATGGCATGGCCCAGGCCCAGCAGTGGCAGTTCTACGGCGGCGACGCCGGGGGCCAGAAATTCGCCCCGCTCCGGCAGATTACCCCGGCCAACGTCGGCCGGCTGGAGATCGCCTGGCAGTACCGCACCGGCGAACTGGAACGGCAGCCGGCGGTGCAGTCCGGCACCGCGAAGGTGCAGGTGAACCCGATCCTCCTGCCGGCCGAGGCGGGCGGCCACCTCGTGATCTGTACCCCCTTCGGCCGGGTGGTGGCCCTCGACCCGGCGCGGGGCACCGAGCGCTGGACCTACGACTCCCGCTCCCGCATCGGCGGCTACGGCACCCCGGAGGACCCGGACGGGACCGCGAGCCCGGGCTACGCCAACTGCCGGGGCGTGGCCTGGTGGCGGGACGGCCAGGCGGTGGCCGGCGCCTTCTGCAGCCAGCGCATCCTGCTCGCCACCCACGACCTGCGCCTCATCGCGCTGGACGCACCCACCGGCAAGGCCTGCCCGGGCTTCGGCACCAACGGCATCGTCGACGTGGAGCCGGCCGTGCTCGCGGCCAGTCCGCCCGCCGTGCGGGGCGAGGTCAAGTTCCCGGGCCCGCCGGCGGTGGTGGGCGACGTGATCGCCGTCGGCACTTCCGTCCGGGACTTCCACCGGGCCAATGCGCCGAATGGCGCCGTCCGGGCCTTCGACGCCCGTACCGGCGCGCCCCGCTGGATCTTCGATCCCATTCCGCGGACGCCCGGCGACCCGGCCTGGGCCGGCTGGACCCCGGAAGCCGCGGCCAGCACCGGCGCCGGCAACGTCTGGGGCCTCATGAGCAGCGACCCGGCCCGGGACCTGCTGTTCCTCCCCACGTCGGGTCCGTCACCGGACTTCTACGGCGACACGCGGCCAGGGGACAACCGCTACACCGACTCCCTCGTCGCCCTGCGAGCCTCGACGGGCGAGGTGGTCTGGCACTTCCAGACGGTCCATCACGACGTCTGGGACTACGACAACACGGCCCAGCCGACCCTGGTGGAACTCTCGCGGGACGGCCGGCCCTTCCCGGCCGTGGTCCAGGCCACCAAGACGGGCATGCTCTACATCTTCCACCGGGAAACCGGCGAGCCCTTCTTCCCCATCGAGGAACGCCCGGTTCCCCAGGGCGGGGTGGCCGGCGAGGTGCTGTCCCCCACCCAGCCGTTCCCGGTGCGGCCCCCGCCGCTGGTGCCCCACGAATTCACGGCCGCGGACTTCTGGGGCATGACGCCCTGGGACCTCTCCGCCTGCCGCAAGGCCTACGGCGGCTACCGCTACGGGGGCATCTTCATGCCGCCGTCGCTCGAGGGCTCCATCATCTGGCCGTCGAGCGCCGGCGGGGTGAACTGGGGTGGCGTGGCCGTCGACCCGGAGGCCCGCGTGCTGGTGACCAACGTGCTCCGGCTCGGGCACTACGCCCAGCTGATCCCGGCGGAGCAGGTGGCGGGGGTCAAGGACAGTGCCGCCGAGAACATGCTGGGCGCGCCCGTGCGCCTGCTCGGCACGCCCTACGCCCTCAAGCAGGGCGCACTGCTCTCTCCCGCCAACCAGATGCCCTGCACGGCGCCGCCCTACGCGGAGCTGGTCGCCGTCGACCTGCAGGCGGGCGAGATCCTCTGGCGCTCGACCCTTGGCGTGTGGGACCACACCCTGCCACCGCCGATCGTCGCACCCTATTCCCTGCCGCTGCCCCTGCGCTGGGGTACGCCGGGCTTCGGCGGCCCGATGCTGACCGCCGGCGGGCTGGCCTTCATCGGTGCAACGGGCGACGACCGCTTCCGGGCCTTCGACCTGGCCTCGGGCCGGGAACTGTGGGCACACGCCCTGCCGACCGGCGCCTACGCCGTGCCCATGAGCTACGAGTCCGGCGGCCGGCAGTTCGTGGTCGTGGCCTCGGGCGGCCATCCCTTCGTCTACCAGAAGCCCGGCGACCAGATCACCGCCTTCGCCCTCCCTGTGGACAAGCCCTGATGCCGGGACGTCCGTCCCGGCCCCGCGGGCGAAACTGACCGCTGCCCACCCGCCATGGAACCCCGATGACCGACACTCCCGGCCAAGCCCCCGCCCAGGCACGACTGGTACTCGGCCTCGGCGTACTGCTGTTCGCCATCGGCCAGTCGCTGACCTTCATCATCGTGACGCCGCTCGCCCGGCAGGTGGGCTTCACGCCCCAGGGATTCGGCATCGCCCTGACCCTGGCCAGCATTCCCCTGATCTTCGGGGCACCCTTCTGGGGCAAGCGCAGCGACGTCGTGGGCCGCAAGCCGGTGTTCCTCATCGGCGTCACCGGGGCGGCCGTCGGCACCCTGCTCGTGGCCCTTGTTCTGCAACTCGGCCTCAGCGGCATCGTGACGGGCACCGGCCTGCTGGTGCTGTTCGCCCTGGCGCGGGCCGCCTACGGCAGCGCCGCCTCGGCCATCTACCCGGCGGCCACCGCCTACATGGTGGACGTCACCGACGTACAGAACCGTGGCAAGGGCCTCGCGATCATCGGCGCGGCCAACGGCATGGGCTCGGTGCTGGGGCCGGTGCTGGCCGGCGCCCTCGCCTTCTTCGGGCCACTGGTGCCGATGTACGTGGCCGCCCTGATCGGTTTCGGCGGCGTCCTGATGGGCTGGCTGCTGCTGAAGGAACCCGTGCGGCACGCGGACATGCGGGGGAAGGTGACCATGAAGCTCGGCGACCGCCGGCTGCGCCCCTTCCTGATCATGTGGTTCGTCTTCTTCCTGACCTTCATGGCGCTGCAGCTGATCCTGAGCTTCTACCTGCAGGACGAGTTCGCGATCACCGACCCCAAGGAACTCGTGCGCACGGCGAGCGTGATGCTGATCAGCATGGCCTCCATGATCGTGATCGTGCAGATCGGCGTGCTGCAGTTCGTGAAGGCGAAGCCGAAGACCCTCATGCGCCTCCTCGGCCCGTTCTTCGTGATCTCGCTCACCATCATCGGCACTGCCACCAGCCTGGTGGTGATGGCCATCGGCTTCGGCGTGCTGGGCATCTCCTTCGCCTGCGCCAACCCGGGCATCAACGGCAGCGCCAGCCTGTGCGTGGAGCCCTGGGAACAGGGCGCCACCGCCGGCTTCCTCGGCGCCGGCAACACCCTGGGCGCGATCCTCGGGCCGATCATTGGCACGCAGATCTACACCCACGTGGGCCACCATGGCCCGATGATCGTCGGCGCCATCGCGCTGACCCTCCTCAGCATCTACGCCTTCACCATCGACGTACCGGACCGGTGGGGCGGCCCGGGCAAGCCGAAGGTGAAGCCCGCCGCGCCGGACGCCGGGGCAGCCGCCGCCACCTAGCCCGGGCAGGGCCGGCACGGTTGCCGATCGGCTAGACTGGGGCATGAAGATCCCCAAGGCGCTCCAGCCACTCATCGACGACGGCATCATCGACGAAGTCCTCCGCCCGCTGAAGAGCGGCAAGGAGGCGTCGGTCTACGTGGTGCGTGCCGGCGCGAACCTTCGCTGCGCCAAGGTCTACAAGGACATGGGCCAGCGCAGCTTCCAGAAGCGCGTCACCTACCAGGAAGGCCGCCAGGTGCGCGGCAGCCGCCAGGCACGCGCCATGGGCAAGAGCACGCGCTTCGGCCGTCGCGAGCAGGAGGAAGCCTGGAAGAACGCGGAGGTCGACGCCCTCTACCGCCTGGCAGGCGCGGGCGTGCGGGTGCCTGCCCCCTACGGCTACTTCAACGGCGTGCTGGTGATGGAGATGATCACCGACGCCGAGGGCTTCTCCGCCCCCGGCCTGGGGGACGTGGAGCTGACGCCGGACGAGGCCCGGGAGCACCACGCATTCCTGATCGGCCAGATCGTGCGCATGCTCTGCGCCGGCCTGATCCACGGCGACCTCTCCGAATACAACGTCCTCGTCGGGCCCGAGGGGCCCGTGATCATCGACCTGCCCCAGGCCGTCAGCGCGGCGGGCAACAACAATGCCCGGATGATGCTGATCCGGGACGTCAACAACGTCTCCGCCACCCTCGGTCGCTTCGCGCCGGAACTCCTCGCCACGCGCTACGGCGAGGAGATGTGGGCGCTGTTTGAGCAGGGCCTCCTGCTGCCGGAGACGCCACTCACCGGCATCTTCGCCGGCGACGAGACGCCCGCCGACGTGGAGGCCACCCTCGCCGCCATCGATGACGCGCGGGAGGAGGCGCTGCGCCGGCAGCTGGCGCGCGAGGCGGCGCTTCGCGACGGGCAGCCGTGAGGCTCTTCGACTTCGAGCGGGCGCCGAACCCGCGGCGCGTGCGGATCTTCCTGGCCGAGAAGCGGCTCGAGATCCCGCGCGTACCCGTCAACCTGTACCGGCGGGAGCAGCTGTCCCCGGAGTTCCTGGCCATCAACCCGGCGGGCACCGTGCCCGTGCTCGAGACCGACGACGGCACCTTCCTCGCGGAGTCCGTCGCGATCTGCCGCTACCTGGAGCACCTGCACCCGGAACCGCGCCTGTTCGGCGCGACACCGCTGGACGAAGCGCTGGTGCTCATGTGGGCGAACATCGTGGAGAACGAGGGCTTCGTCGCGGTGGAAGAGGCGCTGCGCAACCTGTCGCCCGGCTTCCGGGACCACGTGCTGCCCGGACCCGTCTCCTACTCCCCGCTGCCCGGCCTCGCCGAGCGGGGCCTCCGGCGCACGGCCCGGTTCCTGGACCGGATCGAGGCCCGGCTCAAGCAGCACCGCCACCTGGCCGGCGGCGACTTCTCCTTCGCCGACATCAGCCTGCTCGCCATCGTGGACTTCGCCGCCTGGGTGGACGTGCGGCCGGGCCCGGCCCATCCGGCGCTGCGGGAGTGGTACGGGCGGGTGGCCGCGAGGCCGAGCGCGGGGGCGTGACGTTCGACCTTATGTCGCCCGGGCTGCGGGGGCGTGCGACCACCGGGGCACTGGAGTAGGCTGGCGCCAAGCGAGGAGATGGTTGCCATGACGCCTCACGCCCGCACCACGCTGCACGCTGCCGTTGCCGCCTCGCTGGCCGTGGTGGGCGGTGGGGCCGATGCCGCAACCTACACCGCGTTGCTGACCAAGGCCGTCGAATACAGCAACAGCGCCACGCTGGGCGCCACGCTCAACATCACCTCGTCCACGGCGACGTGGAGCTACGACGACCTCACGGGAATCCTCACCCAGACCGCCGGGGTGCTGAATGCGCGTTCTGCCGTATCCCCGTCCAGCACGCTCTATCGCATCTCGATCACCGGACTGGTCGTGGGCAATGGCGCCCCGGCGACGGCCACCGGCTTCCAGTGCCTCGAGGGCAACTTCGGGCAGACCGTCGGCGCCAGCCTCTGCGGCAACTACAACTTCGGCGCCAACCAGGTCGACGAGTCCACCGCCACCTGGGGCCCGGGCACGGCGGCATCCCGCACCCTGGGTGGTGACGACGTGGCCGATGGCCCGCAGGTGACCCTGGAACGTGTGGCCGACCTCGACTTCGTCAGCTGGGTTGACGGTTCGCTGATCCTCGGCAACGCGACCTGTACGGGTCCGTGCACCACCACCGTCGGCGGCTTCAATGCTGGCTACCAGTGGACGTGGTTCGTAAGTACCCTGATTCCGGAAAATGGCGGACCTGATTTCGCCGTGGCAGGGTCAGGGTTGCCCACGTCGATCAGGGTACTCAACAACGATCCCATCGGGCCCACTGCCGCCGTCACCATCGTCTCCCCGCCCAGCCAGGGCGGAACCGCCGTGGTGGTGCCGTCCCCCGGCCCTGGCGGCCAGACCACCGTGACTTACACGTCGCCACCCGGGTTTCTAGGCACGGAGACCTTCGTGTACGGCATCTACAACGGACTCGGCCAGGGATGGGTCACCGTCCGGGTGGTGGAACATTCCACGACCGACACCGATGGCGACGGGGTCTTCGACTACCAGGACAACTGCCAGGTCGCCGCCAACCCCACCCAGTGCGACACGGAGGGCGATGGCTATGGCAACCGCTGCGACGCCGACCTGAACCATAACGGCATCGTCAACGCCCAGGACACCACGCTGTTCCGCCAGCAGCTCGGCAAGGCCAGCCCGGCACCGAAGTACAACCTGGCGGACCTCAACTGCAACGGTGTCATCAATGCCCAGGACACCACCCTCTTCCGGGGCCTCCTGGGGCTGCCGCCGGGACCCTCGGCGCTGGAGCGCTGACGGCAGGCCGGCCCATCCGGGTCAGGAAGCCGGCACGGCCGTGGCAGACTGCCGCCCATGCACCGCCGCATCGCCCTCCCCGCCGCGCTGGCCCTGGCGCTCGCCCTCACGGGGTGCGGCCGGCCTTCGACCGGCCCGGCTCCGGCGGACGGGCCGGCACCAGCGGCGGCGGAATCACTGCCCGACCTGGCGGCGCTGCACGCCGACGTGCCGGGGATTGCGTGGCACGACGGTGACATCGAGTCGGCCTTCGCCGCGGCCAGGACGACGGGCAGGCCCGTGCTCCTCTTCTGGGGCGCCCAGTGGTGCCCGCTCTGCAAGCAGCTGAAGGCGTCGGTGTTCGCCCGGCCGGACTTCATCGAGAAGTCGAAGCTGTTCGTGCCGGTGTACCTGGACGGGGACCTGCCGGCGGCCCAGAAATGGGGCGACGTCTTCCGGGTCACGGGCTACCCGACCGTCGTGGTGCTCACGCCGGACCGCACCGAGATCACCCGCCTCGCCGGCGGCATGGACCTCACCCTCTACGCCGGCCTGCTGGACAGTGCCCTCGGCGACGTCCGGCCGGTACAGGACCTGGTGGACCTGGCGGCGGACGGCACCGTACCCCTCGCTACCGACGACTGCCGGCGACTCGCGTACCACGCCTTCGGACTCGACGACGACACGGTGTTCGCTGCCGCCAGGCTGGCCGACGCCTTCGAGGGCGCGGCGGCCCGTTGCCCGGCGGAGATGGGCCGGGAGCGTGCCCGCCTCACGCTGCTCGCCGCCGGCACCCTGGGCAGGGACCGGGCCACGGCCATCATCGCCGGCGCGGCGCCGGACGCGCGCCATCGCCGCTTGATCCGCGCCGCAGACCAGGTGCTCGCGGACCGGGACGCGGCGCTCGACAACCTGGACGTGCTGGCGGGACTCGGCGCGACCTTCTTCACCGCCGCCCGCCGGGGCGAACCGGACCTGGTGCCGGGGCTGCTCGCACGGTGGAACGCCGTCGCCGATGCCGCCAGCGCCGATCCGCGCTTCACGCCCGGGGACCGGCTGGCCGCGGAACGGCTGAAGATCGCCGCGGCCCGCGCCGTGGCCGACGACGGACTGGTGCCGGCCCCGGTGGTGGCCGCCGCCGTGGCCCGCGCGGAGGCGATGCTGGCGGAGAAGCTCGGCGCCTACGACCGGGCCGGGGTGGTGAACGCCGCGGTGAATGTGTACCTGGACCTCAACGAGCTGGACCGCGCCCGGTCACTGCTCACCGACGCCGCGGCGACGTCACCCACGCCCTGGTACTACCTCGCCGACCTCGCCCTGGTGGAGGAGCGCGCGGGCAACGGCGCGCGCGCCGTGGAACTGCTGGCGGAGGCCTGGACGCAGTCCACCGGCACCGCTTCCCGCTTCCAGTGGGGTTACAACTACGTGAGCGGCCTCGTGCGGCTGCGGCCCGACGACACCGCCGCCATCGAGCAGGCGGCGCTGCAGATGCTCGGCGAACTGAAGGGTCCCGACGCCCTCCACCGCCGCAGCCGCCAGCGACTCGGGAAGCTCCGGCAGCAGCTCGCGGACTGGAATACGACGCCGGAGCGGGC
>CALGMY010000149.1 GCA_937958785.1 uncultured Gammaproteobacteria bacterium | reverse complement strand
GTCGATTACGCCGCGGACGCCGGGCGCTGGGCGCTGGTGTCGGCGCTTGACCCGGGCTACGCCCTGCCGGCCTGCGTGCAGCCGGAAGCCGGCGACGCGCCGGTCGAGGACCGCGCGCCGCTGGAGCTGCTGCGCGAGGGACTGCGCGATGCCCGCTACGACGGACTGGAGCGCGTCGCCGCCCTGGTCACCCCGCAGGCGCTGGGCCAGCTGCTGCGCGAACCCGATGCGTCCGACGACGCCGAGCGCGTGCGCTGGCTGCTGGCGCAGGGTGCCGATGCCGATGCCGCCGACGATGCCGGGGAGTTGCCCGGCTTCTCGCTGCTCGCGCGCGGTCCCGATGCCGTGCCGGCGACCCTGCTGGAGGGGCTCAAGGCCGTCGAGGACCGGAACTTCGACACCCATGGCGGCGTGTCGCCGAAGGCCATCGCCCGGGCCATGTGGGCCAACGTCCGGGCCGGCGGCATCGAGCAGGGTGGCAGCACGCTCACCCAGCAGCTGGTGCGCAGCTATTTCCTGGACAACCGGCGCACGGTGACCCGCAAGCTGCGCGAGGCCCTGATGTCGGTGCTGCTCGAGCTGCACTTCGAGAAGGCCGACATCCTCAACGCCTACGTCAACGAGATCTACCTGGGCCAGGCCGGCGACCGGGCGATCCACGGTTTCGGCCTCGCGAGCCAGTTCTACTTCGGCCGGCCACTCGCCGAACTGCCGACCGCGGACATCGCGGTGCTCATCGCGGTGGTACGCGGGCCGTCCTACTACGATCCGCGCCGTCACCCGAAGCGGGCCACGGCGCGCCGGGACCTCGTGCTGGACCTCATGGCGACGCACGGCGTCATCACCGCCGATGAGGCAGCGGCTGCCCGGCGCCAGCCACTGGCGGTCAAGGGCACGGCCCTCGGCTTCGCGAACTACAACCCTGCCTTCATGGATCTGGTGCGGCGGGAACTGCGTGCGGGCTACCAGGAGGACGACCTGCAGAACGCCGGCCTGCGGATCATGACCACGCTCGACCCGCGGATCCAGGCGCTCGCGGAACGGCAACTGGCGGAGGGACTGGTAGCCCTGGAGAAGGCGAGGCCCAGGCGGAAGAAGGGCAGCGAACTCGACGGCGCCATCGTCGTCACGGGCACCCAGACCCCGGACGTGGTGGCCGTCGTCGGCGGGCGCAACGCGCGCCTCAAGGGCTTCAACCGGGCCCTGGATGCGCGCCGGCCCATCGGCTCCCTTGCCAAGCCGGTCGTCTACCTCGCGGGCTTCGAGTCGGGCCGGTACACGGCGGCGAGCCTCCTCGAGGACGCACCCCTTACCGTGAAGCTCGACAGCGGCAAGTCCTGGTCACCCCAGAACTACGACCGCAGCTACCGGGGGCCGGTGCCCGCCGTGCGCGCGCTGGCGGAATCGTTGAACACGCCGACCGTCCGGCTCGGCATGGACGTCGGGCCGAAGCGGGTGGCCACGCTCTTCCGGCGCCTCGGGCTCGACGAGGCGCCCCGGCCACTGCCGTCCATGCTGCTCGGCGCGGTCGACATGTCGCCCCTGGAGGTGGCGCAGGTCTACAACAGCCTCGCCAATGGCGGCTTCCGCGCGCCACTGAAGGCGGTGCGGGCGGTGCTTGCCGCCGACGGCAAGCCCCTCGAGCGGTCCCAACTCAAGATCAGCCGGGCGGCGGACCCGGGCGCCGTGCAGGCGCTGAATGCCAGCCTCACCCAGGTCGTGGCACGCGGCACCGCGCGCGGGGCGCGGGCCTGGCTGCCAGGGGACCTCGTGGTCGCCGGCAAGACGGGCACGTCGGACGACCTGCGGGACAGCTGGTTCGCCGGCTTCACCAATGACCACGTGACGGTGGTCTGGGTGGGAGCCGACGACAACTCGCCGACCGGCTTCACGGGCGCCTCCGGCGCCCTGCCCGTCTGGGCACGCCTGGTGGCCGGCTACGGCGATGCCGGCTACGAGTCGATGCCCGCCGAGGGCCTGCAGGAAGTGCCAATCGACTTCACCACTGGCATGATGGCGGCCGACGGTTGCGGCGACCCGGTGCGCCTGCCACTGCCGGTGGGAACCGTCGTGCCGCCCAACCCGTTCTGCGATCCTGCGGCAGGCGGCACCGGCGGCCTGGACGGGCTGGCGGAACGGGGCATCCAATGGTTGCGAGGCGTACTCAACTGAGTCCATGGGCTGGCGTCGTCCTGGCGGGCACCCTGGCGCTGGCCGGGTGCGTTCCGCCGGACTTCGGCAAACCCGAACCGCCGCCGCGCGCGCCCGTACCCGCCACGCCGACGCCCCCGCCCCCCGTCGTGGTCAACCCCGTTCCCGACGTGCCCGAGCCCCCGCCGGCGCCGGCCCAGCCGCTGCCGCTGCCCCGCACGGCGCCGCCCGTCAGTTCCGCCGGCCAGGCCCTGCTCAGCCAGAGCCGCAGCCTCCAGGCCGCGGGGCGCTACCCGGAGGCAGCGGCCACCATCGAGCGCGCGCTGCGCATCGACCCGCGGCAGCCCGTACTCTGGCTGGAACTCGGCACGATCCGCCTCAAGGAAGGCGACTTCGCCCAGGCGGAGAGCATCGGGCGCAAGGCCCTGAGCCTCGCGACCGGCGACGCCGGGCTCACCGCCCGCGCCGAGCAGCTGATCGCGACGGCGCGCAGGCGCTAGGCGGCGAGCGGCCGCTCAGCGGCGCCGCCTGGCTGCACCGGCCAGCAGGCGTTCCGTGCTGACCACCGCACGGGTGTGTTCGCCGGAGCCGATGCTGCCTGCCTCGTCGAAGGCCTCGACGCGGAACCGGTGCAGGTGCCCGTCAGTCCCGAGGTAGGTGGCCACGGCCCGGACACGGGCGCCCACCGGCGTCGCCGCCGTGTGGCGGACGTCGAGCGACACGCCGACCGAGAGTTCGCCGGGATCCAGGCCGGGCCTCATGAGCCGGGCTGCCGCCAGTTCCATCAGCGCGATCATCCGGGAGGTGGCAAAGACCTCCGGAAACTCGTCTTCCTGGGCCACCGCGAGAGCCCGCGCGGTGTCGGCCGGCTGCACGACGAAGCCGGCCTCGGCCGTGGCTCCCTCGACGATGTTCATCACAACCCCCGGGTCATGAACTGGCTGTAGGGATCCTCCACGTAGCCGGCGAAGGGCTGGCAATACGTGAAGCCGGCGCTGGCGTACAGCCGGCGGGCGGGCTCGAAGGCCGCCGCCGAACCCGTCTCCAGGCTGAGGCGCCGGTAGCCGCGGCGCCGGGCCTCGGCCAGGATGAAGTCGAGCATGGCCCTGCCAACCCCGCGCCGCAGGTGGGGCGTGGCCGTGCGCATGGATTTGATCTCGCCGTGGCCCGGGTCGAGCTCCTTCAACGCCCCGCAGCCGAGCAGCTCGTCGCCCAGCCAGACGGTCCAGAAGGTGACGTCCGGCGCGCGCAGCCCCGTGAGGTCCAGCGCGTGGATGCTCTCCGGCGGGGAATGCAGCGTCATGCCGTGCAGGTGCTCGGCCAGCAGCTGCCGGACCTCGGGCCCGGCGAGGTCATCCACGCGGATCTGCAGGTAGTCAGCCATCCTGGCGCGCGTAGCTCACCGTCAGCATCTCCCACTGGTGGCCCTCCGGATCGTTCCAGTAGAGGCCGCGGCCCCCGAACTGGGTATCAACCTGGTGATCCACCGGCCCGCGCACGGTGCTCCGGTAGGGTATGCCCGCCTCCACGAGTCGGCCCAGTATCGCGTCGAACTCCGCTTCATCGACGCGGAAACAGAGGTGGTAGACGGGGAACGGATCGTCAGTGGCGATGAAATCGATGGTCAGGCCGTCATTGACGTACACCGGCGCGAAATGGCTGTGTGCCAGCGGCGCCCAGGGGACGCCGAGGATTGCCGCGAGGCGCCTCGCGGCAGCGACACGGTCGCGGGCGGGGACTATCGTGTGGTCGAGTTCGATGATGGCACCGGCTCCGTCGGACGCAGCACGTTGCGCGTTTCTCTCACAAACCGGGCCGGAAGACCATCAGCCAGAAGATGGCCAGCACGCCGGCGAACGAGCCGATGGCGAGGCCTAGCCACCGGCGGAACAGCGCGTTGAACTCCGCGGGCACGGCCGGGGCAGTCGCGTGGGCGACGGCCACTGCCCGCATCTTCAGCTCCGCCTTGACCAGGTAGACCCAGCACATCCCCGCCACGATGTAGAGGGCGGCCACGCCGTAGAACCACTGCGACGCGAGCGGGTAACCGAGCTGGCGCATCAGGAGGTAGCCCGTGGTGGGCTGGATCACGGCCACGGGCGCCGCGATCACCCATTCGGCCAGGACGGCGTTGCGGGTGGTGATGGCGACGGCCGCCGGATTACCGGCGCGTACGGTGGTCACCATGAACCAGAAGGCACCCACGCCCACGCCGAACATGAGCGCGGAACTGACGACGTGGAGGAGGCGGATCATCCCGGGTTCCTGGCCGAGTGGGGATCGCGCCTGAAGGCGCTCCTACAGGGCTCCTGCGGTCAGGTTGGCGCGGCAGTGGAGGACGTCACCTGCACGTCGGTGATGTTGAACAGCGACTTCCAGTCCTTGGCGATGAGGAGGTCCATGAGCTCCGAGGGCTTGCCCTCGCGCCTGCGGTCCATCTCCGCGTCCAGGGTGATCAGGGCCTGGTCGACCCCCGGGCCGAAGAGGTAGCGCAGGTACTCGGTGGGCACGCGGGGCTCGTCGCTGAAACGGCCCTCTGCGTCGAAGGAGGCGGGCAGCATGGGCGGCACGTAGTAGACGTTGGGCTCGGTGCCGAACTCCGGATGCAGGGGCAGCGCCACCTTCCACTGGTAGACGAGCTTCGCGATCGGGCCGTCCGCATCCTCCAGGTAGCCCACGAAGCGCAGGCGGCCCGGGCACTGGCGCGCGCAGGCCGGGGCGACGCCCTGCTCCACCCGCGGGAAGCAGAAGATGCACTTCTGCGACTTGCCCCGCACGAAATTGAAATAGACCTTGTCGTAGGGGCAGGCCCGGTTGCACTGGCGGAAGCCCTGGCACTTGTCCTGGTCCACCAGCACGATGCCGTCCTGCTCGCGCTTGTAGATGGCCCGCACCGGGCAGGCCTCGAGGCAGGCCGGCTTCGTGCAGTGGTTGCACAGCCGCGGCAGGTAGAAGTGGTAGTTGTTCGGGTACTCGCCCGAGCTCGTGTCCTCGTCCCAGTTGGCGCCGTAGGTCATGGGCTCCTTCTGCTGGAGCCGCTCCTCGGTGCCCTTGAAGTACACCTCTTCGTGGTTCAGCTGGGGGACGCTGCCGAAGTCGTTCTGGTCGTGCAGGTCGCCGTACTGGAGCGCGCCGTCCTTCCAGCCGGACTTGGCGCCCTTGGCCTCCCACTCCTTCGGGTAGCCGCGCCCCGGCTTGGTCTCGACGTTGTTCCAGAGCATGTACTCCTGCCCTTCCTCGTCGGTCCACAGGGACTTGCAGGCGGCCGTGCAGGCCTGGCAGCCGATGCACTTGTTGAGGTCGATGACCATGGCGATCTGGCGGGACATAGTTCCTTGCCTCTCAAATTTCTCGCAGGAGCGCCTTCAGGCGCGCCCAGTCGCGGCGAGCGGCATCGCGCCTGAAGGCGCTCCTACAGCCGCTCCTGCCGCAGGTACGAATTTCTCGAAATCGACCGTATGGTCGTGGTAGGTCTGGTTCGGCACGTACTCCGGCGACCGGTAGCCGATGTGCCCGTAGCCGCCCACCAGGGAGGTCGGCTTCAGCAGGCCGCCGGTCGGGATGGCCCCGCTGAAGTTCTGGCGGCCACGGAACATCACCGGGTCCCAGCCATGGAACATGAACAGGGAACCGGCCTGGATGCCGGCGCTCACGTGGGCCATGGCGACGAAGGACCCGAGGGAGTTGTAGGTGCGGACGAGGTCCCCGTCCTTCACCCCCCGCTTCGCCGCATCGTCCGGGTTCACGAAGATGTCCGGTTCGCCGCGCTGGAGGCTGAGGAGCAGCGGATCGTCGCGCCACATGCTGTGGATGCCGTGGCGGGCGTGGCCCATGGTGAGCCGCAGGGGATAGCCCTTCACCGCCAGCGGGTCCTTGTGGACGGGCAGCGCCTCGCCCTCGCTCAGGAACCAGTCATGGTCCATGTAGAACTGCTGG
>CALGMY010000148.1 GCA_937958785.1 uncultured Gammaproteobacteria bacterium | reverse complement strand
GTGCAGGGCCCCTTCCGTCGGCTGCAGGGTTCGGTCAGTGCCCTGCTGGCGACGCTGGTGGGCGTCGGCCGGACCCGGCTCGAGCTCCTCACCGTCGAGCTCCGGGAGGAGGTGCAGCGCACCGCCGGCCTGCTGCTCTGGGGCGCCGTGGGGTTGCTCGGTGCCGGCTTCGCGGCACTGTTCGCCGGCCTGACCATCATCCTGGCGTTCTGGGACACCCACCGGCTGCTCGCTGCGCTGGGAGTCACGGGCGGCTTTGCGGTCGTGGCCGCCACTTCCGGCCTCATCGTGCGGTCGCGCCTCGCGAACCGGCCGCCCTTCCTGCAGGCGACCCTCGGGGAGCTGGCGCGGGACGAGACGGACCTGCGGGGTTCCGGCCCGTGAGCGAGGATGCAGCGGCGCTGCACCGCCGGCGCACGGCCCTGGTGGCCCGGGCCGCGGCCGAGCGGGCCGACCTCCACGACCGGGCCCGGAATCTCGGCGTGCTGCTCAACCGGGGTGACGAGGCGCTCGCCACCATCCGGCGGGTAGCCACGCCCCCGGTGATCCTCGCCGCGGGTGTCGGCCTCGCGCTGGCACTCGGCCGCCAGCGCTCGCGGCGCCTGCTGGGTCTGGGCCTGGCCGCGCTGGGGACGCTCATGAAGACCGGCGCCCTGCGGGGCCTGGTCGGCACCCTGCTGGAACGTCAGGACGTCAGCCGGTCCCGGTAGCGGAGCGCCGGGAACCAGCGCATCCAGAGGGCGCAGACGGCGAGGGTGCCGACCCCGCCCACCACCACCGCAGGCACCGTGCCGATGGCGGCCGCCAGGGCCCCGGACTCGAATTCCCCGAGCTCGTTCGAGGCCCCGATGAAGACGGAGTTCACGGCGGCCACCCGGCCGCGCATCGCATCCGGGGTGTCGAACTGCACCAGCGTCGAGCGGACGAAGACGCTGATCATGTCGGCGCCGCCCAGCACGAACAGGAAGAAGCAGGACAGGACGATGTGGGTGGACAGGCCGAAGCCGATAGTCGCCACCCCGAACAAGGCGACGCCCTGGAACATGCGCAGCCCACTCTTCGACTGCAGGGGGCGCTGGGCGAGCCAGAGCGCCACGAGCAGTGCCCCCACGGCGGGCATGCTGCGCAGGAGGCCGAGGCCGCCGGGACCGACGTGCAGGATGTCCCGGGCGTAGACCGGCAGCAGGGCGGTGGCGCCGCCCAGGAGCACGGCGAAGAGGTCCAGGGAGATCGCACCGAAGATGACGGGCCGGGAGCGGATGAAGCGGATGCCGGCCAGCAGCGTCTCCCAGGTGACATCCGCCGGCTTCGGCTGGGGGCGGCTTCCCATGAGGGCGAACAGGACGCAGCAGGCCAGGAAGCACGCCGCCGCGCTCCCGAACGCGACCCCGGCCCCCAGGTAGTAGAGCAGTCCCCCGAGGGCAGGTCCCGCGATCGTGGCGGTCTGCCACACCGTCGAGTTCCAGGCGATGGCTGTTCCCAGCTGCTCCGGGGGCACCAGGTTGGGCACCAGGGCCTGGCCGGCCGGATTGGCGAAGGCCCTGCTGATGCCGAACACCAGCAGCAGGGTGTAAATGAGCCAGGTCTCCCCGGATCCCGTTACGGCAATGGCGAGGAGCCCGAGTGCCGTGCCGAGCGTGAGGACGTAGCACGACACGAGGACCAGCCGGCGGTCGTGGCGGTCGGCCACATGGCCGGTCACGAGCGCGAGTGCCACGGCCGGCAGGAAGGACACGAGGCCGACGAGTCCGAGGGCCAGCGGGTCCCGGGTGAGGTCGTAGACCAGCCACCCCACGGCCACGTTCTGCATCTGGATGGCCAGCGCAGACAGGAACCGGGCCGTGAGGTAGAGGCTGAAATCCCGGCTGCGAAAGACGGCCGGCGCCGGCAGCAGGCTCACCGGGCGAGCAGGTCCTCGCCTTCCCGGGCGCCCACGGGATCCGCGAAGCTGAATCCCGCGTCCTTGATCCGCGCGTTCGACACGCCTTTCGGCCCCTTGACGACGCCGAGCCAGGTCACCGGGGCAAGGCCCTCACGCTGCGCGATGCGGGCGAAGAAGTCCTGCTTGTTCTCCGGGATGTCGTTGAAGAGGTTGAAGAGCCCGGAGAGCTGCCGGCTGATCGCGAAGTCGATGGCCCGCACCACGTCGTCCCGGTGCACGAGCATCGCGTCGGACTGGCCATCGAAGGGAATCTGCTTGCCGGCGATGGCCCGCAGCTCGTTGCGATGTTCGCGGCCCGGGCCGTAGATCGTGCCGGTGCGGAAATTGCACACCCGCAGGGTGTCGGTGCCCAGGGCCGCGAGCTTCTGCTCGGTCTCGATGTAGACCTGGGCGGCCGGGGAGGCCGCGTTCGGCGGCGTGCTCTCCAGCACCGGCGACACCCCGTGGGCATCGCCGTAGGCATTCAGCGAACTGCAGAACACGATGGCCCGCAGGCGCGGGGCCGCCGGCAGGGACGCAATGAGCCCGTCGGCCGTGCCCACGTAGGAATCCCGGTACGCGACGGGGTCCATGTAGGGCTTCCCGTCCTTCACGCCGAGGCCACCCGCCATGGTCAGGACGACGGCATCCGCGCCGGCTATCAGCTTCTGCATGCCGGCGACGTCGCTCCCCTTGGTCACGACGACCTCGGTCGCGACCGGGGCCAGCTCCGCCACCCGGTCGGGACGGGTGGTGGACACGCTGACCTGGTGGCCCTGGCTGCGGAAATGCCTGGCTGCGGCCAGGCCGGTGTAGGCGGCACCGACGATCGCGATCTTCATCTGGGGAACGTCCTGTGGCGGTAAAGGGGTAGTCTAGCAGCCGGAGGAAGTGCCCCGGGCTCCGGGCCCGTGGCACACCACACCATGGAACAGGCAGTGCCGGGCTCACCGGTTACAGGAGTGGTCCGTACCGGACTCGGCCGGGGCGCGGGCTTCACGGGGCTGCCCTGGGTTTCCCGCCAGTTCCGGGCTGCACTCGGCATCGACCCCCATCCCGGTACGCTGAATCTCGCCGTGACGACCGCCGCATTGCCCGCCTGGCAGGCGCTGTCGGGCACAGCGGGCCTGCGGCTCGTTCCTGAAGACGGGGCGGGCTGCGCCGCCCGCTGCTACCCGGTCCGCGCCGAGGCGCACGGCCAGCCGCCCTTGACCGCCGCCATCGTGCTGCCCGAAGTCCCCGGCTATGCGCCGGACCAGGTCGAGGTCGTCGCCGCGGTCGGCCTGCGCGCCGCGCTTGGCGCGGCCGACGGCGACCTCGTGACCTTGCAGCCCAGCCCGACCCGGTCCTGCCGGGCAGTGCTGTTCGATGTGGATGGCACGCTGGTCAACTCGATCGACGGCTACCGGCTCGCGGCCGAGCGCGCTGTGCAGGCGTACGGCTGGACGGTGTCTGCCGAGGCAGTGGCGCGGACGATGAACTTCGGCGAGAACTTCTGGGATCTCGTCGTCCCGGCGGGATTTGGCGCCGACGAGGAGTTCATCGCCCGGCTGCGCCGGGAGACCCTGGCCCACTGGCCCGCGGTGCTGGAGGAGTGCGTCCTCGTGTATCCCGGGATCGGCGTGGTACTCGAGGAGCTCAGGGCCGCGGGCCTGAAGCTCGGCATCTGCACGGCATCCCGCGGCGAGTCCTTCCGGCCGCTGGAGCAGGCCGGCCTGCTCGACCATTTCGAGGTCGTGGTGACGGCGCGGGATGTCACCCGCCGGAAGCCGGACCCCGAAGGCATCCTCCTGTGCATGGAGCGCCTGGGCGTGGCCCCGGCGGAGACCGTGTACGTCGGCGACACCGTGGCCGATATCCGCGCCAGCCATGCGGCCGGGCTCTATGCGATCGGGGTGCTCACCGGCGCGGGCGACTCACCGCTGCTCTCGGGCGCGGGCGCCCACCGCATCCTGCCGGACCTGGACCAGCTTCCGGCACTGCTCGGCATCGGCCGGGCAACCGGCCGCTAGCCGCCCCGCCAGTCCCTCCAGTACTCGGCCCAGCGGCTGTCCACCAGGGCCTCCGTTCCGGGACTCTGCTCGTTCAGCAGCACCCGGGACACCCCCGGCCACTCCGCCGGTCCGCCCTCGGCCGGCAGCTGGCGGGTGGCGTCGATCACCATCTTGCTCGTGACCCAGCGGGTCGGTGCGCTCGGGTCGAGGGGAAAACCCTTCGTGTGCGGGATGAGCAGGGATGCGGGATGCGGCTGCCAGCGGGTACCGAGGGCATGGAACACCTGCTCCTTGTTGTGAAGGTCCACGTCCTTGTCCACCACGATGACCAGTTTGCCGAACATGTCGCCGGCCGCGAGGTGCTGGCCGGCCACCATGCCGTCGCCCGGGAGCCGCTTGTCGATGCTGGCCAGCACGACGCCGTTGGACTCCACCGGCCGGTAGAGATCCACCAGGTTCGGCATGATCCGCCGGTAGTTGACGAAGTTGGCGACCGCCTGGGGCATGCTCATCGTGAGCTTGGTGATGCCCGCGAAGGAATTGACGATCCAGGGGTTGCGGCGGTGGGTGATCGCCCGCACGTCGAGGACGAAGTTCCAGGGCTTCTTGAGGCCCATGTAGCCGTAGACCTCCCCGTAGGGACCCTCGGCCTCGCCGTCGCCCACGGGGACCTCGCCCTCGATGACGAGCTCGGCAAGGGCCGGCACCCGCAGGGGGCTGGTCTCGCAGGGCACGAGTTCGACGGGGTTGCCGCGGAGCCCGCCCGCGATGGCCAGCTCATCCTCGCCGAGGCCACCGAGCTTGGAGGTGCCGATCGAGAAGGTGATGGGGTCCACGCCGAGCACGACGGCAGCGGGCACCGTGGCCGCGCCACGCTTGCGGGCCCGCTGGATGAAGGTCCAGCCGTGCTGGCCGATCTCGCAGTTCAGCCCGAGCCGCCTCGGACCCTTCACCTGGCAGCGGTAGGTGGCGACGTTGCGCCCGAGTTCCGGGTCCTCCATGAAGACGGTGCCGGCCGTGATGTAGGGGCCCGCATCGCCCGGGTTGGTCTGCAGCCAGGGGAACCGGAGCAGGTCCACGTCATCCCCGAGCGCGATCACCTCCTTGACGGGGGCTGTTGCGGGGTCGCTTTCCACGGGCAGGATCCGCGGCCAGCGGCCATCGGCGCCCAGCTTGCGGGCGAGGTGATCGCGGGTGGCCTGGTACAGCTGGCGGTCGTCGCCGGTGGGGTCCGGCACGCCGTAGGCGAGGGCTTCGG
>CALGMY010000147.1 GCA_937958785.1 uncultured Gammaproteobacteria bacterium | reverse complement strand
AAGCCGCGGCATCAGCTCCCGGCCGATGATGTGGATGGCCCGGGCCGGGTCGTCATGCAGGCGCAGCGCATTCTCCGTCATGCCGGCGGCCGCGAACCGGCGCAACCGTTCCGCGTGCCGGTCGAGATCCGAGAGATCCCCGGCGAGGGACAGCCCCTCCACCATCTTGGCGCAGATCTCCGGCGGCACGCCCTGGATGTCGCCGCTCTTGGTGCGGAAGGCCGTGAGGAACGCATTCTTGTTCGCGCCGACCAGCGCGGCTTCCTCGTGGGTGAGGAACGGCTCGTACCAGGGCTCGTCGAGCCAGCCGCGCAGCATGAGTTCCCGGCGCGCCTCGGCGTAGGAGGCCTCACGGTCGTCCTTGATGTGGAAGGCGCAGAAGTTGTTCACGCGGAAGCCCGCCGGATCCCGGCCATGCTTCGCGAGCCCCTCCCGCACGTAGCCCATGGTGCGGTCGAGCATGGGGAGGATCATGTCGCTCAGCATGGTGCCGTCGGCAAACCGCGTGGCCATGTCCATCATCTTCGGGCCGGTCGCGCCGGCGTAGACGAGGGGCGGGCGGGTCCTGTCCACCCACTTCGACTGGAAGTAGCGGGCGCTGTAGACCTGGCCCTTCCAGCTGACGACCTCCCCCGACACGGCGCGCTTGACCATGGCGACGGCCTCGCCCGCACCGGTCACGCGCTTGCCATACTTCACCCCGAGCACGCCGGGCCACTCGCCGCCGCCGCCCACGACCACCATGCCCCGCCCGCCCGCGTACTCGTTGAGGGTCGACACCGCGTTGGCGATCTTGAGCGGGTGCATCTCGTAGGGGCTGATCACCACGGCCCCCAGCATCACCCGCTTCGTCGCCGCCGCGGCGGGCATGAGGCACAGGAAGGGATCGCGGCCGCTGGCGTAGTTCTGGGTCCAGACGCCGCGAATGCCGTAGCCCTCGGCGAGCACGGCGAGTTCGGCCACCTGGGCCGGGGTCAGGTCGGCTTCGAGGATGATGTCGGTGAGCATGGCCGGTTGGCGTCATTGATGGGATAGGAATCGGCCACCCGGACCGGGCCCTTCATGATCACGACGACCAGGGCGCCGATGGCCACGGTCACCACCGCGGTCCAGTGCACGAAGAGCGCGCCGAGGGCCAGGATGTCCACGCGCTGGATGACGGCCGCGGCGTCCGCGGCATCTTCCGCCCAGGGGATCAGCCGGGCGGCCGCGGATGGCAGGGCCAGCGCGATCGTGCCCAGGATGAAGATCCGGGGCAACACGCGGAGCAACTCCCGCTCCAGGCCGGGCGGCGTCCGGCTCGAACGCGGCAGCCGGTCAAGCCACGTCATCGTCCCGGATCTTCCGGCGGACGAACACCGCGATGTAACCGCCGATGACGAAGATGCCGACGATCACGGCGAGGCTCATCAGGCCGACGTCACTGCTAACCAGGTCCTGCCAGAGTTTCATGGGTACCCCCCGATGCGGCGCTTGCCGGCACCTGAATAACCCCGCGCGGGGCGGTCCGTCGATAAGGGATTGCCACGAGGCTGCCGCCAGCGGTTAGAGTAGGCCCCCTGCACCTGCCCCGGGAAGCCACCGCATGTCCGCCGACAAGCCCACCACCATTGCCGCCGCCATCCTGCTGAGCTGTGTCGGCGTCTTCGCCATCATGGCGGGGCCCATCATGACCGAGGTCCTGGTCGGCAGCCTGGGACTGCCGCCCGATGTGGCCGGCCAGATCTTCGCGGTGGAAGCCCTGGGCACAGCCCTGGGTCCCGTGGCGGCAACGCTGTGGATGGGCCGGGTGCGCTGGCGGACCGCCGCCATCGTCGCCCTCCTGGTCGTGATCGCAGGCAACGTCGTGTCGAGCTACCAGACGAGCGCCGGCGCCCTCACGGGGCTGCGCTTCGCCGTGGGGTTCTTCGGGCAGGGCACCGCGTTTGCCCTCGCCATGGCCATCATCAGCGGGACGTCCCAGAAGGACCGGAACTTCGCCTTTCTCATCGCGTCCCAGGTCGTGCTCGGCGTGCTCTGCTTCCTGCTGCTGCCGCTGCCGCGGGACGCGGGCATCGGGGGCGTGCTGCTGCCCCTCGCGGGCCTGGCCGCATTGACCCTGTTCACCACCGCCTGGATCCACCAGCCCACCGTGGCTACCGGCCACCATGGGGCCGCGGCGGCGGCCGCCGGTTCCGCCGGACCCGCCTTCGTCGCCCTCGCCGTCATGCTGATCTGGTGCACGGGCCTCGGCGCCATCTGGGCGTTCGTCAAGCTCATTGGCAGCTCGGCGGGGATCGACCCCGCACAGGTGGGCGTGGCCCTCGGCATCTCCACGGGCGTCGCCACCGTGGGGGCGCTGGCCGCGTCCTGGCTCGCCGACCGCATCGGCCGGATCATCCCGGTGACCGTCGCCCTGCTGGTGCAGGTCGTCATGATTTCCCTGCTTCAGGGCCAGATGAGCTTCCTGCAGTTCGCGGTGACGGCTGCCGTGTTCCAGACCTTCTGGAACCTGACCGGTCCCTACCTGATGGGTACCATTGCCCTCAGCGACAACACGGGCAAGGTGAGCCTGCTCATCCCCACCGCCCAGATCGGCGGGTTCTTCCTCGGCCACGTCATTGCTGGCCAGTTCCTGAGGGCTTCGGGCCGGCCAATGCGGTGGCCATCGCCTGCTGCCTCGGCGCGCTGGCGCTGTTCATCCCCACGGCACTGCGCCTCAACCGGCGGCTGGCGGGCCAGCCCGCCTGAGGCCCGCCAGCAAGGCGAACTGACATCCCTCGGCCGGGCGGCGGCCCCGGCGGCGGCTCAGCGCTTCTTGCGGGCCTTCTTCTTCGTGCGGGCCAGGGAGCTGGTCGGCACCACGTTTTCCCGGGCAAAGGAGCGCAGCTGCTTCCCCTTCCGGCCGGTCTTCTCGGCCACGTACTCGTCCCGCACCATCTCGATGTCGATCATCAGCGAGGCCGTCATGCGGGCGGCCTCGATGTACTCGTCGAGGACCGGGTCGGTGAGCGGGAGGATGCCGCCCTTGCCGCGCCGCGCGGTGACAGCCTTCCACAGCTTCTGCTGGCGCTTCTCGGCAGTGACGACCGCGTTGTCGACGTAGGCAAGGTGCTTTTCGATCAGGGTGGGCATGGGGACTCCTCAGGAGGGCTCTTGGGGCAGGTCCGGGGATTATGCCCAGCCGCCCCCCGCCGGTCTCGCCGACCTGCCGGGCTGTCCACCTGCCGCTTGACTTGGTTACCAGTTGAAATATCTTTCGCCACGTTCTCGTTGGTCACAGGGTCATCCGTGATGGCGAAGCGTGAAGCAGAATCGTCCGACTTCCAGTGGGAAAGCCCGGAGGAAGCCGCCGAGGCCGAGGAAGCCGGGGAGTTCCAGGGATCGCCCGGCACCCCGGTGGCCCGGCCGGGCTTTCACCTGGTCGCGGCTCGCAAGATCGAGGAGGCCCGGGAGCGGCGCCAGCTCCGCAAGGCCCTGGAGGACTTCGACGACTACGACGTGTAGGAGCGCCTTCAGGCGCGATCCCGGTTACATTCGCGCCTGAAGGCGCTCCTACCGGTGCTCCGCCGGGTAGGATGGGCGCATGGCAGCGCTACCCCCCTGGCTGGAGGTCTACCTGACGGGCCTCGTCACCCTCTTCGCCATGATGAACCCGCCCGCCGCGGTACCCCTCTTCCTGACCCTCACCACGGGGCTGTCGGGTCCCGACCAGTCCGCGATCGCCCGCCGGGCAGCCGTCAATTCCGGGATCGTGCTGCTGGTCTGCCTCGGGGCGGGGGCCCTCGTGCTCGAATTCTTCTCTATTTCCCTGGCGGCCCTCCGGGTGGCCGGGGGCATGATCATCGCCTTCCTCGGCTTCCGCCTGCTGTTCGAGAACGAGGACGCCCACGTCCCGGACCCCGGCGTCCAGCCCAACCGGCGGCGAGACCCCTCGCTGGTGCCACTGGCAATCCCGACCCTCTCCGGGCCGGGTTCCATGTCGGTGGTGATCACCGGGTTTACCCAGATCGCCGCCGCACCCACCCTCGGGGACCAGGTCCAGGGCTACGTGACGGCGGTGCTCGTGATCCTCACGGTGTGCCTGTCGGCCTACCTGACCCTCCGGGCGTCCCGGCGGGTGCTCGCCCTGCTGGGCGACGACGGCATCGCGTCCCTGAAGGGCATCATGGGGTTCCTGCTGGTCTGCATCGGTGTGCAGTTCGTGGCCAACGGCATCACCGAATTCGTCCAAGGCGCCTAATTGGGGACATGCCTAATTTGGCGCTGCAAAGACGCGGCGTCGCCGTTGCAGCGCCAAATTAGGCATGTCCCCAATTACTTGCGGCGGGGGTGGAGGAGCTTGGCGACCAGGGCAGTCCAGCCGGTCTGGTGGGACGCGCCAACGCCGCGGCCCGTGTCGCCGTGGAAGTACTCGTAGAAGAGCACGTAGTCCCGGAAGTGGGGATCGGCCTGCAGGCGGGGGTGGTGCCCATAGACCGGCCGCCGGCCGGACGCATCCGGCAGGAAGATGCCGGTCAGGCGACGCGAGATCTCGTCCGCGACCTCGTTGATCGTGAGGTAACGCCCCGAGCCCGTGGGGCACTCCACCTTGAAGTCGTCGCCGTAGTAATGGTGGAACTTCTGCAGGGACTCGATAATGAGGAAGTTCACCGGGAACCAGATCGGGCCGCGCCAGTTGGAATTGCCACCGAAGAGCCCGGTGTCCGATTCCGCCGGCTGGTAGCCCACCGACAGCTCGGTGCCGTTGTCCCGGAACACGTAAGGGTGGTCCGCGTGGTGGCGGGACAGGGCCCTGATCCCGTACCCGGAGAGGAACTCCGCCTCGTCCAGCATCCGCTTCAGCAGCCGTTTCATGCGGTGGCCGCGCAGCAGTGACAGCAGCCGGCGCTGCCCCCGCCCCTCCACCTCCCAGTGGGACACCAGCGAGGCCAGGTCCGGCCGGTAGTTGAGGAACCACTCCATGCGCTTCGTGAAGCCAGGCAGGTTCGCCAGCATCTCCGGGTCCAGGGTCTCCACGGCGAACAGCGGGATCAACCCCACCATGGACCGCACCTTCAGGCGCTGCGTGTGGCCGTTCGGCAGGTGCAGGACGTCGTAGTAGAACTTGTCCTCCTCGTCCCACAGGCCGATCTCGTCCTCGCCCACCTTCGTCATTGCCTCGGCAATGTGCAGGAAGTGCTCGAAGAACTTGGTGGCGATGTCCTCGTAGACATGGTTGTGCTGGGCGAGCTCCAGGGCGATGCGCAGCAGGTTCAGCGAGTACATCGCCATCCAGCTGGTGCCGTCGGACTGGTCGATGTGCCCGCCGGTCGGCAGGGTGGAACTGCGGTCGAACACGCCGATGTTGTCGAGGCCGAGAAACCCGCCCTGGAAGACGTTCTTGCCCTCGGCGTCCTTGCGATTCACCCACCAGGTGAAGTTCAGCAGCAGCTTGTGGAAGACCCGCTCGAGGAAGTCCAGGTCGCCCCTGCCACCGTTGAAACCGGGATTCTGGGCGCGGTCGATCTGGAACACCCGCCAGGCCGCCCAGGCATGCACCGGCGGGTTCACGTCGCCGAACGCCCACTCGTAGGCTGGCATCTGCCCGTTGGGGTGCATGTACCACTCGCGGGTGAGGAGCACGAGCTGGCGCTTCGCGAACCCGGCGTCGATGAGCGCGAAGGGGATCATGTGGAAGGCCAGGTCCCAGGCGGCGTACCAGGGGTACTCCCACTTGTCGGGCATGGAGACGACGTCGGCATTGTTGAGGTGCTGCCACTCCCAGTTCCGGCCATGGCGCCGCCCGGGCGGTGGGGGCGGTTGGGCGGGGTCGCCCCGCAGCCACTCGCTCACGTCGTAGCAGTAGAACTGCTTGGACCAGATCAGGCCCGCGAAGGCCTGCCGCTGCACCCGGCGCGCCTCGTCACTGGCGAGGTCCTGCTGGACCCGCGCGTAGAACGCGTCCGCCTCCGCGATACGCCGGCTGAAGATCGCCGCGAATTCAGCGAAAGGCACAGACAGCGGCCGCCGGGCGAGGCGCAGCCGGATCTCCCAGCTGCCGCCCGCGGGGATCTCCTGCCGGTACCAGGCAGCGAGCTTCGTGCCGCGGGGCTCGGGGCTCACGGCATCCCGCTGGCCGGAGACGACCCGGTCGTGGAAGGCGTCCTTGAAATGCCCGGGTACGTCCATGCCGTGCAGGCGACGCACGTTCGTATCGTTGTTGGTGAAGAGCAGCTCCGGCTCCCCGTCCACGTACAGGCGGCAGGTGCCGAGCGCCGGGTGCTCGGCCAGCACCTCGCATTCGTCAACGTCCGCAAGCTGCGGACGCTGGCTTCCCGCCGCCCAGCTCCAGGTGTTGCGGAACCAGAGCTGGGGCAGGAGATGCAGCGTGGCGGGATCGGGACCCCGGTTCACGGCCGTCACCCGCATCAGCAGGTCCTCGGGGGCCGCCTGGGCGTACTCGACGAACACGTCGAAGTAGCGGTCGCCATCGAACACGCCCGTGTCGATCAGCTCGTACTCGGGAGCGCCCACGCCCCGGCGGGCGTTCTCCGCCACCAGCTCGTCGTAGGGAAAGGCGGCCTGGGGATACTTGTAGAGCATCTTCAGGTACGAGTGGGTCGGCGTGCCGTCGAGGTAGTAATAGAGCTCCTTCACGTCCTCGCCATGGTTGCCCTGGCTGTTGGTGAGGCCAAAGAGGCGCTCCTTCAGGATCGGGTCGGCGCCGTTCCAGAGCGCCAGCCCGAGGCACAGGTGCTGGGCCCGGTCCGAGACGCCGGCGATGCCGTCCTCTCCCCACCGGTAGGCGCGGCTGCGGGCGTGCTCGTGGGGGAAGTACTCCCAGGCAGTTCCCCCCGGGCTGTAATCCTCCCGCACGGTGCCCCACTGCCGCTCGGAGACGTAGGGCCCCCACTTCTTCCAGCCTTCGCCGGGTGCGAACTCCTCCGCCAGGCGGCGGTCTTCCTCCGTCATCGGGTTTCCTTCAGCTCGAACCAGGCGCGCAGTATCTCGGCGACACTCCAGGCCTGGGCGATGCAGCCCCGGGGCCGGTGGGGTGCGTCGCCGTCGAAGATCTCGCTGACGCTGCCGACACCGGCCTCGGCCAGGTGGCTGCCGATACCGGCCAGCAGGGCAGCGGCCTCGGCGGGGCGGCCGTGCACCCGATGGTGGGCCAGCGCGAAGGGTCCGAGCAGCCAGGGCCAGACCGTGCCCTGGTGGTAGGCCGCGTCCCGTTCCACCGGGCCACCCGTGTAATTGCCCGCGTAGGCGGGATCCCGGGGCGAGAGCGTGCGCAGGCCCATGGGCGTGACCAGCTCCCGCTGGCAGGCGGCGACGACCGCGGCCGCCTGCCGGGGGTCGAGCAGCGGGGACGGCAGGGATACCGCCAGGACCTGGTTCGGCCGGAGCGCCGGGTCCGCGCCACCGGGACCGTCGATGACGTCGAACAGGTAGCCGCCACCCGCGTACCAGAAGCGCCGCACAAAGGAGTCCCGCACCCGGGCCGCCAGTTCCGCATAGCGCTTCGCGAGGGCCCCGTCCCCCAGCGCCTGCCCGATGCGGGCCATCACCACCAGGGCGTGGTGCCAGAGCGCGTTGATCTCGACGGGCTTGCCGATGCGGGGCGTCACCACGGTACTGCCGGCCTTGGCGTCCATCCAGGTGAGCTGGGTGCCTGCCTCCCCCGCCCGCAGCAGGCCGTCGGCCGGATCGGTCCCGATGCCGAAGCGGGTGCCCCGCAGGTGCCAGTCGATGATCTCGACGAGCTGGGGCCAGAGCTCACGAACGAGGTCGTCGTCAGCGGTCGCCCGCCAGCAGGCATCGATGGCATGGAAGTACCAGAGCGTGGCATCGGCGGTGTTGTATTCCGGCGCCGCACCACCGTCGGGAAACCGGTTGGGCAGCATGCCGTCACTCACGTAGCGGGCGAAACTGCGCAGCACGCGGGCCGCCACGTCGGCCCGGCCGAAGGGCAGCGTGAGCCCGGGCAGCGCGATCATGGTGTCCCGGCCCCAGTCACCGAACCAGTGGTAGCCGGCAATGACCGTGGCGCCGCCAGCGACGTCGCCGATGCCCCGGCTGACGATGAACTGGTCGGCCGCCAGGGCGAGCTGGCGTACCCAGCCGGGCTCCTGCACCACGGGCAGGAGCAGCGCCGCCCGATGGCGCTGGTCAGTGGCGAGTGCGATCGCCGGCGGTTCGACCGGGTCCGGCTCGGCCGTGCAGACCAGGGTCACTTCGGCACCGGGCCGGAGCTCCACGCTGAACTCGCAGGGGCGGAAGAGGTCCTCGGTGCTGTCGAGGCCCCGGGCCGCCTCCTCCCGGTGGTGGAAGATCCAGAACCAGTCGCCGCGCTCCGCACAGTCGGCGCCCTCGCAGAGCACCCGGTAGGGATGCGCACCAGGCCCGGCCTCGATCCGCACCCCGCCGGGGACGGTGAGCACCCCGGGCTGCCAGCCGCCCCGCGCGTGGGCGTGGTAGTCGCGGTAGGTACAGAGGGGCGAGAGCCGCAGCCTGAGCGGGCCGCCGCCGGCCTCGAAGCGGTAGCGGACGTAGGTGGTGTTGCGACCCTGCCCCATCCACACGGACGCGGTGAGCCGGGCGTCCCCGATGCCATAGGTCCAGACCGGCAGGCCACCGTTCAGCATGAACGCCTCGGCGTGCCGCCAGCCATCGGGATGCACCGTGCCGCCGACGTACTCCTGCACGCTGAGCCCGTGGGTCGCATCCTGGTAGTCCACCCAGGCATCGAGGCCGGCCACGAGCACGGTGCGACCGAGGGGCGGGTCGAGCGCCGCGACCAGCAGCCCGTGGTAGCGCCGGGTGGCCGCGCCGGCCACCGTGCCCGACGCGTAGCCGCCGAGGCCGTTGGTGACGAGCCATTCGCGGCCCACCGCCGCCTCGAAGCCGGAGCAGACGCTGCGGTCCAGGTCGATGCGGGGCACGCCGTCCAGCCGGCGGCGGGCCCGGGGCGGCGAGGTGTTCAGGCCGGGCGCCGCGACCAAGGCAGGCCGAGCCAGTGGTCGAGGGACAGGCGGCCTGGCCCGTAGAGCGCCAGCATCACGAGCAGGGCACCCCACAGGTAGTGCTGGCCGAGGGCGGCTTCGAAGCCGGTGCCGAACAGGACATGGGCATAGGAAACGACGGCCATGACATTCACCGCCAGCAATCCTACTGCAGCGAAGCGCCCGCACAAGCCGGCGATGAGCAACAGGGGAAAGATGATCTCGCCGGCGGAGCCAGCCACTGCCGCGGCCGTCGGCGACAAGAGCGGCGTCCGGTATTCCTCCTGGAAGAGGAAGAGCGTCGATTCCCAGTCCCCGAGCTTCAGCATGCCGGACTTCAGGAACTGCCAGCTCACGTAGACGCGGGTCGCCAGCGCCACCAGCGGCTCGACGGCATCCAGTGCGCCGTGCAGCCAGGCGAGCGGACGGCCGATGAAGACAGGCACCGCCATGTCAGTTGAAGGCCGTGATGGCGCCGGTGCCAACCACCCGTACCAGCAGGTCGCCGAGGCCGGCCTGCTGTTCGACCGGCAGCCCCGCCAGTGCCTCACCGAGCGTGCCACCCTGCCGGACACACCCGAGCCAGGCGAAGTCGGCGGCGGGCAGCCGGTGCACCACGACGCCGTCGGCCCGCCGCAGGATCAGGAGATGCTCCGGCCCCGGCGCCGGCCCGGGCAGGGCGTCGCCCGACTGCAGGGCCTGCCACAGGGCGAACACGCCGTGGGCGGCCGGGAGCAGCCGGACCGACGGGTGCAACCGGCAGCGGACGCCGGGCAGTGCCGCCCCGGGTACCGCTGCCAGCGCCGGGAGGTCCGGCACGCCGGGGTCGTCCCCGGCGACGAGGGACTCCTGGATGGCCCACTCGAGGCGGGCGACGTCCGCGAGATAGGCCCGCCCGGTGCCGGACACGTGGGCGGCCAGGAATCCGGCCAACCGCTCACCCAGGTGAAAGAGGTTGCCAGAGGGCGACGGACAGGCGCGCTGGTAGGTCCAGGCCAGCTCCCGGAATTCCTCCGGGCCCAGGCAACGGTGCAACAGGGGGTAGGCCGCGGCGAGGGCCACGGCGAAGTTTTCCCGGGCGTTGGTGCGGTAGATGGCCAGCCGCCGCTCGACGGAGAGCCCCCCCACCCGGATCCGGCCGGCAACGCCCGCCAGGTCCCGGTGGAGGATCGCCCGGACGAACTGCCCGTGCAGCTCGCCGAGGGCCGGATCAGGCAACCCGGGCATGCGTACCCCGCTCCCGGCGCACGGCGTCGGCATGGGCGTCGGCGCTGGCCGCCTCGGCCAGCAGCCGGTCCAGCGCGGGCAGCTCCGCGTCCCACTCGATGAGGGTGGGCACGGTACCCAGCAGGGCGAGGGCCTCCCGGTAGAGGGCCCAGACCGGCGCGCTGACGGGCGCGCTGTGGGTGTCGATGAGGATGTCGCCCGCGTCCGTGTAGCCGGCCAGGTGGATCTCGCCGACGAGCGCCGCCGGAATGCCGCGCAGGTAGTCAAGCGCATCGAAGCCGTGGTTCACCGCACTGACATGGATGTTGTTCACGTCGAGCAGGATGCCGCAGCCCGCCTCCCGGGCGAGGCCGGCGAGGAACTCCCACTCGGTCATCTCGGCGCCCTCGAACTGCAGGTAGCTGGAGACGTTCTCGACGAGGATCGGGCGACCCAGGCAGTCCTGGACGGCCGCCACCCGGGCCGCGGTGTGGCGGAGCGCGGCCATGGTGCATGGCAGGGGCAAGAGGTCGTTCAGGAAGACGCCACCGGCCGAACCCCAGGCGACGTGCTCGGAAACCAGCGCCGGCTCGGCCCGCTGTACCAGGCGCTTCAGGCAGGCGAGGTGCTCCCGGTCGAGGGGGTCGGCGCCGCCGAGGGACAGGCCGACGCCGTGCAGGCTGAGGCCGTAGTCCTGCCGGACGGCATCCAGGACGGCGAGCTTGGCGCCGCCGTCGGCGAAGAAGTTCTCGCTGTGCACCTCCACCCAGGGCACCGCCGGGCGGCGGGCGAGGAATTCAGCGTGGTGGGCACTCCGCAGGCCGATTCCGGCTTGCGCCGGAACCGGCCGGGAGGCCGCGATTGGCACCGTTGCCGATGCCGGAGGCACTCAGGACGCCTTCTGGCCGGCGGTGAGGGTGCCGCCCATCTTCTCGCACTCGCCCTTCGGCACGTTCTTCCACTCGGCGGGGTCGTTGTCGACCTTCGCCTGGCCCTGGCAGGAGTGCCCGTTGGCCGCGCAGGCATTCTCGCCCGCCTTCGCGATGCCGTAGCACTTCTCCTTGGCGCCCGCGTCCGCGTGGGCCCCGGCATTGGCGGCAACGCTGCCGAAGGCCAGCAGGGTGCCGACGGCGGCGGACAGCAGCAGGTGGTTGGACTTCATGGGTGACGTTCTCCTGTGGTGAGGTCAGTGGACACGAAATGGTGAACTCCGCGCTCCATTGACGGAGCGACCCGGGCAAACCTTACACCGGTCAGAAGCGGGCGCGAAATCCGGCCTCCAGGCCGCGGCCGGGTAGCGGCACGTAGGCCGCCAGGAACGACGCGCTGCGTCGCGCGTCCTCGTCCGCCAGGTTGGTGCCCCGCAGGAACAGGTCCCAGCCCAGCGGGCCGGTGCCCATCTCCCAGGTCGCGCTGGCGTTGACCAGCGTAAACGCCCCGGTCTGGTAGGAGCTCACCCGGTCCTGTTCGGCGTGCCAGGTGGCGTCCAGCCCGAGGCCGAGCCGGCCCCGGCTGGTCGCCAGCTCGACGCCGGCCCGCCAGGGCGGGATCCGCGGCAGGTCCCCGCCGTCGTCCAGTTCCGCCCGGACGAAGTCGGAAAACACCCGTGTCGTCGTGCGCCAGGCCCGGCCCTCGAACAGGGGCAGGGTGAGTTCGGCCTCGCCACCCCAGAACGTGGCGTCGTCCTGCACGTAGGGCGCCAGCGGCAGCCCCTCCTCTTCGGCGCCCGTGACGGCCTGGTAGATGTAGTCGTCGATGGCGTTGTAGAACACGGAGAGCGACCACTGGACCCGGCCGATGCGTCGGGCGATGCCGACATCGACGTTGCTGGAAACTTCCTTGCGCGCGACGCCGTCCGGGACCGCGAGCAGTCCCACCTCGAACTGGCGGGTGGCCAGGTGGGCGCCGTCCGCGTAGAGCTCCTCCGCGGCGGGATGGCGCTCGGTGCGCGAGAGATGGCCACTCAGCCGGTAGGCGGTGGCGATGTCCCAGGCGATCCCCAGGGCCCCGGACACGCCTGTTTCGTCATAGTCGGGCAATGCGCCGGTCACGTCATGCTTCAGGGGCTCGACCCGCGCACCGACCTGGACGTAGCCCCAGGCGGTATCCCGCTGCTCGGTGATAAAAAAGCCCTGGGACCGCGTGTCCGTCTCGGGAATGAACGCCTCCTCGCCGAGTGCCGCGAAGTCCCGGTCATCGAGCTGCAGCCCCACCACGCCGCGCCAGCCGGCAAGTGGTGCATGGACCGCCTCGAGGCGGAGCTGGCTCGCATCGTTCTCGAAGCGGGTCGCGGGCTCGCCGGTCGGCTCGACTTCCGTGTGCTCGTAATCGTTGGTGGCGAAGGCGAGGCGCAGCGACTCCAGCCGGCCGCCAGGACGCCACTCGCCACGCACGTCGACGCGGGACTGCTGGAGGTCCAGGTAAGGGCCGGGGAACAGCAGGACCTCATCCGGGTCGCCCTCTTCCTCCGCCGGCCCGGGAAGGCCATAGGAGGAGTCGAGGGATGACACGCCGACCCCGAGGTAACCCCGCTCGGCCACCCAGGACAGTCCGGCACCGACGCCGTTGCCCTCGCTGTAGCTGTTGCGCAGGGTCCCCGACGGTTCGTCGGCCGGGCGCTCCGCCGGGTCCGCCGTCGCGAAGTCCGGGATCTCGAGGTCATCGGTGTCCCGGTCGTAGCCGTCCAGGTGCCAGGCGAACCGGCCCGCACGGCCATCGAGTCGGCCCACGGCGGCCAGTTCCCCGGCGGCCGTCTCGCCCCGCACCTCGAAGCGCCCGGTGAGCGGCCCTGCGGGCAGTGCCGAGGCCACCCGGCTGTCCAGGACGTTGACCACACCGCCTGCCGCGGCGCTGCCGAACTGGAGGGTAGCGGGGCCACGGATGATCTCGATGCCGTCGGCGAGCAGGGGCTCGAGGGCAACCGCGTGGTCCGGGCTGATGTCGGAGACATCGAGCGTCGCCACGGAGTCGCTGAGCACGGTCACGCGGGAACCCGCAAGGCCGCGGATCACGGGCCGGCTGGCGGCCGGCCCGAACCAGGTGCTGCTGACCCCGAGTTCCCGCTCCAGGGTCTCGCCGATCGTGGGCGAGAGACGCAGCAGGAGGTCCGCATCGTCGAGCACCGCGATGGGCTGGACGACGTCGGCAAGGGGCGTCACCGTCACGATGACTTCGTCCCGGACAGGCCGGGTCTCCCCGGCGGCGACCAGGGTCCCGGCGGGCAACCCGGTCAAGAGGCACAGCTGAAGCACGGCGGCTCTGAGGCCGATGGCACGCATGGGGCACTCCTCGAAAGGAAACCAATGGCCGATGCCGCGCCTGCCGGCGCAGCACCGGGATAGACAGGGGGTTTCAGATCAGGGAGGGTGATGGCGGCGCGCGGGCCTGCCAGGGTATGCGTGGCGACCAGGGGATGCAGCTCGGCGTCGCGGCGCACGGGGAGTCGCCAGTCGCCACGGGCTGCGGCTCTGGCGTCGTGACGCCAAGCGGGGTGCCGACGGCATTCGCGGCGAAGCAGAGCCCGCAGGGCTCGTCGTCCTGGTGGGCCGTCGTGTCGTGGGTGATGACCAGGACCTGGGCGAGAAGCACCAGCGCCAGCAGGATGCCGGTAAACCCGCTGCCGCGCCGCTTGTCTGCCCACCGAATCATCCGGAACACACTAGCACGGCCGTCAAGCCCCGGCGCCACGTGCATCCGGCGGGGGCCGGGCAGGCGAACCTGCCCACGAGAACCCCTGGAGACCCCCGTATGCCAATCCGCAGCCACGACCACCGACAGACCTGTACCTGGCTGGCGCTGCTCGCCCTCGCCCTGCCCGCCTGCGCCCGCGATACCGCACCCACCGCGGACCCGGCGGCGCCGGATGCGGTCTACACCACCCGCCCGGCGAGCCCGGACGGCATCGGCAAGGTGTACCTGGGCCGGGAGATTTCCTTCGTCATGGGACACCTGGGCGCGGGCTGGCTCGAGCGGCCCACCCGGGAGGCCGAGGAGCGCACCGACCTCCTGCTCGCGAACCTGCCCGTGGAACCGGACGACGTGGTGGCGGACCTGGGCGCAGGTACCGGCTACTTCTCGCTGCCCATCGCGGGCCGGGTCCCCGCGGGCCGCGTGCTCGCCGTCGACATCCAGCAGGAGATGCTCGACATCGTCGCGCGCCGGGCGAAGTCAGCCGGGCTCGCCAACGTGCAGCCGGTGCTCGCGACCGAGACCGACCCCGGGCTCCCGCCCGGTGGCGTCGACCTGGTGCTGATGGTGGATGCCTACCACGAGTTCTCCCACCCCCGGGAGGTGATGACCGGGGTGATGCGGGGCCTGAAGCCTGGTGGCCGGGTGGTGCTGATCGAGTACCGCGCCGAGGACCCGGCCGTGCCGATCCTCGAACTGCACAAGATGAGCGAGGCCCAGGCGCGGAAGGAGATGGCTGCGGTGGGCCTCGAGTGGGTCGAGTCCCGGGACGTGCTGCCCCAGCAGCACTTCCTGGTCTTCAGGAAGCCGTAGGAGCGCCCCTACACCACTTCCACGTAGACGACCGGGATGTTCTTGCGCTCCGCATAGGCGGCGGCGAACTCGGTCGCCACCTGCTCGTCCATGGGCTCGTTGGCGAGCAGCGTGCGGAAGTGCCAGGTGCGGGTGCGGACCTCGCCCCCAAATACCCGTTCGATCGTCGCGTAGGTCGCCGGCGAACCGCTCCGCCGCTGGCAGTAGACCCGCAGGAAATCGTTACCCGCGCAGGTGGCATGGTTGTCGTGGATGACCTGGACCGACATGGCGTACTCCCTCAGCGAACGACTGGAGAGGAGCAAGGGTCGTGCCAGGGGAACGGCGTCACGGATCCGGCCGTGACGGGCGCGCTTATGTGAACCCGCGGGACGTGGAAGGTCAGTTCCTGACCAGGGCCGGCAGGGCCGGGACGTCCACCGGAACGCACAGGGGCTCACCGTCCGGGCCCGACAGGACCTCGCCGGCCGCGAAGCCGGGCCGGCCAGGCAGCCCCAGCCGGCCCGCCGCCCGGGCCGACAACCGGGGTGCCCCGGGCTTCAGGACCCGCACCGTCCCCGCCGGGTCAACCAGGTAGAGGGGCCGGCCCGTGCCCGCCACCAGGGCCACGTCGACCCCGGAGAAGTAACCCCGCTCCGGCGCCGGTGCCCCGTGGGTGTGCCAGAAGGCCACGAGTTCGAAACCGGCCGGGATGACCAGCCGGGCCCGGATCCGGTCCGCGCCCGCCACGCCCGGCACCACGGTGTAGTGGTAGTCGCCACCCCGGCGGAGCACGGCGCCCAGGAACTCCCGGTCCTCGGCCCGGGACCGGCCAAGGACCCCGGTGCCCGCCGCCACCACCGCCGCCACCTCGGAACCGAAGGCGGCCTCCGGTGCCGGCACGCCCGCCCCGCATCCCAGGCTGAACATCATCAGCCACGCCCCCGCCCAGTGCCTGCTGTCCGTCATCGCCGCTCTCCGTCGCCTGCCGTGAGGCGCGGAAGTCTCGGGACCGGGGGGCGGGGAATCCCGAGGGTTGCCGGGCGAATGCCAAGGCTTTGCCGCGTTTTGCTCCGGGAGCCTTCGGAAAAGCTTCGGGCCCCGGATATTCAGTCACTTGCGGGTTAAGGCCGGCTGGCCGCCGCCGCCGGCGGGCGGTAGAGTGGCGCGTCCCTGCCGAGGGTCTCCATGGGCACCGCCGACATCGCCACCGCCGCCGACGAGCTGGTACGCCAGGGCTTCCGGGTGGGTGACTGGGAGGTCCATCCCCTGCAGGGCGTCATTGCCCAGGCCGGCCACCGGATGCACGTGGAGCCCAAGGTGATGGACGTGCTGGTCTGCCTGGCCCGCCACCCCGGCGAGGTGGTCACCCGGGACATGCTGCTCGCCGAGGTCTGGAAGGGCCTGGTGGTGACCGACGACGTGGTCACCCGCTGCATCTCCGAACTCCGCACCGTGCTCCGGGATACCGGCCGGGACCGGCGGTTCATCCGCACCATCCCCAAGCGCGGCTACAGCCTGCTGGTGCCGGTCGAGCCCCTCGCGGCGGAGGAGCCGCCGGCGGAACCGGCGGCGCCCGTCCCGCCGTCGGCCGCGGCCCTGCCGGTGAGAACCGTCATGGACGGCGCGGCCCGGGTCGCGCGCCGGGCTGCCAGCACGACCCGTACCCTGGTCCGCAATGCCCTGCTCGGCATCGGGCTGCTCATCGTGCTGCTCGTCGCCCTCATCTGGCTGCTGAGTGGCGATGACGGGGTCAAGGTGATCATCGACCCGGCGGATGGGGACGAGCCGGCCGCCACCCGGGCACCCGCCATCCGTTCGGTGGCGGTGCTGCCCCTCGTCAACCTGAGCGGCAATCCGGAGCACGACTATTTCAGCGACGGCCTCGCCGAGGACATCCGCAACGCCCTCATGGGTGTCGGCGACCTGCGGGTCGCGGCCCGCACCTCGTCCATGGCCTTCCGGGACCGGCCCATGGACGTGCGCGAGATCGCCCGCCAGCTCGACGTGCAGGCGCTGCTCGAGGGCACCGTGCGCATCGACGGGAACCAGTTGCGGGTGACGGCCCAGCTGACCGACGGCCAGACCGGCTACCCGGTCTGGGCGTCCGCCTTCGAGCGCCCCGTGACCGGCAAGCTCGCGCTGCAGGCGGAGGTGGCTGCGGCCCTCATCGCCCAGCTCGCGCCCTCGCTCGCGAACGGTGGCCAGCTCGCCGCCGCCGCCACGACGACCGGCAGCGAGGAGGCCCACGACGCCTACCTGCTGGGGCGCTACTACTGGAACCAGCGCACGCGGGCGGGGCTGGAGCGCTCCGTCGGTTACTTCGGGCAGGCCCTGGCCCTGGACCCGGACTACGCCCTCGCCTACTCGGGGCTGGCGGACGCCTGGTCGGTGCTACTCGACAACGGCTACCGCAGCCGGGAGGAGGCGGTACCCAAGGCGCGGGAATATGCGGAGAAGGCGCTGGCCCTGGCGCCGGACCTGGCGGAGGCCCACGCCTCCATGGGCATGGTCCACAAGCAGGAAGGCGAACTCGCGAAGGCCCGCGCCGATTACCAGCGGGCGGTGGAACTCGAACCCGGCTACTCCATGGGCCAGATGTGGCTCGGCATCCTGTGGCTCGGCATGGGCGATGCGAACCAGGCGGCCCGGCACCTCACGACCGCGCTGGAACTGGATCCCCTGCACCCGTCGGTGCAGGCGAACTACCTGGCTGCGCTGCTCGCGCGCGGCGAGCTGGACCGGGCGCGGGAAGAGGCCCGGCGCCTGATGGCGATATCGCCAGGCGCAAAGCTTCAGCACATGCTGGCCGAGGTGGGACTGGAACTCGGCCAGTACGACGAGGTGCTCGCCGGGGCGGTGGCGCAGGCCGCGCCCCGCGAATCCGGCCCCTATCCCCACGAGGCGGCCATCGAGGCCCTCATCTACCTGCAGCGCTTCGACGAGGCGGCCCGCCTGATCCGGGACAACGGGCCGGCGATGGCAGCCAAGCAGCGCCATGCCCTCGAAGCCAGCCTCGCGGTGGCCAAGCGCGATCCCGCGACGCTGCGCCGGGCGGCTGCCGGGCTCGTGTCGCCTGCCACCCTGGCCAGCGTCACGCTCGCCTACCAGGGCTGCATCCGCCAGCGCGCCGAGCTCTGGCTCGGCATCGCGGACTTCCTGGAACGTCAGCCGGCGGCCGCCGGCCGCTTCCGCAGCGTCGCGGCGTCCGCCCAGCCGGTGATCTGCGAGGAGGAGGCGCCGGCCTTGCGGGCGGTGGCGCTGGCCTACGGCCTCGCGACGGCCGCGGAGCTGGGCGGCCCGGACTTCGGGCAGGCGGTGGCTGCCGCCCGCAAGGACCTGGAGGGTTGGCGCCAGCTCGGCTGGAACGACGCGTCCTTCGCGATGGCCGGCATCGCCATCGCGGTCCTCGCCGGCGACGAGGCCGGCGCTACGGGACTCCTGCAGGATGTCCGCCGACGGGGCCTGCAACCCTACGGGCGACTGCTCGCCTCCCCGCTCTTCGACGGCCTGTGGGAGCGCCCGCCCCTCGCCGGCGAACGCGCCGCGCTGGCAGCCGAGTACGCCGCGACCCGTGCGCGAGCCACGCAGGTCACGCTGGCGAAGCTCGGCCTGTAGGAGCGCCTTGAGGCGCGATCGCGCGCGATCACCCCTCGGTGAGCTGCAGGTGAGCGCCGTTCGGTCCCGGCGCGAGGTCCCGCACCTGCCAGCCGTCGGCACCGGGTCGGGGAACCGACGCGAAAGCCGCCTCGCCCAGGCGCTCTTCCTCCGCCGCCAGCGAATCCACCGCGAACGACAGCAGGAAGAACCCCTCCCCGTGCTCGGCGAGGAAGCGGCCGGGCACCGAGTCGGTGCGGGTGGGCTGGACCAGGACCAGCCAGGTCGGGCCCAGGCGGAAGCGCGCGGCGACCACGCCGCGTTCCGGCAGTGCGTCCCGCCGGGTGGCCTCGCAGCCAAGCAGGCGTTCCCAGGCGGGCAGTGACGCCTCGAGGTCACGCACGATGAAATTCAGGTGGTGGATGCCGTTGACCATCGTCACTCCTGCCCGGGACAGCCGGGTGGCCTGCACCGATATACTGCCCGGGCCATGAAATCTCCAGGCGTGCCAGGCCTCACTCCGGAGCAGCTGCCGGGCTACCGTCCCGCCCTGCTCCGCTATGCCCGCCTGCAGGTGAGGGATGCGGCAGTCGCCGAGGACCTCGTGCAGAGCACGCTGCTGGCGGCCCTCGGTGGCCTCGCCGGCTTCCGCGGGGAATCGTCACCGGCGACCTGGCTCACGGGCATCCTGCGCCGGCAGATCATCGATCACTTCCGCCGGTCGGCGCGGGAGGCACCGCTGCCCTGCGGGGACGAGGAGGACCCGGAGGACGCCGCCGCGCTGATCGACCGGCTGTTCGCGCGGGACGGGCACTGGGTCACGCCCCCCGCGTCCTGGCCCGATCCGGCGGACAGCCACCGGCAGGAAGCGTTCCTGGCGGTCCTCGAGGCCTGCCTGCAGGGCCTGGCCGGCCGGGCTGGCCAGGTGTTTGCCCTGCGGGAAATCCTGGAACTGGAGCCGGAGGAGATCTGTAAGGATCTCGGCCTCAGCCAGTCGAACTACTGGGTGCTCATGCACCGGGCCCGCCTGCGCCTGCGCCAGTGCGTGGAGCGGGGCTGGCTCGCCGACGGGAAGGACTGATGGACACTTGCCGCGACGTTTCCGAGCTCGTTTCCCGGGCCATGGACACCCGGCTGACCCTCGTGGAGCGCGGGCGGGTCCGCCTGCACCTGCTGTTCTGCGCCGCGTGCCGGCGCTTCGAGCGGCAGGTGGCCCTGCTGCGCTGGGGGGCGCGCCGGCTCGGGCGCGGCCAATAGGAGCTACAGCCGGATACGGCCGCCGCCGGGCATCCCGCCGGCGCCGCCAAGGCCACCGCCGCCGCCACCGAAGCCGCCGGCCGCGTCCGGCACGATCAGTGACGACGCCTGCTCCCGGCGCATCTCCTCGATCTTCTGCATGGTCTCCGCCAGCGCGCCGTTGGCGGCGGCGGCGAAGTTCGCCACGGCCTGCTCGAGGGACTCGCCGGGGATCTCGAAGCTGAGCGGCAGGGCGCCCATGCGCGACATGAGCTGGGTCTGGCCGATGTAGAGGACGGGGCGCGCGTCATCGCGGCGACCCGTGCGGTCCACCGGGGTCAGGCGCTGGATCGTGCCGACGCGCCGATCGGTGAAGATCTCTTCCTGATAGAGGTCCGTGTCCTCCATCTTCAGTTCGAGTTCCAGGGATTGGTCGGCCATGGGCGTTGAGTCCGCGATGATCGGGCGCAAAGGATAGCAGACCGGGATATTGCTACCATCTCGGCGATGGCAGTGCCCGGCAGCAATCCGGCCGCGGACGGTTACCCCGGCTTCGCGGAAGTGGTGGTGAGCGTGAGCCACCCGGCCCGGGCCGACGCCCTGGTCCGGGCGGGCGGCTGGCAGCGGCTGCACCAGGGCCCGGCGGCGCCGGAACTGAACCGGGCCTGGGGCCTCAAGCCCTGGGCGCGGATCGAGGAGCAACTCCTCCACGTTCCCGGGATGCCCTACGGCTACCTGCGGTTCGCCCACGTCACCGGCGTACCCCAGCAGCCCATCCGCCCTCTCGACGCGCAGCCCTTCGAGCCCGGCGGACTCTGGCTGCTCTATACTCGGGCCGCCGATAACGCCGCGCTGTCCGGCGCGTTGGGCGCGGCCGGCTGGCCCACCGTGCGGGGCGTGCACGGTTTCGACTTCGGCGACCTGGCCGTGCGGGAGGTCCACCAGCACGGGCCCGACGGCCTCGTGCTCTCCATCATCCAGCAGCTGAAGCCGCCACTGCCGGTGCCCGTGCCCGCACTCACCCACGTCTTCAACGCGGCCATCGTGGTGCGCGACTTCGCAGCGGCGCGGGCCTTCTTCGTCGACGGCCTCGGCTTCACGCCCTGGATGGAGCTCGACTGGGATGGCGACAATCCGGGTCTCGCGCTGCTCGCCGACCTCGAGGCCTTCCGGGGCGTGCGGCGCGTGCGCACGGCCATCGTGCACCCTGCAGGCACCAACCTGGGCTCCGTCGAGCTGATCGGGTGGGACGGCGCGCCGCCCGGCCGCAACTTCGCCGAACGGGCCCGCCCGCCGAACCTCGGTGCCCTCCTCCTGCGTTTCGCGGTCGACGACCTGGACGCCTTCCTCGCCCGGCTCGCGGGCCGCGGCATCCTCCCGGCCCGCACGCCGACCACGCTCACGCTCGCGCCCTACGGACAGGTGCGCCTCGCGCCGGTCGTGTCGCCGGACGGGGTCTGGCTCGAGTTCTTCACCGTACTGTCGTGAGCCGCACCACCGACACCAGCCTGGCCTACCAGGACCTGTCCCCTGACGACATCCTCGCCGCCGTCGAGAGCCTGGGCTACCGCTGCGATGGGCGCCTGCTCACGCTGAACAGCTACGAGAACCGCGTGTACCGGGTCGGCATCGAGGACGGCCCGCCGGTAGTGCCCAAGTTCTACCGGCCGGGGCGGTGGTCAGACGCCGCGATCCAGGAAGAGCACGACTTCACCCTGGAACTCGCCGGCCGGGAAATCCCGGTGGCCGCGCCGCTGGACCTGAACGGCATCACGCTGCACCACCGGGCCGGTTTCCGCTTCGCCGTCTACCCCTGCTGCGGCGGCCGGGCTCCGGAGCTGGACGACCTGAAGCTGCTGCGCCAGCTCGGCCGCTTCGTGGCGCGCATCCACCTGTGCGGCCAGGGCGGGCACTTCCGGCACCGAACCCGCCTGTCCGCCGAGTCCTGGGGTGCGGAGTCGCGGGATTTCCTGCTGGACGCCGGCTTCATTCCCGACGACATCCGGGACGCCTACGAGAGCGCCTGCGACACGGCACTTGAGCGGGTGGCGTTCTGCTACGAACGGGCCGGCGAGCCGCGGGAACTGCGCCTGCACGGTGACTTCCACCCGGGCAACGTGCTGGTGCTGGATGACGTGCTGCACATCGTGGACTTCGACGACACCTGCATGGGCCCCGCCGTGCAGGACCTCTGGATGTTCCTCTCCGGTGACCGGCACGAGCAGACCCCCCAGCTCGCCGAGCTGCTGGCGGGCTACACGGAGTTCCGGGAGTTCGACGGGGCGGAGCTGAACCTTATCGAGGCGCTGCGCACGCTGCGGATCATGCACTATGCAGCCTGGCTCGCCCGCCGCTGGCAGGACCCGGCCTTCCAGGTGGCGTTCCCCTGGTTCGGCACGCGACGCTACTGGGACGAGCACGTGCTCGCGCTGAAGGAACAGGTTGCCCTGATGGACGAGGAGCCGCTCCGCTGGGAGCCGCCGGTCGTATGAGGACGCGATGAACACCAGCACCAGTGCCAGCGCCACCGGCCTCGGCGCCACCACCCGTTACTCCGGTCTCGAGGACCGCCCCCGGCTCCTGCGCCATATCGCCATCGTCACTCATTGCGTGCCCGACCTCGAGCCGGTGGTGGCGGCATGGACCGCCCGCCTCGGCTACGTGCCGGTGGACCGGGGCACGCTGGGCCCGGACCTCTGCGCGGCCTGGGATACGCCCGCCGCCGCTGGCCAGTGCTACTGCACACTCCGGCCCGCCAGCGGCCAGGACTCCTATATAAGGTTCGTGGAGAGCGCCGACCCGGGGGGCTACGGCCCGCCCATGACCTTCGGCTGGAACGCAACCGAACTGCTGGTGCAGGACGTGGACGCCCTGGCCGCGAGCTTCCGGGGTTCGCCGTTCCGGGTGCTGGGTGGCCCCGGCGACCTCTACCCCCGCGCCCGTGCGCCGCGGGCGATGCAGGTGGCGGGACCCTCGGGCGAGCTGATCTACTTCACCCGCATCCTGCCGGGCGGCAGCCGCTATGGCCTGCACGGGGCGCGATCACCCGTGGACCGGGTGTTCATCGTCACCGTGGGGGGGCCGTCGTCGGACGACATGCACGCCTTCTACGGCGGCACCCTGGGCCTGCGCATCATGGACCGCACGCCGTTCATCAATGGCATCCTGGCCCACGGCTGCGGTGTGCCTCCGGGCACCGTGTTTCCCACCTCCATCGCCCGCGTCCCCGGCCGCAGTTTCCTCGTCGAGATGGACCAGTACCCGCCGGGCGTCCGTCCGCGCCGGCGGCGGGACGGCCACCTGCCGCCAGGCATGGCGATGGTCGCGTTCCGGGTCCCCCGGCTCGACGACGTGCCGGTGCCGTTCCGCGCACCGCCCCTGCGTATCGACGGACTGCCCTATGCGAACCGGCGGGTGGCGGTGATCGAGGGTGCGGCGGGCGAGTGGCTGGAACTGATCGAGGGAGAGGCGGCATGAGACCCCTCCTGGCCTTCGCCGTCGCGCTGCTCCTGGGCATCCGGCCGGCGGTTGCCGCCGCCAACCCCGCGGACCCGGCGGTGGCAACCACGATCGCGGAGCTTGGCCTCGTGGAAGACGCTGCGCCCGTCCGGAGCCGTCGGGATTGGCAGCGGCCACGCCGGATCGTCGTGCGCGTCGAGTCGCCGGCGGGCCTTCAGGCCTTCCAGCACGCCGCACCGGGCGTCGAGCTGGTCCCGGCGAAGGATCCCGCGGAGGCCCTCGCCCGCATCGCCGATGCCGACGCGCTGATCGGCTTCTGCGAGCCGGACATCGTCGCCGCCGGCCAGCGGCTGCGCTGGATCCAGCTCTACACCGCCGGTGCAGGACCCTGCTCCGCCATCCCGGGCGTCCGGGAGCGGGACATCCTGGTGACGAACATGCAGCGGGTTTCCGGCCCGGAGATCGCCGAGCACGCGCTGGCGATGCTGCTGGCCTTCACCCGGGGGCTCAACACCTGGCTGCCCCGGCAGCGCGACGCGAAGTGGGACCCGTCGGTCTTCCCGATGACGAAGATGTGGGAACTCGAGGGCCGCACGCTCCTGGTGGTGGGCCTCGGCGGCATCGGCACGGCGCTGGCGGAACGCGCCGACGGCCTTGGCATGCGGGTGATCGCCACCCGCGCCTCGCCAGCGCCGAAGCCGGATTTCGTGGACTACGTGGGAACGCCGGCCGAACTGCTGAAGCTCGCCGGCCAGGCCGACGTGGTGGTCAACTGCACGCCGTTGCTGCCGGCGACGACCAGGCTGTTCGACGCGAAGTTCTTCGCCGCCATGAAGCCCGGTGGCTACTTCTTCAACGTGGGCCGCGGGAAGAGCGTGGTGCAGGACGATCTCGTCGCCGCACTCAGGTCAGGCCAGCTCGCCGGCGCGGGCCTGGACGTGACCGACCCGGAGCCCCTGCCCGCCGACCACCCGCTCTGGCAGCTGCCCAACGTCATCATCACGCCCCACGTGGCGGCCACGTCGGATCGCATCTTCGCGCGGGTGGGCCTCGTGGCGCGGGAAAACCTGCGGCGCTACGTGACCGGGGAGCCGATGCTGTCGGTGGTGGATACGGCGCGGGGTTATTGAAGGGAGGCTCACACCCCCAGCCGGGGGATCTCGATGGCCGGGCACCGGTCCATGATCACCGTGAGGCCCGCGGCGCAGCCGCGCTCGGCGGCCGCCTCGTTCACCACGCCGAGCTGCATCCACACCACCTTCGCGCCGATGGCGATGGCCTCGTCCACGACGGGTCCCGCGTCGGTGGAGTTGCGGAAGACGTCCACCATGTCGACCGGCTCGCCGATGGACCGGAGGTCGGCGACGACCGTCTCCCCGAGCAGGCTCCGGCCCGCGAGCGTCGGGTTCACCGGGATGCAGCGGTAGCCCCGGCCCTGCAGGAAGCGCATCACGCCGTGGGAGGCCCGGTGGGGCTTGTCGGAGGCGCCCACCACGGCGATGGTCTTCACCCGGCGCAGCGTGTCGGCGATGAGCTCGTCGGTGGCATCCATGACATCTCCCCGTAGGAGCGCCTTCAGGCGCGATCCGGCAACCACTACCGCACCTGGTCCACCAGCAGCTGGTTCAGCTCCACGGTGAAGCCGTCCGGGTCCCGCAACGTGCTCACACGGACAGGGATCGGCGGCTTGCCATCGTAGCCCGGGTAGGTGGTCTCCACGGGCTCCTCGATGATCGTCACGCCGGGAATGGCCCGGGCCTTCGCGAAGGTCGTGGCAAGGTCCTGCGCATTGAACAGCAGCACGTTGGTGCCGATGCTGAAGGCATCGGGCACGACGGCCGGCGGCTGCTTCAGCGGCTTGCGGTACTCGATGAGGCCGACCAGGCCGACGAAGTCGTCGTTGGCCTGCACGAAGACGAGGCGCAGCGAGCGCGCGGCGTCCGCGTCGGTGGCCGCGGAGCGCGGCGTGCGGATGATGTTGTCGTAGACGACCCTGAGGCCCAGGGCGTCCCGGTAGAAGCGCAGCGAATTCTCCATGTCCCGCACGATCAGGGTCGTGCGGCGCAGGTCGATGGGCGCCCGCTGGGATTCGGGTACGGGCGCCGCATGCGCGGTGGTGATGACGAGCAGCAGGCACCACAGGAACTTCCGGCTCATAACCAGGACCTCACCAGTTTCTCCGACTCCGCCCACAGCCGGGCGGCCAATTCGTCATCCTCCATGGCCTTCTCCGGCACCGCCAGCGCGCAGTCTGCAAAGTAGCGGCCGCTGGTGCCGGCCACATCGGGGTGGGCGGCGACGAAGCAGGTGGTGGCGGCGCCCTGGCCCACCGTCTTGATCCGCGACCGGAACAGCGGCCCGAGCAGCGGTGCGAGGGCCTGCTGCCACCTGGGGATGTAGCGGATGATGTTCGTGACGATGAGGCCCGGGTGCACGGCGTTCGCGGTGGTGGCCGAGCCGGCGAGGCTCCGGGCGAGCTCCCGGGCCACCAGCGCGTTGGCGAGCTTCGACTGGCCGTAGAACACCCGGGGCTCGTAGCCCTTCTCGCCGGTGAGGTTGCCGAAGTCGATGCCGCCGGTTGGGGCCCACTTGTGGGCACTGCTGCTCACCATCAGGATGCGGCCAGCGGGCGCGGCCCGGACCGCGTCGAGCAGCCGCTGTACCAGCAGGAAGTGGCCCAGGTGGTTCGCCACGAACTGCCGCTCGAGGCCCCGGACCAGTTCCAGGGCCGGCGGGGCCATGATCCCCGCGTTGCAGACCAGCATGTCCAGGGGCACACCCAGCTGGCGGATGCGGCCGGCGCAGTCCGCCACGCTGTCGAAGTCCTCCAGCTCGCAGGCGAGCGGGGTCGCCCGGCCCGGGAGCCGGGCGCACGCGGCCCGCGCCTTCTCCAGGTTCCGGCCCGTCGCCAGCACGTGGGCGCCCCGGAGGGCGAGGACCCGGGCGGTCTCGAGGCCGATGCCGGATGTGGCCCCGGTCACCAGGGCCGTGCGACCCGCCAAGTCGAGGCCGGCGGTGACCTCTTCGGCCGTGGAATGCTTGTCGAAACGGGACATGGGCGTCCTCGGCCTGTGGCGCGCACCCAGTATAATGCGCGCCGTTCCACCGTCAGCCACCCCGGATCGCCATGTCCCTCGTCCGCCTCGATGACGTGTCGCTCGCCTACGGCGAGCAGAAGCTGCTGGTCCACGTCAGCTTCGAGATCGAGCCCGGCGAGCGCGTGTGCCTGATCGGCCGGAACGGCACGGGCAAGACGTCCCTGTTCCGGCTGATCACGGGCGTGGTGCAGCCCGATAGCGGCCTGATCCAGTACCGCAACGGGCTGGTCATGAGCACCCTGGACCAGGAACTGCCCGACGCGCTGGAGAAGACCGTGCGGGAGGTGGTGGCCGAGGGCCTCGCCGACCTCAAGGCGCTGGTGGACGAGTACGAGCAGCTGGCCCACCAGCAGCTCGAGAAGGCGGGGCTGAAGCGCCTGGACGATCTCCAGCACCGCATCGACGAGCTGGACGGCTGGCGCATCGACCAGCGGGTCGAGCTGATGATGACCGAGATGGCCCTGCCGCCGGACCAGCCCATCAAGGAGCTGTCCGGTGGCTGGCGCCGCCGGGTCGGACTCGCGAAGGCACTGATCAGCAAGCCGGATCTCCTCCTGCTCGACGAGCCCACCAACCACCTGGACATCGTCACGATCCAGTGGCTCGAGAACCGCATCCGCTCCTGGCAGGGCGCGGTACTCTTCATCACCCACGACCGGGCCTTCCTCGACAAGCTGGCCACCCGCATCTGCGAGCTGGACCGAGGCCGGCTGCTCAGCTTCCCGGGCAGCTACGACGAGTACCTGGAGCGGAAGGAGAAGCTGCTCGAGGACGAGCAGACCGCCAACCGGCTGTTCGACAAGAAGCTCGACGAGGAGGAAGTCTGGATCCGCCAGGGCATCAAGGCCCGCCGGCATCGGAACCAGAACCGGGTCCGGCGCCTCGAGGACATGCGGCGGGAGGCAGCGGAGCGGCTGAACCCGCTCCACCGGGCCCAGATCTCCATCGAGTCGGCCGAGCAGTCGGGCCGCAAGGTCATCGAGGCGAAGCACGTCACCCACGGCTACCGGGGCGAGGAACTCATCAAGGACTTCTCCTGCCGCATCACCCGGGGTGACCGCATCGGCCTGCTCGGCAACAACGGCGTGGGCAAGAGCACGCTGCTCCGGATCCTGCTGGGCGAGATCACCCCCCGGGAGGGCACCATCAAGCAGGGCACCGGACTCGAGATCGGCTACTTCGGCCAGCTGCGCGAAAGCCTCGACCCGGAGAAGAGCGTGGCCTACATCGTGGGC
>CALGMY010000146.1 GCA_937958785.1 uncultured Gammaproteobacteria bacterium | reverse complement strand
GCGCTGCCCGTCGCCGAACTGCTCCGGGGCACGACGGCGGTGGAGCGGGCCGCCGCGGCGTTCGTCGACCTGCGCATCTGGGACACGGCCGGCAACAACGGCGTGCTCCTGTATGTGCTGCTGGCGGAGCGCCGGCTCGAGATCGTGGCGGACCGGGGCTTCGCGTCGCTGGTATCCGCCGACGAGTGGGCCGCCATCTGCCGCGCGATGGAGGCGCGGCTCGTCGCCGGCGATTACCCGGCCGGGGTGCTCGAGGGACTCGACCGGATCAGTGCCCTGGCCTGCCGGCACTTCCCGGCGACGGGGGACGACCGCAACGAGCTGCCTGACGGGACCGTGCTGTTGTGAGCGGCTGGCGTTCGGGCATGCTGCTGGCCATGGCCCTGCTGACCATGACCTTGACCACCGAGGGCGGTGAACTCGGCCCCACCACCGCAACCCTCGCGGACCGGCACCCGGGTCTCTCCGGCGTGCGGCTGGTCGATACCGGCGCGGACGCGCTGTTGCAGCGGGATGCCCTGGCGGCGGCGGCCACCCGCAGCATCGATGCCCAGTACTACATCTGGAACTCCGATGCCTCCGGCCGCTATCTCGCGGCCCGGCTGCTCGAGGCCGCCGGCCGCGGCGTGCGGGTGCGCATCCTGCTGGACGACATCAACATCGCCGGCCGGGATGCCGCGCTGGCGGCGCTGGGTGCCCATCCCAACGTGGAGATCCGCGTCTACAACCCGACCCGCGCGCGCAGCGGCCTGCTCCGCGTGCTCGGCTTCCTCCGGGACTTCTCCCGCCTCAACCGGCGCATGCACAACAAGTCCTTCACGGTGGATGGCGCCGTGACCATCGTCGGCGGCCGCAACGTGGGCGACGAGTATTTCGACCTGGACCGGGAGATGAACTTCCGCGACCGGGAGCTGCTGGCGGCAGGCCCCGTGGTGGCGCAGGTCACCGCGGGCTTCGAGGCCTTCTGGACCAGTCCCTGGACCTATCTCGTCGAGTCCCTGGCCGGGAACAAGCCGGCGACCGGACTCGAGGCGCCGCTCACCCGGACGGTGGAGGAGATCGCAGCCCTCGGCTACCGGCCGCCCGGTGACCTCGCGCAGCTGGTGGCCACCCGGACCCTGCCGGCGCTCGCATGGGTGCCGGCCCGCCTGGTCTCCGACCCGCCTCCGACCGCCGCCGACGTGGAGGACTCCGACTCGGCGCAGCCGGTGGCGCTGGAGTTGCGCCGGCAGGTGGCCGCGGCGCGCCGGGAAATCCTCGTCGAGTCGGCCTACTTCATCCTCGGTGACCAGAGCCTTAAGGAGGCGGCGGGCCTGCGGGACGCGGGCGTGGTGCTGAAGGCACTCACCAATTCACTGGCCTCGAACGACCTCGTGACCAACCACTCGGGCTACGCCCGGCGCCGCCCGGCCATGCTCGATGCGGGCATCGAGCTCTTCGAGCTGCGACCCGATGCGGCGGCGTGCCGGCGCCTGGTCGCCATCTCGACCGCCTGCGAGGACGGGCCAGCCTTTTCCCTGCACTCCAAGTCCCTGGTCGTCGACCGGCGCGTGGTCTACATCGGCTCCTTCAACCTGAACCTGCGCTCCACCTACCTCAATTCCGAAACCGCGCTGATCGTGGAGAGCTCCGCGCTCGCGGAGCGCGTGGCGGCCTCCATCGAGGAACTGCTCCGCCCCGACAGCAGCTGGCAGGTGCGGCGCCGAACCGGCGGCGGCCTCGAGTGGGTGACCGAAGTCGATGGCCGGGAGGTGCGGGCGACGCATGAGCCGATGACCAGCTTCGGGCGGCGGTTCAGCTCGGGGTTCTACCGGCTGTTTCCGCTGGAGAAGTACCTGTAGCGGTGGAAATCGTCGTGCGGGCTCGAGTCATCTGCCGTAGGAGCGGCTTTAGCCGCGATTCCGGGCGCGTATTTCGCGCGGACTAGCGGCGTGAACTGAACCCTTGCAGGGCGCGCTGCGCCTGGCTAGTATAACGTATGTTATAACGTATGCCGGAGGCCGCCATGACTGCCCTGAAGCTGACCCAGATTGGCAACTCCGTCGGCGTGATCCTGCCCAAGGAAGTGCTGGCGAAGCTGAAGGTGGCGAGGGGCGACACGCTCTTCGTCACGGACGCCACGAATGGCGTGACCCTGACGCCCTACGACCCGGGCGTCGAGGCGCAGATTTCGGCCGGTCGTGAGTTCATGCACGAGTACCGGGATACGTTCCACCAGCTCGCCAAATGAGCGGCTGGCACTGGCTCGACAAGCGGGCCCTGTGCCTGCTGCACGACGAGAGTCTCGCTGAGCATGGCGGAAGGACGGGCCTGCGCGACGAGGCCCTGCTCGAATCAGCACTGGGCCGGCCGCGGCATCTGGCCACCTATGGGCAACCGGACCTCGCCGATCTGGCGGCCGCCTACGGGGTCGGACTCGCGAAGAATCATCCGTTCGTTGACGGCAACAAGCGGGCCGCTTTCCTGGCGGTCGGCATCTTTCTCGCCTTTAATGGCCACCGGCTCGTGGCGACCCAGGCCGACGCGACGATCACCATGCTCGGTGTCGCCAGCGGCGACGTTGAAGAAGCTCACTTCGCGGCCTGGATTCGTACGCACCTGAAGCGGCGCTGAGCGGGGAGCGCGACTGGCGCGAAGTGAGATCGTCACCTGCCCGAGAAACCCGCATCAACCTCTGCTTCGGCGGCCAGCCAGTCAACGAGTTCGAAGCCGGGCGCGAAGGCACGCTGCTCTGCCCGGTAATAGGCAGCTTTGGCGATCATCTCCTGGCGAGTCCGCCAATCGCCCGCAGGGGGAGGCCGCTCGTCAGCGGCGACGTTGGGGGCAGCCGCTGCTCGCTTGGATCCCCGCCTTCCGGGGCGCGGCGTTCGCAAGGGCGTCGCACCAGTGTGCAGTGTTGTAGCCATCGGCGATGCTCCTTGGGTCAGAGCGGACGATCCGCGGCGTCAGTTGGCGTTTTCTGGCGGCGAGAACCCAGGCGCGCGAGGTAGACCGCCTGAGCATTCGGGCGGTAGTTCAGCTCGACAATGGCGTCGCGTACCCGGGCGGCGGTCTCGGCGCGCACGTACCGCGCGTCGTTGGTGACTCTGGATACTGTCTTGATGGAAACGCCAGCCCGATCTGCGACGTCCTGGATGGTGGCGGCTTTCATTGCGGCAAGTTCCTCGTGCTGTCCGGTGAGTGGCATGGCCCTACGGTGACATTTGCAGGAATCGTGCCAGGGCGGGGTTGAGGAAACTCAGCGCCTTGCGTGTTTCCACTGGTGCCTTTGTGCTCCGCCCTGGTGCGAAGCGGTATTCACCTGCCTTCAGGCGGTGCGCCCGTCGCGTTGACAGTTCCCGCCCTCGTCCCTAGCCTCGGGTGGCGAATACAAGAACGACAACAAGCGGGAGAAATGCCGATGTCCGTCGCCAAGGTCACCGAGATCAGCAGCACCTCGAAGAAGGGCTTCGACGATGCCATCCACAAGGACATCGCGCGCGCCGACAAGACCCTTCGGAACATCACGAGCGCCTGGGTCAAGGAACAGCAGGTGCGCGTCACCAAGGGCAAGGTGGTCGAGTACCAGGTCAACATGCTGGTGACCTTCGTGCTCGACGACTGACACCCGCCCGCCGGGCTGCGGGTGGAACGCTAGGGCGTGGGTGGCCGCCCGGACTTGAGCTGGCGCACGAGGTCTTCCTTGCCCTGGTTCACGGACTGCTCCGTGCGCTGCACGCTCTCGGTGATCAGCCCGCTGGCGGGGGCGAGCAGCCGCGCGGCGACGGTGTAGGTGCACTGGAAGTTGTCCGGAGACAGCGGCCCGCGGGCGCGGATCTCGTCCACCGCACAGTCCCGGGGGAACTTCGGGTCCGGCGGGCAGAAGTCCGCCTTGCGGTCGAGGAACATCCGGCCGTGGGACCAGCCGCCCGTGAGCAGCGGGCCCGTGACCGTGCCGACCAGCTGGTAGGACACGGTGACCTGGCGCGGGTCATCCGGGCTCGTCTGCCATACCAGGGTGGCACTGCCCGGCTGGCCCGCCCGCGCCCCGCCGTCCCGGACGAACTTCAGCTGCAGCTGGTTGTTGGGCAGCGCCCCGGGCAGCTGCGCGGGCGAGACGTCCTGGTAGCCGCGGGCGGTCCACTCGGCCTTCGCCGCGTCGAAATCCATCGTGACCGACACGCCCTCCAGCAGGCGCTGGCAGAGCTCCGGCCCCGGGGCTCCCGCGGCCGTCGCGGCGCCACCGGCGCCAGCCAGGGTGATCAGGAGCAGGGCGGGTAGTGCGACGGGATGGCGGGCCATGGAGCGCTCCCCCCGGGATCAGTCCAGCACGTGCGATAGCAACCCGTCCGCGAGCTTGGGCTCGAACCAGGTCGACTTGGGCGGCATCACCTGGTTGGCGTCTGCCACGGCCATGAGCGCGTCGAGGCTGGTGGGGAACAGGGCGAAGGCCACGGCCATCTCGCCGCTGTCCACGCGACGCTCGAGCTCGCCGAGGCCCCGGATGCCGCCCACGAAGTCGATGCGCTTGTCCCGGCGCGGGTCGCCGATGCCGAGCACGGGCGCGAGCAGGTGCTCCTGGAGCAGGCTCACGTCGAGGCTCGCGACCGGGTCCTTCGGGATGAGGTCCGGCCGGATGTCGAGCGCGTACCACTGGCCGCCCAGGTACATGCCGAACTGGCCCGGGCGGGCGGGCCGTGCCTGGCGGTTGGCCGGCGTCACCTGGAAGTGCCGGGCGATGGTCACCAGGAAGTCGGCAGTCGACAGCCCGTTCAGGTCCCGCACGACCCGGTTGTAGTCGAGGATCCGCATCTCGTCGTGGGGGAAGGCCACGCAGAGGAAGTAGTTGTAGTCGAGGTCGCCGGAGTGGCGCGGGTTGCCCTGGCCGCGGGTGGCGGCCACCCGTGACGCCGCCGCCGACCGGTGGTGGCCGTCGGCGATGTAGAGGGAGTCCATGGCATCGAAGATGCGCGTGATCGCGGAGATGTGCTCCCGGCCCGTGACGACCCAGACCGAGTGGCCGACCCCATCGACGGTGGTGGCGCCAAACGCGGGGGTCTCGCGCAGGTGCTCGCGGATGATCAGCTTCAGCTCCGGGTTGCTGCGGTAGGCGAGCAGCACCGGGCCGGTCTGCGCGTTGAGCGCGGTGATCTGCCGGACCCGGTCGTCCTCCTTGTCCGGCCGCGTGAACTCGTGCTTGCGGATGCGGTTCCGGTCGTACTCGACCACGCTGCCGATGCAGGCGATGCCGGTCTGCTCGTGCTCGCCCATCCGCAGCTGGTAGATGTAGTAGCGGGGCTGCTCGTCCCGCACCAGCACGCCGTCGCCGATGAGCCGCTGGAGGTTCGCCATGCCCTTCGCGTACACCGCGGGCGAGTACGGGTCGGTGCCTTCCGGCAGGTCGATCTCCGGCTTCGAAATGTGCAGGAAGCTCGCGGGGCGACCGCGGGCCTGCGCTCGCGCCTCCTCGGTGTTCAGCACGTCATAGGGCGGGGCGGCCACGGCGGCCGCCTGGCCGGTGGCGGGGCGCAGGGCGCGGAAGGGTTTTATGAGGGTGTGCATGATCAGACGAGGCCGAGGACCTCGAAGGCGGCCCGCTCGCCAGACTCCATGGCGCCTTCCATGCCCCGGTTGGACACGGCGGTGTGCTCGCCGCAGAAGTGGATCCGGCCGACCGGCTTGCCCACCTCGGACGCGAAGGCATTCACCTGCCCGGGTGCCCAGACGGCCCAGTCCCCGGCCGAGAACGGGTCCCGGTACCAGGAGTGGTAGACCTTCGGCTCGACCTTGCCTCTCGCGGCCGGCCGCACCCGGTAGAAGTCGTCCATGATGGCGGCGATCGCGTCCTTCGTCTCGAGGGTATCCATCCAGGTGGCATTGCGGCCGCGGATCCAGATGGTGAGGCTGGTGATGTCCGTCGGGACCTTGCCCTTGCGTTCGGCGACGACCATGCCCGCGAGGCCATTGCTGAAGATGTTGGGGCTGCGGCCGTCGTCCTCCCAGAACGGCCTCTTCACGGCCAGGTGCAGCAGGTTCACGGGCTGGGAGGCCAGGGTGTTGATGGCGAGGTGCTTGGCCCCGGTGGGGACCGGGTCCAGTTGGACGCGGCGGAGCACGCTCATGGGCAGCGAGCAAATGACGTAGTCGGCCTTGTAGACGGTGCCATCGGCGCAGTGCACCTCGGTGCCGCCATCGGTGGAGCGGATGCCCGTCACGTTGCTGCCGAAGCGTACGGGCTTCTTCAGGCCCCCCGCCATGCCCTCCGGGATGGACTGGTTGCCGCCCACGGCGGTGTACCCGAAGGTCTTGCCCCCCAGCTGGGCCTGCATCGTGGCGAAGGTCGCCCCGAACAGCACCATCATGGCCGACACGTCGTGGGCCGTGGTGCCGAAGTTCGGGTTGTTGTTCCAGCAGAGGTCGATCACCTGCTCAGATACGCCGAGGCTGGTGAGCCACTGGTGCAGCGACACGTCGTAGCGGGCATTGGCCGGATCGAGCCAGGCGTCGCCTGTTTTCAGCGGGTTGTTCTTGCCGATCAGGGGGTTCAGGTAGGTCCAGGGCATGCTCTGGCGGAACGCCGCCGGGAACGGGTTGCGCGGGTGGGTGGGCCACTGGTCCTTCGGGATGGGTTTACCGTCCAGGACCAGCTCGCGCTCATTGAAGAAGGGCACGATCGGCGTCACGTCGATGAGGCCCACCTTGAAGCGCTTGCAGGCGTCCACGAGCCGGGCATAGCCAGCGCCGAAGGAGGTGCCGCCGGACTCGGGGTTGCCGGCGACGTCCCGGTGGGAGAGCACGCGGCCGCCGACCCGCTGCCGCCCCTCCAGGACCTGCACGTCGACGCCCTGTTCCTCGAGCAGCAGGGCCGCGTTGAGCCCCGACAGCCCGGCGCCGATCACGAGGACCTTGCTGCGGTTCTGGGCCCGGACGACGCCGGAATTCCCCAGGGCGGCGGCGAGGGGCAGGGCACCCATGCCCTGGACGATGGTGCGACGGGAATAGGAGCCGGGTCGGGGCATGGTGCGGGTCCTGCGGGTAGGGGCGGGAAGTACCCGCATGGTACACGCCACGCATCGTGCGACAAACTGCCACGGCGCCGCACACCGGCGGCGCGGCGTGCGCGGACGCTTGCGCTATCATCCGGCGAGGCAACTGGGCCTGGGGGAACACAAGAATGAAACGCTCGACGACCGTCCTCACCACCATCTTCGCGACCCTGCTGGTCGCCGCGCCGGGCGCCGCCCCGGCTGCCGACGATGCCGCGCCCGCCGCCGACGCCACTGCCAAGGCCAGCACACGGGCCGGGGCCGACAGCGCCCCCCCCGACTGGACGGCGAAGGAGCTGCCGATCCGCGTGATCCCGAACATCCCGGAGACCGCCGAGGCCTATTACGCCCCCGACAACATCCACATCATTGCCCAGACGCAGGACCCGAAGGCGCTGCGCGCCAAGGACGACAAGTCCGCGGGCGGCGCGCTGACATGGATCTTCAAGGACGACGGCAGCGAGGCCTGGCGGGTCAACGACCGGGGCCAGGACGCCTGCTCCTGGTTCTTCCCGGACATGCAGCGGATCGTCTGGACCTCCACCCGGGACAACATGGACATGCCCGTCGGCAACTGGTCCGAGGACACCGACTACCCCCAGGGCGCCGAGCTGTACACCTCGGACCTCAAGGGTGGCAACGTCAAGCGCCTGACCAACAACAAGTACTACGAGGCGGAAGTCACCGTCTCGCCGGACGGCCAGTGGATCGTGTTCGGCCGGCAGATCGCCGGCAACATGGACATCTGGATCATGAAGTCCGATGGCACCGGCGAGAAGCAGCTCACCTTCACGCCGGACTGGCAGGAGGGCGCGCCCTACTTCCTGCCCGACAACAAGACCATCCTTTATCGCGCCTGGCAGCGCAGCGTCACCGCCGAGCTGAAGCGCATCCGGGAGGAGACCGGCCAGCGCAACCAGACGCCCATGACGATCTTCACCATGCACCTCGACGGCTCCAACGTCGTGCCCCGCACCTTCACCAACGACATGAACTGGGCCCCGTTCCCGGCGCCAGACGGCCGGCACTTCGCCTACGTGCGGATCGGCGAGGGCAACAACTGGGACGTTTACCTCGGCGACCTCTCCGGCGCCGAGCCGCCCCGACGCCTGACCTTCAGCCCGGCCTTCGACGGCTTCCCGGCCATCTCGCCCGACGGCAAGAAGCTGCTCTTCACCCGCAGCAAGGGCCAGCGCTTCATGTCGGACCTCTACACCCACGTCATGGACATCTCGTCCCTGAACATCGGTCCCGGCAACTACAAGGGCGTGCCGGAGAAGTCCGCGCCGCCGGCGGGCTGGACGCTGCCCGCCGAGAAGCCCGTGGCCAAGGCCGCGGCCAAGTAAGCCAACTCCTGGGGAATCCGTGATGAGACATCCG
>CALGMY010000145.1 GCA_937958785.1 uncultured Gammaproteobacteria bacterium | reverse complement strand
GGGGCCCTTGGGTCGTCAGGTTCCCGGCCCGGTTGCCCGGGCAGGGACTAAGGCATTAGCTGTCGTCGCGGCAGTTGCTCGGCAGGTACTTGTCGAGCAGGGTCGTATCCGCATCGCCCGAGGTGTCGGTCATGCCCGCCGGAGCGGTCTTGAGGCCGCACACCCACACCACGTCGTTGTTGTCGCTGAGCACCGGCTTCAGCGACAGCGTCAAGCCCGCGATGTTGGCGTTGGCCTGGTCGCCATACTCGATGACGATCGTGCCTTCGTCGACGGTGATCCCCGTTACGTACTTGCCGACCGGCGCGTCGTCGATGCCCGCGTCCTCGAGCAGCGCCGGCCACTCGCCCGTGTCGGCGTAGGTCTCCGCCACGGAAGCCTTCACGGCCGATGCCAGGCTGAGGCCTTCCGTCACCTGCGAACGAATCGTGTAGTCCTGGTAGGCCGGAATCGCGATGGCCGCCAGGATGCCGATGATGGCCACCACGATCATCAACTCGATGAGCGTGAAGCCCTTCTGGATGGTCTTCGTCATGTAGGTTCTCCTGCTGAAGTGAAGTGGGGTAACCGGAACTCTGCGGCCGTGGCCTGCGGTGGACTATTTGCAGGTTCCGTGCCAGGCGCCCAGGCCAGCTGCTATCTGATTGATTTTTAGAGTGAAATGGGTTGCCCGACCAGTGGGTCGACCCGCGGTGCGACATAAGGGTCCGCCGGCGCCGTCCGGGGCCTGACGCCCAGCGTCACATTGTGACGTCCCGCGTCACCCCGCCCCGGCCGCCGGCCTCAGCCGATGCCCAGCTTCTGCATCCGGTAGCGCAGGGCCCGCAGGGTGAGTCCGAGGGCCCGGGCGGTCGCCGTCTTGTTGTAGCGGTGCTGCTGGAGGGCGGTGAGGATGGTCTCCCGCTCCACCGAGTCCAGCCGGTCGCCGAGGGGGGCGGTCGGGGGCGAACCTGTAGGAGCGGCTTCAGCCGCGACCGATTGCGAAATCGCGGCTGAAGCCGCTCCTACAACCCCTATCGCCACCGGTTCGTGGAGCTGGATGTCATCCGCCGTGATCACGTCGCCGGCGAGGGCCACGGCCCGCTCCAGCACGTTCTCGAGTTCCCGGACGTTGCCGGGGAAGCGGTAAGCGAGGAGCTTGCCCTGGGCCTCCGGGGTGAGGTCGGGGGGCGGTGCACCCATGCCCGCCGCGAGCCGCCGGAGGATGTGCCGGGCGAGCAGCAGGGCGTCCTCGCCCCGCTCCCGGAGCGGGGGCACCCGGAGCTCGATCACGTTGATCCGGTAGTAGAGGTCCTCCCGGAACTGCCCCGCCGCCACCAGGGCCCGCAGGTCCTTGTGGGTGGCAGAGAGCACCCGCACGTCCACCGGGACCTCCGCGGTCTGGCCCACGGGCCGCAGGGCCTTCTCCTGGATCACCCGCAGCAGCTTCACCTGCATGGGCAGGGGCAGGTCCGCGATCTCGTCCATGAACAGGGTGCCGCCCTCGGCGGACTGGAAGAGCCCCACCTTGTCCGCCACGGCGCCGGTGAAGGATCCCTTGCGGTGGCCGAAGAACTCGCTCTCCATCAGCTCGCCCGGGATCGCGCCGCAGTTCACGGGCACGAAGGGCCCGTCGGCCCGGGCGCCCTGCTCGTGGATCATGCGGGCCACCAGCTCCTTGCCCGTGCCCGACTCGCCGGTGATGTGCACCGGCGCCTGGCTGCGGGCCACCTTCGCCACCGTTTCCCGCAGGCGCTCGATGGGGGCCGAGGCGCCGAGCAGCTGGGCCCGGCCGGAGGTCACGTCCTGGCGGGGCACCTTGAGGGCGCTGCCCACCAGCTTGCGCAGGACCTTCACGTCCAGGGGCTTCGAGATGAAGTCGAAGGCCCCGGCCTTCAGGGCCCGCACCGCCGTCTCCACGTTGCCGTGGGCGGTGATCACGGCCACGGGCGTCTTCAGCCCCCGGCCCTGCATCCACTCGATCAGCTCGATGCCGTCACCGTCCGGCAGCCGCATGTCCGTGAGGCACAGCTGGAAGTCCTGGCGGGCGAGCCGGTCGCGGGCGCTCGCCACGTCGGCGCAGGTGCTGGCCTCGATGTCCATGCGCTGCAGGGTGAGCGCGAGCAGCTCCCGGATGTCCGGCTCGTCGTCCACCACGAGGGCCTGGGGTCGCGCCATGGTCAGCCCTCCCACCGGCCCGGGTCGGCGAACACGATGCGGAAGATGCTGCCACCGCCGCGGCGGGGCTCGTGGATCAGGGCCGCCCGGTTGCACTCGCAGAGCTCCCGGGAGATGAAGAGGCCAAGGCCGGTGCCGCCATTGCGACCGGTGGCGAAGGGTTCGAAGATCTGCTCGCGCAGCTCCTCCGGGATGCCCGGGCCCGCATCAGCCACCTCCAGGTAGGGCCGGCGCGTGCCCGGCAGCCGGCCATAGGCGATTTCCACGGCGATGCCGCCCGTGATGCTCGCGTACTTCACGGCGTTCTCGCACAGGTTCCAGACGATCTGGCGCAGGTGGCTCGGGTCCATGCGGACCTCCACGTCCTCGGCGGCCGTCACGGTGACCTGGCCCTCGTCGAGCTCCAGCGTCGAGCTGAACTCGGTGGCGAATTCCCGGGTCCAGCCCGTGAGGTAAATGAGTTCCGGGCGGGTCATCTCCCGGCGGGACAGCTGCAGGACGTTGTCCACGATCTCGCTCACCCGGCGGGAGTTGGTCTGGATGATGTCGATG